>ONBR01000006.1 GCA_900316105.1 uncultured Olsenella sp.
TTCGCCGCCGCTCTCGGGGCCTTGCCCCGCCGCGGCGCGAAGAAACATATTACGCACTCGGGCGCGACGTCGGGGCGACTTTCGGCAAGTTCACAGTTTGCACACAATTCAAATCTTCCTTATGGCTCCAATTTCTCGGCCAGTGGAAAACCCAAGGCAAACCCCGTGTCCCTTTAGGCCTATTCGCCTGATTCCGTCTTGTAGCCGCCCCTTACGAAGGCGACCGCCTCCCCCAGCAACTGATCCCTTCGCTCCAGGCTGAAAGCCTCTGCATACACCCTCACTATTGGTCTTCTCCTGGACGGACGGACCATAAGCCATGAATGGTCGTCAAAGACCAACTTGAGACCATCGGCGTGAGAGACGTCCACTATTTGTCGCCTGTCGATGTTCTTTGGGTTCAGGCCGGGCAGGGCGTTGGCAAACCCCATGAGCTTCGCCGTTTCCAGACTCATTTCGCACATCACATAGTGCTGCCTGCCAACACTTCTCTCGTGAGCTAGCACTTGTCGGCTCAGAGGTCTCTTGCCCGTATCGTTTGCAAGCATCTCTGCCAACAGAAGGGCAGCAAGGGCCCCATCGCGCTCGGCGAGATGGGCAGGCAGGCTCACGCCACCAAACTCGTCGCAGGCAAGGAGAACGTCACCTTCAAGAATCTCGTCGTGCAAGCGCTCGAAGCCGACTGGCACCGTGGTCACCTCGAGGTTCTGCCGTTCTGCCTCGGTTCGTACCCCCGCAGAGCAGGGCAAAGTCCGGACGACGCGTCCTCGCATGCCGCGTTCTTCCACTAGATAATGCAATAGGAGGGGAACCATATGCTGCGGGGCCACAAGGTCTCCCCGCTCGTCTATCACGGCGGAACGCATGCCGTCACCATCTAGGACAATTCCCATGTCGGCGCCTAGGGACCGAACCGCCTCCTCGCAGTCGTCTACCCAAGGCTCACATGCCTGGGGCTTCATACCAGCAAAGTCAGGGCGAAGCTTCTCGTGAATAAGCTCGACGTCAAAGCCCCGCTCTTTGAGGACGCCTGCTACGGGAGCACCCCCGACACCATGGAGCCCATCCACAACCACTCTGAGCCTTCGGTGTCCAGGCGAAAGATTCATCCACTTTTGCAGCTCCTCTAAATAGGGCGAAAGAAGGTCAACTGTCTGGTAAGTACCCTGGATAGACGGGTCGGCCGAACTCACGGCCTGGTCAACCGCCTGGGCAAAACCAGCCGAGACACTTCCTCCATCGGGCCCATGGGCAATCAGCCCCTCATAGACATTGGGGGCATCTGACCCAGTGATCATTACCCCACCCACCGCTCTGGAGTTGCGGGCAACCGCCAGGCCAAGCGATGGCGCGGGACAGGCCTCCCGCGAGAGACCAACGTCCAGCCCATACCCCGCGAGGGCAGAGGCTATGACCTGAGCATGTTCGAGTGAATGGCGTCGACCATCAAAGCCGACGTACACAACGGCATCCCCGCCGCGACGAGACCATACCTGGCCCAGTGCCGCACCTAGGGATGCCATGTGACTCTTGTCTGCGCCTTCGTCAAAACGGGCAATCCAGCCATTCACGCCAAAGTCAATGACGTGCACGACGTCTCCAACCCTAGCCGAGCTGGCTCGCGGCCTTGGAGCCAAGTGCCTCGAGGAAGGCAGCCCTGGAGGACTCGTCCTGAAGGGCCATCTTTGCGTTGGTGGCAGCCCATGCAGCGGGAGTGCCGGTATCGCAGCCCTCCTCGGGATCCACGACCAGGGCATACATCTCCTCGTCCTCGAGCAGGCGCTCCATGGCATCGGTAAGTTGAATCTCGCCACCAGCACCAATGCCCTGAGTCTCCAGAAGCTTCATGACACGCGGGCTGAGCAGGTAACGACCGACGATGAAGAGGTGACTGGGAGCATCCTCTGGCTGGGGCTTCTCCACCAGACCCGTGACCTTCCAGACAGCGCCATCGGACTCCTCGCCCTCTGGCGTCTTGCCGTCCAGAGAGCCCACGCACTCGCCGGCGATGATGCCGTAGCGGCTCACCTGATCGGCGGGAACAGGGGCAACCGCGATGACGGAAGCGCCACCATGCTCCTTGGAAACCTTGGCCATATTGACGCACATCTGACGATCAGGCACGAAATAGTCTCCAAGGAGGACAAAGAAGGGCTCGTCGCCCGTCTCGGACTCGGCACAGAGAACCGCATGGCCGAGACCGCGGGCCTCATCCTGATAGACGAAGGAGACGGGAAGTGAGCCGGCATCGTGAACGGCATCTGCCTGGAACGCCTTGCCGCGACCGCGCAGCTCCTCCTCGAAGGCCTCATCCACGCTAAAGTACTGCTCGATCTGGGGCTTCTCGTGGGAATTGACGATAACGACGCCGTCGACGCCCTCGGGCTCCAGGGCCTCCTCCACCACGTACTGGATGACCGGCTTGTTCAGGACGGGGAGCAGCTCCTTGGGGGTGCTCTTCGTGGCCGGCAAGAAGCGTGTGCCGAGACCCGCTGCGGGAATGACTGCCTTCATAATCGGATTCCTTTCTGATATGAACATGTGAGCTTGACCGCCAATCCTCAAAGGCAGCCTAACTGTTCGCGTTCTACGATACCGCCCACGAGGACGGCTGAGAAGCGATGGTGCGCAAACGGCACGAGGCCATAGACCGAACGCGCCAGAGCTACTCGTCCTCCAGCGTCAGCCCCTGCTTCTCGAGATGCCTGAGCCAACGCACCTGTGTGTCATGCGACAGGGCATGCTCCATCAGGCAGGCCTCGGCATCAGCCGTTTCAGGGTCCACCCCCAGCTCGCGCTCAAGGAAGAGCCTGAGCATGCGATGACATCTCCAGGTATGGGCGCCGTATATGGCGCCGGTCTCGGTCAGGCGAATGCGCCCGTAATGACTCTGCGAAACGTATCCACCCTCCTTGAGGGAGCTAACTGCCTTGTTGACGCTAGCCTTGGAAACCCCCATCTGATCCGCAACATCCACCGAGCGGACCCCCTCGGGATCCTTTGACTTGGACATGATGCGATAGATGGCCTCAAGATAATCCTCGCTCGACATGGAAAGCTTGCGCTGCTCCACAGGCGTGGTCGGCTCCTTCATGACAGCACGTTCAGCTTCTGCGTCTGACATGCAACCTCCTTGCATTAAGGACACAGTTTTACGTCTTTGATTAACCATTATTACCCGAAATGTCTCGGCGTCTTTCGTCTCGCCCCGCGAACACCCTCTGGAAAACGGCAAATGCGCCCACTGCAAGAGTGGGCGCACCGACGTTCAAGGGCTTTTGACTCGGTTAAGGCTAATCGACTATCTCGGGGTCCGGAACCTCAACTCGCTCGACCTTCGCACCCAGGCCCGTGAGCTTCTGGACGAAGCGCTCGTAGCCACGGTCGATGTGATGAATGTCGGACACGGTGGTAACGCCATCGGCGACGAGGCCGGCCATCACCAGTGCCGCTCCGCCGCGAAGGTCGGGCGACTTGACCTCTGCACCAGAGAACTTCTGGACGCCATGTACGATAGCGTGATGACCCTCGATGCGAATGTCGGCACCCATGCGCTGGAGCTCGCTGGCGAACATGAAACGGTTCTCAAAGACGTTCTCCGTTATGACGCAGGAGGAATCGCCCTGCGCAAGAAGGCACATGGTTTGGGCCTGCATGTCCGTGGGGAAGCCCGGGAAGGGCAGGGTCTGAATGTCGATCGAATGGATGGAACCCTTGCGACTAACGGTGCACTGATGAGGCCCACGCACAATATTGAGCCCCATGAGCTCAAACTTCTTTAGCACAAGTCCCAGGTGAACGGGCTCGAAGCCCTTCACAGTGACGGGTCCGCCCGCAAGGCCGGCCATTGCCACGAAGGTGCCCGCCTCGATGCGGTCACCCACTACGCGGTGCTCGACGGGGTGCAGGTCCTCGCTGACGCCCTCCACCTCGATGACAGGAGAGCCGGCGCCACGCACCTTCGCACCCATCTCGTTGAGGAGGTTTGCAAGGTCAACGATCTCGGGCTCACGTGCCGCGTTGTCGATGGTGGTGATGCCCTTGGCATGGACGGATGCCATCATGAGATTCTCGGTGGCGCCGACACTGGCGAAGTCCAGGGTGACGACCGTACCGTTCAGTCCATTGGGCGTCGTGGCGTGGATGTTGCCATGGTCGATGTCAAACTTCACGCCCAAGGCCTCAAGGCCCAGGATATGCATGTCGATCTTTCGGGCACCGATGTTGCAGCCACCAGGCATGGCAACGATAGCCTTGCCGAAACGGGAAAGCAGGGGACCAAGAACGGCCGTGGACGCACGCATCTGTGCGACCAGGTGATAGGGCGTCTCCCACTTGTCAACTTCGGAGGTGTCAATCTTGAGCGTATGCACTCCCAAGACATCGATCTTTGCGCCCATGTACTTGAGAACCTTGCCCATGACGTGCACGTCCGCAATGTTGGGCACGTTCGTAAGGGTTGTTACACCAGGGGCCATGAGCGTGGCCGCCATAAGCTTCAGGGCGGAATTCTTTGCTCCCTCTACCGTGACTTCGCCTCCGAGGGGATGTCCTCCCTCAACCTTGATGACTTCCAACTTGCCTCCTAGTCATAAAAAATGGCCGCCTCGCACCCAAAGTATAGCTTAGGGGCATAGGCGGCCTGTGTGCTACTGTGCGTCGGATTCGCCTGCATACTTGAGCAGCAGGTTGCACCACTTGACCTTGTTATCGTAATAGGCACGACGGCTGTCGTCCTCAGGAAGGGCGTCACGAGAGTCGAAGGCCTTCTCGCGCGTCTCACGCACCACGTCGGGTTCGATGTCGTCGATGTCGCGAGCGTGATCCGCCAGCACAATGACGACGTTGTTGCTGATCTCGGCATACCCGCCCGAGACGATCACCTTGCGCTCGCCGCCACCCTCCTCTTCGGTGGGGTGCAGGCGCACGACGCCGTCGCCCAGAACGACGATCTCGGATGCATGGCCAGGCCAGACGCCAAGCTCTCCCGAAGGCGTAAGCAGGGTCAGGTCCTTGGCCTTACCCTCGAAGATGAGTCGGTCGGGCCTGACGAACTGACAGGTAAGAGTTGCCATGGCAGCCCCTACTCCTCAGCCGCATCGTCGCGGCCAGTCATCTTTGCAGCACGGACGCGCACGTCGTCGATGGTGGCGGCGTAGCGGAAAGCCTGCTCGGGCAGGTCGTCGCACTTGCCGTCCACGATCTCGGCAAAGGAGCGGACCGTGTCCTCTACCGTACAGTAGACGCCAGGGTTGCCCGTGAACTTCTCGGCAACATGGAAGGACTGCGAGAGGAACTGCTGAATCTTTCGGGCACGATTGACTACCAGCTGCTGCTCCTCGGAGAGCTCGTCCATACCCAGAATGGCGATGATGTCTTGGAGATCGGAATACTCCTGGAGAATCTCCTGGACGGCAACGGCCACACGGTAGTGCTCCTCGCCAACGACGGAGGGGTCGAGTGCGGAGCTGGAGGAGGCCAGCGGGTCGACGGCGGGATAGATGCCCAGGGATGCAATGGAACGTGAAAGGACGGTCGTCGCATCGAGGTGGGTAAAGGTCGTCGCGGGTGCAGGGTCGGTCAGGTCGTCGGCTGGCACGTAGACGGCCTGGACGGAGGTAATCGAGCCCTCCTTGGTGGAGGTGATACGCTCCTGGAGGTCGCCCATCTCGGTGGCCAGCGTAGGCTGGTAGCCGACTGCGGAAGGCATGCGGCCCAACAGTGCGGAGACCTCGGAACCTGCCTGCGAGAAGCGGAAGATGTTGTCGATGAAGAGCAGGACGTCCTGACCCTGGTCGCGGAAGTACTCAGCAGTGGTCAGGCCGGCCAGACCGACGCGCAGACGAGCTCCGGGCGGCTCGTTCATCTGTCCGTAGACCAGGCAGGTCTTCTCCAGAACTCCAGACTCCTTCATCTCCAGATAGAGATCGGTGCCCTCACGGGTGCGCTCACCGACGCCCGTGAAGACGGAGGTGCCGCCGTGCTCCTGGGCCAGGTTGTTGATGAGCTCCTGAATCAGGACCGTCTTGCCGACGCCTGCGCCACCAAGAAGACCGGTCTTTCCACCACGAACATAGGGCTCGAGCAGATCGATTGCCTTGATGCCAGTCTCAAAGATCTCGGTCTGGGTGGTCAGCTCGTCGAAGGAGGGGGCGGGATGGTGAATGGGATAGTATTCCACGTCGTCGGGCACGGGCAGGCCATCTACGGGCTGGCCCATGACGTTCCAGACGCGGCCAAGGGTAGAGGGACCGACGGGCATCATCATGGTGCGACCGGTATCCTTGACCTTGATGCCACGCTGCAGACCATCGGTGGAAGACATGGCGACCGTACGAACGACCCTGTTCGGCAGCTGCGACTCCACCTCCAAAATCGTGGAGATGTGGCCCATAGGTGTGTCAGCCTCCACGGTAAGGGCCGTGTAGATGCTGGGCATGCGGTCGATGAACTGCACGTCAACGACGGGGCCGACGATACGCACGATGGTGCCGACACCCGCCGTCTCCCTCATTCGGGCGAGGGCGGCGTCCTCGAGCACGCTGTGCTGCTGTGTTGTTTCGTTAGACATCAGTTACTTTCCTCCAATGCGGAAGCGCCGCCGATGATCTCGTTGAGCTCGGTGGTGATGGAGCCCTGACGCACTCGGTTGTAGGTTCTGCCGAGAGTCTCCAGGACCTCTTTGGCGTTGTCCGTTGCGGACTGCATGGCACGACGGCGTGCACCGTGTTCCGCTGCGGCCGAGTCAAGCAGGGCATGGAAAACCACGGTCCTGATGTAGGCAGGGGTAAGGTACCCCATTACCTCACTCGCGGACGGCTCAAACCTGAACTCGGGATTGCGCTCCACACCAACCTCAGACAAGGCCTCGGGATTGCGGGGCTTGTTAGGCATCATGAGGCTCTCGCGCGAGAGCGGAAGCAGCGTTTCGCTCACGAGCTCCTGCTCCATGCGGTTCTTGGCATGCCAGTACTTGATCACCACGCGGTCGACCTGCCCGGACGTATAGGCGTCCATGACGTACGAGGCAATACGCGCCCCCTCGTCTGGAGTCGGGTCCGCCGATATGCCCGTAAAGGAGAGTGCGGGCGTCACGTCGCGGTAGGTGAAGTACTCCGTAGGCTTACGCCCGCAGGTAATCAGGTAGGTCTTCTTTCCCTCTGCCTCGAGCCTCTTCATCTCGTGCTCGACCTCGCGCTGCGGCTGGATGTTGAAGCCGCCGGCAAGACCACGGTCGGAAGCAATGAGCACAAAGAGCACTGCCTTCTCAGTCGGGTGGGTCTGAAGCAGCGGGAAGTCGTCGGCAGCCGTCGCCGACGCGACGTTAGCGAGCATCTCGGTGATGGCGTCCTTGTAGGGCGCCGCCTCCTCTGCCGCCCGCAACGCGCGCTGAATGCGAGCCGTGGAGATCATCTCCATGGTCCTCGTAATCTGCATGGTGCTGCGGATCGACGACATGCGATGCGATATTTCACGAAGATTCGCCATGGCCGCCGCTACGCCTTTTCACTCGTCTGATCGGGAGCGTCAGCCGTCTCCGAGAGCTCGTCCGCGTTCACGGTCTCCTTGTTGGGGTGCTCCTTGAGGAAGCGCTCCTTGAAGTGCGTAATGTGGAGCTTGAGACGATCGGACTGCTCGTCCGAGATCTTGCCCTTGACGATCTCACGCCTCAGGGCGTCATGCCTGAGCCGCATGTACTTGCAGAGCTCATCGCGGAAGAGGATCACGTGGTCAAGATCGACGTCGTCAATCATGTTCTCCTTGGCCGCAAAGATCGAGATGACCTGGTCGGCCGCGTCGAGTGCGGCGAAGCGCTTCTGCTTCAGGAGCTCCATCATGTGGGCGCCATGGTTCAGCTGATACTGAGTCGTGGCGTCCAGGTCGGAACCGAACTGGGCGAAGGCCTGCTTCTCTCGATAGCTGGCGAGGTCCAGGCGCAGCGTACCGGCAACCTGCTTCATGGCGGGCAGCTGGGCTGCGCCACCAACGCGGGAAACCGAGATGCCGACGTCGACTGCAGGGCGCTGGCCCTGGAAGAAGAGGCTCGACTGGAGGTAGATCTGACCATCGGTAATGGAGATGACGTTGGTCGGGATATAGGCGGAGACGTCGCCCTCCTGGGTCTCGATGATCGGGAGCGCGGTCATGGAGCCGCCGCCGTTGGCGTCGCTCATCTTGACGGCACGCTCGAGCAGACGAGAGTGGAGGTAGAAGATGTCGCCGGGATAGGCCTCGCGTCCAGGCGGACGGTGCAGCGTCAGGGACATCTGGCGGTATGCGACGGCCTGCTTTGACAGGTCATCGTAGACGATGAGCACGTGACCGCCGGGATGGTCCGCGTCGGCAGGGTTGCCCTTGTCGTCGTTGTACATGAAGTACTCACCGATGGCGGCGCCCGCCATAGGAGCGATGTACTGCATGGGTGCGGAATCGGCTGCAGTTGCGGCGACGATCACGGTCTTGTTCAGGACGCCACGATTCGCCAGCTCCTCCTTGATGGAGGCGACGGTAGAGGCCTTCTGGCCAATGGCAACGTAGATACAGACCATGTCGGTGTCGCGCTGGTTGACAATGGCGTCGATGGCGATGGCCGTCTTGCCCGTCTTTCGGTCGCCGATGATGAGCTCACGCTGACCACGTCCGATGGGGACCATTGCATCGACTGCGACGAGTCCGGTCATGACGGGCTCGCACACAGGCTGGCGCTCCATGATGCCAGGAGCCTTGAACTCGATGGGACGACGGTGCGTCGTATCGATGGGGCCGTGGCCGTCGATGGGCTGGCCCAGGGGGTTGACGACGCGGCCGAGCATTGCGTGACCGACCGGAATGTCCATGACGCGGCCGGTGGTACGGCATTCGTCGCCCTCTTTGACGGCTTCCACGTCGCCAAAGAGAACTGCGCCGACAGAATCCTCGTCGAGGTTCTGGACGAGGCCATACACGGGCTTGAGGCTATGTGCACCCGTGAACTCCAGGAGCTCTCCGGACATTGCCGTCTTGAGCCCACTGATGCGGGCGATGCCGTCTCCAACGGACGTGACGACCGATGCCTCATTGCGGTCAACCGTAGCGTTGATTGCAGACAGCTGGCTGCGCAAGGTATTCATGATCTCCGAAGAGCTGATCTTTGTATCACTCATCTGTTTCGCCTCCCATGAAGGTAGAAGCGAGCTGCTTGCGAATGTTGCTCAGCTGCGCGAGCACGGAGGCGTCGTAGCGATTGCCACGCTCCTCCAGGATGATGCCACCCAGGATGGAGGGGTCGACACGCTCGACCAGGTAGACGTCGGTATCTATGTCCGACTTTGCCTTGTCGATGATCTTCTTGCGCAGTTCGTCATCCAGCGGCACGGCCGTGGTGACAGTAACCGATACGGCGTCGTCACCGTTGTCCAGGATCTCCTTGTACTCCTTGGAGACCTTGTCGATGAGGTCCAGGTCATCCGCCTTGTGCATGGCCGCCAGTGCCTCGAGTACCTCGGGCGAGAACTTGACCGCATGCAACCACTGAACGAGATCGGCGTTGGAGCGTCCCTCGGCGCGTCCGGCGTCGATGAGGGCGCGGGCGTAGGCCTCTGCCCTCTCGTCGTCACTCTGATTAGTCGTCATTGGGCTTTCCCACTTCTTTGAGATACTTCTCGGCGAGGTCACGCTGCTGATCCTCGGTAAGCTCGTTGCCGATGATCTTTCCGGCGATTTCGACAGACAGGTCGACCACGGAGCCAGAAAGCTCGATCATGGCCTTACGGCGCTCACTCTCGAGGGCGTCATGCGACTTTGCGACCTCGTCGGCAGCTTCCTTCTGGGCCTTGGCAATGATGCGGCTACGCTCGGCCTCGGCCTCTTTCTTGGCGGCAGAGACAATCTCGTCGCCGTCCTGACGGGCCCTCCTGAGGTGCTGCTCGTATTCCTTCTTCTCTGCCTGAGCCTCGGCGTGAGCGTGCTCGGCAGCGTCCAGGTCGCCCTGAATCTTTGCCTGGCGATCATCAAGGGTCTTGAGGATCATGGGCCAAGCGAACTTTGCCAGCACAAACCAGATGATGAGGAAGGCAATGAGCGCAGGGACAAACTCGGCGGGCTCGGGAATCAGAATCGACGCGCTCTCGGGAACGCCATCGCAGCCACTCAGCGTCAGGGTGGCAAGGGCCGCCACCGAAAGCATCGAGGCCCTGCGAATGTTCGTAGGCTTCTTGTTACTCATGGAAATCTCCGTTCCCAACGTCTTCGTACTTGCCCGATCGAGTCTTAGCCGATCAGTGCGACGACGAAGCCGATAAGGGCCAGAGCCTCGACGAATGCGGATGCCAGAATAAAGACAGTGAACAGACGACCCTGAACCTCAGGCTGTCGAGCCATAGAGAGTGCCGCACCGTATGCAGCGAGGCCGATACCAAAACCAGCACCAATAACGCACAGACCGTAGCCAATATTACCAGTCACGTTTCCTCCTTTAACGTCGCCCTCTCCTTGGGCGCAGTTGACGTGCTTGCCTATTCATGCGGACTTATTCCGCGAATGGCCAATCATTGGGCGCCTTTGCGGCGCAGTTCCCTAGTCGTCCTCCTCAGCCTCGCTGACGTAGACGGCCGTAAGCAGGGTAAAGACGTAGGCCTGAATTGCAGCGACCAGAATCTCTACCAGGTAGATGATGATAAGAACGAGAATCCAGGCGACGGAGATCAGGACGTTGGGGGCTGCCGCCAGGGCGGGGCTGCTCGCGAACGACATGAAGAAGTCCGAAGCCAGAATGGCGAAGGTACCCATTACGATGTGACCCGCGTACATATTGCAGAACAGACGGATAGCCAGGGTGATGGGACGAAGAAGCGTAGAGAAGACCTCGATGACCCACACCAGCACGGCGATGGGGCCGGGCAGGCCAGCAGGCGCGAGGCTCTTTATGTAGCCCCAGCCGCCATTTGCCTTGATGCCCATCCAGACGAAGTAGATGAAGGACACCAGAGCGAGCGCGGCGGTGCAGCCGATGCTGCCCGTGCCGGGGTGCATGCCGGGGATGATGCCAACGATGTCATTGATCAGCACGAAGAAGAAGAGCGAGGCCAGGTAGGGGAAGTGCTGGCGCCAGCGGTCCTTACCGATGAGGCCCACCACGAGATCGTCACGGACGAACTCGACCAGGAACTCCATGGCATTGACGAAGTGGCCCTCGGGGACGAGCTTGCCCGCCTGGCGCTTCTTGAACGCAAAGACGATGATGAGAAGCAGCGCGCACGAGACGAACATCCAGAACGAATACTGCGTGATGCCGACGCTCTTGACATCGCCAAATGCCGCAGTAGAGCCAAATCTGCTGACAAGCCCTTGGATCTCGTCGGGCAGCCGATTGAAGACCTCCACCGTACTTCCTTTCCCTTAGCGTGACTACCGCCTGTCGGCGGCATGCCACGCGCGTACAGCCTCTACGCCCCAAAAGACCAGGAACGCAGCGACCGTCACAGTCCCGAACGCCAGGGTATGGCCAGGAGCCACAGCCCGTGCGACCAGAATCGCAAGCGAGAGCATGACGAAAGAAACGATCACGCTCGCGAGTCCAAGGGCCACATTAACTCCCTTGTTCCCCTTCAGGGCCTTCTCAAACAAAAACGCCTGTGGGAGACCACCCACAATGCCGCAAACGATAGCTGCGACAATGACGCCCATGTTCTCCAAGCCCATCTCCTTACGACACCAATTTTCAGGGCTAAAGAACTTTAGCCCTTGGGCCGCAAAACGCAATGACCCGGAATTCGATTCAACGCCTTCGCCATATTTCCACAGGCGTTGAATTTTACCCCAGTTCAAAATACGGGGTTACTATAGCACTACGCGTCAAGACGTTGAACTTTAGGAGGCTCGTACCATGGGCATGTTACATTGCACTGACTGCGAGTTTGCGTCATTCGAGCAAAACAAGGAGACCGGCCGTTGGCGCGGCACCTGCCGAAGAGGCTATACCCTAGCCAATCCCAAGGTCTTCCACGGGGCTGACCGGTTCTTTACCGACTCGCCGGACGAACTGGTCCCAGTAACGGACCCAAGGGGCCGTGAGTACCTGCGGACCAAGGACATTTGCGACAAGTACGTCCATATATCCACCGTAGACCGCGCTGAGAAGGGCCATGGGGGAATCTTCCGCTTCATCAAGAACCGCCTTCAGGCGGACAAGGAGCGCGACACCGAGCTGGCGACCGAGGCAGCGGACGAAGCTGCCGAGACCGAGGCTGACACTCAGGCGAGAGACGAGTAATCCCGATGTGACAGAGGCCCCAGGGGAACCGGCCGCGATGGAAACAACGCGACACGTACCCCTGGGGCCTTTGTCACATTTTGGGAGATTTACCCCTGGGGTAAATCTCCCACTTTTTTCTTACTTTGTGCCGTAGATGCGGTCGCCGGCATCGCCCAGACCGGGCAGAATGTAGGCGTTCTCGTTCAGGCAGCGATCAACGGAGCAGGTGTACAGGCGGACATCGGAATCAAAGTCCAGCACGGTCTTTATGCCCTCGGGGGCGCTGACCAGGGTGAGTGCGCGAATGTCCTTGACACCAGCCTCGCGCAGGAACTGGATGGCCGCCGTGAGGGAGCCGCCCGTGGCCAGCATGGGGTCGACCACCAGACAGGTGCGCTTGTCCACATCGGGCGGGAACTTGCAGTAGTACTGGTGAGGCTCATGGGTCTCGGGGTCGCGATACATACCCACGTGGCCGACGCGCGCGGAGGGGACCAGGTCGAGGATGCCATCGACCATGCCCAAACCGGCACGGAGGATGGGGATGATGGCGACCTTCTTGCCGGCAATGCGCTTGCAGGTCGTGGTCTCCAGCGGGGTCTCCACCTGAACGTCCTCCAGGGGGAAGTCACGCATGGCCTCGTAGCCCTCAAAGATGGCCAGCTCGGTCACGAGCTCACGGAACTGCTTGGTGCCCGTGCGCTTGTCACGCAGGATGTGCAGCTTGTGCTGCACCAGGGGGTGGTCGATGACCGTCAGACGACTCTCGTCGTACTCCATAGTGCGTCCTCTCTACATACCAAGGCCCTCGGAGTGCGAGGGCCAGGCAGCATGCCCCTTTGGACATGCTTAAAAAACTAACCAAGTTCAGGATACAGCGGATGGGCATTCAGAAGCTCGGTAACCTCAGCCGCGACCCTATCAAGCTCGTCCACGTTCTGGATGTTGGTAATGACGTCGCCGATGAGCTCGCCGATGCGCTCGCACTCGTGCTCGTCGAAGCCTCGCGAGGTGGCAGCGGCGGAGCCCACGCGGATGCCGCTCGTGACAAAGGGCGAGCGCTTCTCGCCGGGGATGGTGTTCTTGTTCACCGTGATGCCGACGCGCTCCAGGGCCGTCTCGGCGTCGCGACCAGAGACCTGGCCGTCGGCCACGGTGGTCAGGTCCACCAGAAGGAGGTGGTTGTCGGTACCACCCGTGACCATGCGCAGACCCTTGGACTCCATGCCGCGGCCCAGGGCCTTCGCGTTTTTGAGCACGTTCTCGATGTAGGTCTTGAACTCGGGCTTGAGGGCCTCGCCAAAGGCCACGGCCTTGCCCGCGATCACGTGCTCCAGGGGGCCACCCTGGGAGCCAGGGAAGACAGAGGAGTTGATCCTCTTTGTATAGTCGGGGTTGTTCCACAGGATGATGCCGCCACGGGTGCCACGCAGGGTCTTATGCGTGGTGGAGGTGACCACGTCGGCGACAGGCACGGGGCTGGGATGCAGGCCGACGGCAACGATGCCCGCGATATGAGCCATGTCCACCATGAGGATGGCGCCGTTGTCATGGGCAATCTGGGCAAAGCGCTCGAAGTCAATGATGCGGGGGTAGGCGGAGGCCCCGGCAATGATGATCTTGGGCTTGAACTCCTCGGCCTTTGCGGCAACGTCATCGTAGTCGATGCGCTCGGTCTGGGGATCGAGGCCGTAGCTCACGACGTTGAAGAGCTTGCCGGAGTAATTGGCATGGGATCCATGGGTAAGGTGACCACCGTTGGAGAGGTCCATGCCCATGATGGTGTCACCGGGATGGGTAAAGGCGGTCTCGACGGCGTAGTTGGCCTGGGCGCCGGAATGGGGCTGGACATTTGCATAGGCAGCACCAAAGAGCTTCTTCACGCGCTCACGAGCCAAGTCCTCCATCTTGTCGACGGCCCAGCAGCCACCGTAGTAGCGCTTCCCGGGAAGACCCTCGGCATACTTGTTCGTCAGAACGCTGCCAACGGCCTCCATCACGGCCGGAGAAACGAAGTTCTCGGATGCGATGAGCTCGATGGAATTGCGCTGGCGACCCAGCTCCTCGCCAATCAGCTCGGCGACCTCGCTGTCCTCAGCGCGCAGATGCTCCAGATAGCCTGCCATTCACGTGCCCCTTTCGTCCGTTGCGTAATCGTCCTTGCGTATGTTGCGTGTAGTGCAGGGTCTAGGCGCCGAAGTCCTCGCCGACGCCCTGGAAGCTGGGATCGTCCTCGCGCATGACCTTCTCCACGCGGATGGCGTGACGGCCGCCAGCCCACTCCTGGGTCAGGAAGATGTGCACGATCTCCTTGTTGAGGTCGAGAGTCGAGAAGCGGCCGGAGATGCACAGGACGTTGCCGTTGTTGTGCTCGCGGAAGAGCTCGGCAAACTGGGGGGTCTGGATGACGGCGGCACGGATGCCGGGAACCTTGTCGGCGGTGAGGGCCATACCGATGCCAGTGCCGCAGATGAGGACGCCACGGTCGGCCTTGCCGGCAGCGACATAACGAGCCACCTTGTCGGCGTAGTCGGGATAGTCACAGCGGTCGGCGGTGCCAGGCCCCATGTCGACCACCTCGTGGCCCAGGGACTCCATATACTCCTTGAGCGGTGCCTTCTGGTCGAATCCGCCGTGGTCCGATGCGATTGCAATCTTCATGGGAGGGCTCCTTCCGTAGAGTCGATCTGCACACAGCGACTTTAGTGTAACGCGGATGGGGCTAATTCGACGCACGTGGTCGCAAATGGATACACGATGGCGCGAGCGTCGGCGACTAAAAGCCGGCCACCCGCATGATGGCCTGGGTCGAGATGGCACCCTCACGCAGGATTTGGGGTACCGAACCCGTGCAGTCCACGATGGTGGAGGCAATGGCTATCGGCGCGGGGCCCGCATCCAGGGTGAGGTCGGACATTTGGACCAGACGGTCCTCGACGTTCGCACCACTGGTGGCAGAAGCCGCCCCGTGGGTGTTTGCGCTGGTAACGGCCAGGGGTACGCCCACCTCGCGGGCGATGTCGCGTACGAGCTTCGAGTCGGGACAGCGCAGGGCAATGGTGGGAGCCGCCGGCTGGCCATCAGAGTCCAGGTCCTCGGGGTCAGCAGGGCGCAGGTAGTCGGCAGGTACCAGTGGGCTGGCCTTGACCACCAGGGTCAAGGCCCCGGGCCAGAACTTCTGCGCCAGGGCAAAGGCCCAGTCGGGCACCTGGACACCGTACATGAGGAGGTCGCGCGTATCGGCCACCAGCCATGGCAGGGTCTGGGCGCGGTCGCGCTTCTTTATGTCAAAGATGCGGGGCAGGCCTGGGTTTCCGGGGGTAGCGGCGCAGCCGATGCCATAGACGGAATCCGTGGGCATGACCACCACGCCGCCCTCCAGCAGGAGCTTTGCCACGTCACGCACCACCACGGAGCTGGGCTCGTCCTGGCTCACGGCCAAGACCTTGTCCGGCTCGACCAGGGTGCCTCCCTGGGCCAGGTCGCCCTCGCGGACTGCCACGAGGATACGGGGACGATGGGTCAGGTCCTTACGCACCTCGACCCTTGCCCAGCCTCCCTGGGCGCGGCAGAGGTCAGCCGCAGTGCCCACGTTTGTCTCGAAAAGCTCGCAGGTCAAGGTGCCACCTGGGCGCAGGGCACGGGGCGCCAGCTCCAAAATGCGACGAAATACGTCCAGGCCGTCCTCTCCCCCATCCAGGGCCAGGCCGGGCTCGAAGCCCTTGACCTCACCAGGCAGGGTCGGTACGACCGCGCTGGGAATGTAGGGAGGGTTGGAGACGAGCACGTCGAAAGTGCCCATGAGGGCGGAATCGACTCCCGATGCAAGGTCACACTGGACGATGTCCACAGATCGTGAGAGGCCCAGAGAATCACGGTTGCGCCCCGCAAGGCTGACCGCCGCAGGTGAGAGGTCCGTGGCAGTCACGTGAGTGCCCGGCCGCTCGGATGCGATGGAGCAGGAGATGCAGCCCGTACCACAGCCAATCTCCAGGACCTGAGCTGCATGGCCAGCCTGGCGAGCGGCGTCCACGCCCTCCAGCGCCGCATCTACCAGAATCTCGGTCTCGGGCCTGGGAATGAGAACTTCAGGCTCGCAACGCAGGACGATGTGGCGGAAGGGCATCTCGCCCGTCACGTACTGGAGGGGCTCGCCACGGCCGCGACGGACCACTCCGTCGTGCATGACCTTGAGCTCCTCGGGCGTGAGGACGTGGTCGAAGTTTGTGTAGATTTGGATGCGAGAGAAGCCACAGGCGTCGCTGATGAGCCACTCGGCGGAAAGGCGGGGATGCTCGTCACCTTTCTTTTCCAGGTAACCGCGCGTCCAGTCCAGAATGCGCTTGACGGTCCAGACCTCTGCCTCTGCCATGCCTTTTGGTCCCTTCTTGCCAAGAAAAATGGGCGTGACAAATACTCCAGGGGTAATTGTCACATTTTGGGACAGTTTCCCCTGGGGTATTTGTCACGCCCCGATAAGTCATTACGCCATCTGAGCAAGCTTGTCCGCGCGGTCCTGAGCGGCCAGGGCATCGATGACGGATCCCAGGGTATCGCCCTGCAGGACGCCGCTGTAGGTGCCGTTGAAGCCGATTCGGTGGTCGGTCACACGGTCCTGCGGCTGGTTGTAGGTACGGATCTTCTCGGAACGGTTGCCGTGACCAATCTGGGCCAGGCGGTTTGCGCCCTGCTCGGCCTGCTGCTTCTCCAGCTCCATCTCGTAGAGGCGGGCACGCAGCATCTGCATGCAGACCTCGCGATTCTGAATCTGGGAGCGCTGGTCCTGGGACTGCACCACTGTGTTGGTGGGCAGGTGGGTGATGCGGACGGCCGAGTAGGTGGTGTTGACGCCCTGGCCGCCAGGACCGGAGGCGCAGTAGGTGTCGATGCGCAGGTCCTCGGGGTTGATCTGGATGTCAATCTCGTCGGCCTCGGGCAGCACGGCCACGGTTGCCGTGGAGGTCTGGATGCGACCCTGGCTCTCGGTCTTGGGGATGCGCTGGACGCGGTGGACGCCAGACTCGTACTTCATGACGGAGTAGACCTTCTCGCCCGTGCACTTGAACTCGATGGTCTTGTAACCGCCAGCCTCACCGGGGCTCGCGGAGAGGACCTCGACCTTCCAACCACGCTGGGAGGCAAAGCGCTCGTACATGTGGAAGAGGTCGCCAGCAAAGATTGCGGCCTCGTCGCCACCGACGCCAGCGCGAATCTCGATGATCGTATCCTTCTCGTCGTTGGGATCGCCGGGGATGAGCATGATCTTTATCTCGTCCTCGAGGCTAGGGAGCTTCTCCTCGTTCTCGGAGATGTCCTCCTGGAGCATCTCCTTCTCCTCGGCGTCGGAGGTCTCGTGGAGCATCTCCTTGGCGGCATCGATGTCATCCAGGGCCTGCAGGTACTCACGGGCCTTTGCCACGAGCTCGGCCTGGTTCGCATGCTCCTTGGCGATCTTTGCATATTCCTTGGGATCCGAGACAATTGCCGGATCCATCATCTTTTTCTCGAGCTCCTCGTAGGCAGCGATGAGCTTCTCTAGCTTGTCTCGCATGATGTTCTCCTCAAACGTAGTCAATCTTTCAGAGTTTACCACGCAAGCCGAGGATTCATTCAGTCAGAGAAGACGTGCAAATGTCGTGCATATGACCTGTGACAAATGTCCCCAGGGAAATCTGTCACACGAGCCACGCGTGACGTCTTCCCCTGGGGTCTTTGTCACACCATCACACCCAGCTGATTACTTTTCTGCCGCCAGGCGCTCGCCCATGAGCAGGCCCATGACCGATGCCATCATGAGGCCGTGAGTCCAACCAGAGGAGTCGCCCAGGCAATGGAGGTCGCGGACGCTGGTATCGAACTTCTCGTCCATGTCCACGCGGTTGCTGTAGAACTTCAGCTCGGGGGCATAGAGCAGGGTCTCGTCAGAGGCAAAGCCTGGCACGACCTTGTCCATGGCCTTGATGAAGTTGACGATCTCGATCATGGCGCGATAGGGCATGGCAGCCGTGATGTCGCCAGCCTCGGCGTCAGGCAGGGTGGGCACCACGTTGGACTGCGAGAGCTCCTCGGGCCAGGTGCGCTTGCCGTTGCGGATGTCGCCGAAGCGCTGGACCAGCAGGTGGCCGGCACCCAGCATGTTGCAGAGCCTACCCACGTGCTGGGCGTAGGCGATGGGCTGGTTGAAGGGCTTACGGAAGTTGAAGGAGACCAGGATGGCAAGGTTGGTGTTGTCGCTCTTGCGCTCCTTGTAGCTGTGGCCATTGACCACGGCAAGGCCGCCGTCGTAGTTCTCCTGGCTCACGAAGCCGCCAGGGTTCTGGCAGAAGGTGCGGACCTTGTTCTGGAAGGGGTCGGGATATCCCACGAGCTTGCCCTCATAGAGGGCCTTGTTGACGTCCTCCATAATCTCGTTGCGAACCTCGACGCGGACACCAATATCCACGGGGCCGGCGGAGTGGGAGATGCCGTGCTCCTGGCACATGGAGTCCAGCCAGTCCGCACCGCGGCGGCCGACCGCCACAATCGTCTTGTTGGCCTCGATTCTGGTGACACCATCCTTGTTCTCGATCATGGCGCCAACGCAGCAGCCATCCTCGATGAGGACCTCGCGGCACTCGGTCTCAAAGATGATGTTCACGCCAGCGTCCAGCAGGGCCTTCTCGATGCGGCCGTAGATGAGCTGAGCCTTCTCGGTGCCCAGGTGACGGATGGGGCAGTTGACCAGCTTCAGGCCTGCCTTGATGGCGCGGCGACGGATATTGGCGATCTCGGCGTCATTACCCACGCCCTCGACGTGGGGATCGGCGCCAAAGTCGAGGTACATCTGGTCGACGCGGTGAATGGTCTCCTGCGCGTACTGGCGGCCAATGAGCTTGGGCAGGTCGCCGCCCACCTCATAGGAGAGGGAGAGCTTGCCATCAGAGAAGGCGCCGGCGCCAGAGAAGCCCGTCGTGATGCGGCAGGGCTGGCAGTGAACGCAGTGGCCCACCTTTGCCTTGGGGCAGGTGCGCTTCTCGACGGGGAGGCCCTTCTCCACCAGGACGATGTTTTCGCCGCGGCCGTTCTTGACCAGGCCGAGCGCGGTAAAGATGCCCGCGGGACCAGCGCCAATGATGAGGACGTCTGCCTTTTGGGTCTTGACTGAGGTACTGCCAGTCTGAGCAGTCATGCTATCCACCAACTTCTGTATCTAAACTACTGGTAGCATTTGGTTCAGCTGCCAGCCGCAGAGCTGCGGGCAGAAGAGACAAATGCACTTCATTGTAGCGATAACCACAGCTTCTGGGGTTATTAAATTGGGTAATTACCCCATATATTGTATGAGAGCTTAAGCAAACGGAGTCAACGGTCCAGGTACGAGGGAGTTCCACGAACATGAGCGACGAAAAGAAGCTGGACGACACCACCTCGATGAAGCCCCTTGCCCAGGAGGTGCCAAGGCCCGAGGAGCAGGACCCCACCCTAGGCGACGTCCGCCGCACCACGGGCAGATGGGCCCAGGCACGGGTCGCTCACCTTCGGGAGCTGCTGGGCCAGCACCGCCTTGTGGCCGCCCTCGCCGCCGTGGTCGTCGTGATCCTGGTTGCCGCCATAGTCCTGGCGGTGGGGACCGTGGACGCCCCCTCCGAGGAGACGATCACGTCCGACGCCCTGGCCAACGCCACCGCGCCGACCCGAGACCCGGGCGACTTTGGCACCGATGCGCAGTACGAGGTCACGACGGCAAAGGTCAACTCCCGCGGCACCAGCAAGGATGGCTACGAGGCGGAGGTCGAGGTGACCTTCTCCAACGGATCGGTGGAGGCCACCACGACAGCGCACCTGGACTACCAGCGAGGGGCGGACGGGGACTGGACGCTCAGGAGCTGCTCCGCCGCGAGCTCGCCCAGCTTCGTTGCGACAAGCGGCGTGGACCAGGACCGTCTGGCTTCCGCAAGTGGCATTCAGACCATCCTGCGAGCTGCCCAGGAAAGCCTGGACAAGGATACTGGCCAGTCAGGGCAGGTCGTCGACCTTGCCGGCATCTACAAGGGCGCCACGGCAAAGCTGACGGCCGAGGCCTTTGATCGTGATAGCCAAAGGGACGTCGTCCAGGTGCACCTGGCAAAGGCGGCCAGCTTCACCTCCTACGAGTGCGATCTGACGGTTCACCTCTCCTTTGACTCCTCGAGCGCACTGTGGAAGGTTGACCAGGTAGACGTTCCAGACGGCGCCACGACGGCGGGCTTCGGTCCCCTGGTGGGCACCTGGAAGGGCACCTTCGTCAGCCAGGAGGCCTCGCGGTCCAAGTGCCTGGGGGCAAAGCAGAGCCCGCTGACGCTGAACATCCAGAACGCCAGCGCAGACGGCTTTGCCGGAACCCTGAGCACCCTAGCCCACTTCCACCCGGCACCGGACTCTGACGCCGAAGACAGCCAGGGTGACGCAAGTCTCTCGGACACGAGCGTCACGGGCAAGCTCAACCAGGATGCCAGCAAGGACGGTCGCTACGTCTTTGACCTCTCCCTGCCCGACGATTCGCGCGGAACCGTGACCGCCCAGGTGAGCTTTGGCACCGAGGACGACCCCAATGCCGTGATGGCCACGGTAAAGACCGACTACAGCTACCAGCAGACATTCCTGCTGATACCCTATGACAGCCAGGTAAGCTACACGGACAGTTACTCGCTCAGCAAGGAGTAGCCTCCCGAGGCGTCCGACGGACGGCGACTCTTTGCAGATAAGGGCCAGGAAAACCCAGCTTTTGGGATAAGCTAGTGGTTTGCAGGGAAGAATCCCTGTGGCTTTGACATGCAATCGTGATAGGAGCTCACATGCCCACTCCCCCGCGCCACGACCCCCTGATGATCGACGGCAAGCCCTACTACACCCTGATCAACTACGATCCCGTGAGCATCGAGGTCACCATCCTGACCGTGACCGACCGTGAGGTTGATGAGCTTCTGGACCAGATTGCCACGCAGGCAGGCGGTACGCCGGAGAGTCTCAACGACGCGGAGTGGGTCGCCTCGAAGTTCAACGGCGCAACGCTCAAGGACCTCCACGACTCCCTGAAGAACGAAATGTCGCAGTTCAACCGCGATGGTGCCGAGCAGCAGAAGCCCGTCCTGTGCGCTTCAGAGCTGGCCAAGCGCCTCTGCCAGAACGTGCCCGAGAAATTCGTGGAGGAGTACCGCGAGCGCCTGGAAAAGCAGTTCAGTGACGAGCTGGCCCAGAGCGGTGCCACCCTGTCCCTCTTCCTCGCCCAGACGGGCATGCTGCGCACCGAGTTTGATTCTATGATGCTTCGCCAGGCCCACGACCTGGCCGAGCAGGAGGCAGCCCTGCACGCCTACGCCAGCGCAAAGAAGATCAAGGTGGACTCCAGCGAGCTCCCCCGCCTGCTCAACGTGAGCCCCGAGCAGATCGACGAGGTGCTGAAGCAGGCCAAGGAGGAGGGCATCTACGACCAGCTGATCGACAGCGCCCTGCTGAACAAGACGGTTCAGTCCGTGATTGCCGAGGCCAATTGCAGCTATCACTTCGAGACCGAGGCAGAGGCTGACGCCCGTCTGGCCGGTCGCGAGGCGCCCAAACACGCAGGAGCGGCCCCGGCGGATGACTCCGAGGACGCCACCGAGGGCGACGAGCCCACGGACGAGGCGAGCGACGACGAGGAGCCGCAGCCTCGACACGCAAAGTAATCAGGACTGATAGAGTCTGACGGAAAGGCCGCCAGGCAGCCCAGAGACAGACGAGGCGTGCGCCCACAGGGACGCGCGCCTCTTCTTTGTGCGTAATTTGCCCGACAGGAATGACACCCGTGGGATGGGCCTGCTACTTGCCAGCCAGGGCCCTGCGCATCAGGGCGGCATAGGCGACCTGGCCATCCGCCGTCAGGTGCGTGCCATCCTCCACCAGCCAGTCATCGTGGCCAGCACTGGCACCGTTCCAGTCGATGATGCCCACGTTGTCATTCTGTGCGGCGAAATCACGAAGGATCTTGTTGTTAACGTCCTGGAGGGGATAGGGGCAGCGGATGGTCACGAAGTAGAGGGGCCTGCCGCCCACGGCATCTATGACCGTCTGCACCTGAGACTTGTCGCGAATCAGGCTGTTGCTGCCCAGGGCCACGATGACCACAGACGCATCGTGACCAGCAGCCACGTCCTGGGCATAGACGTCCTGGGCCGTGTAGAGCTGACGCGAGACCTTTGCGTCCACGTAGGCATTTGGCAGGACCTTCTGGATGGCGGAAGCGGCACCATCGGTGATCGAGTCGCCGATGACGAGAACGTCCGCATCGCAGGTGCCATTGGCGGCGTCATAGGTCCAGCCGGACGCATCCAAGTTCGAGGGAACCTTCTCGGCCTCGGGCGCGCAGCTTGTGCTGTCCTGACCAGCGGAACCAGCTTTGGCAGAGTTCGCCTGCGCCGTCTGATCGGGCGAAGCAGAGCCGCTCGAGGTACGGGCGGCATCCATGGCGTCCCAGTCCACGGGGGCAAAGGTCACGCCCAGGATTGCCACCACGGCCATCGCAACGACGATGGCACGCAAGGCCTTGACGTGCTTTGGCGCATGGTCATCCCCCGCCTCGAAGAGACGCCAGGAAAGCTCCGTGGCGACCCAGATGACGGCCAGCTCGAGGACCCAGCCCCACCAGGGAAGAGCCGTCGTGCGGTTGGCCGGATTCATCAGAATGAGCAGAGGGTAGTGCCACAGGAAGAGCGAGAAGGAGCGTTCGCCCAGGTAGGTCAGGGGGCGCAGGGACAGGAAAGAGGCCACTGCACCCGAACGCCAGCGAACGAGCCGCCAGACCAGCAGGGCCATCACCAGGGCATAGGCAAGGAAGCCTCCGTGGTAGAGAAGGGGCATGGAACCATCAGCCCAGAAGAAGGCAGCGGCCAGCACCAGCAGGGCCAGGAAGCAGGCAAGGTCGATGCTCGCACCGGGCCTTGCGGCAATGACGGGCCTCTGGCTGCCCTCGACGCGACGCGGCCTCTGCAGGGGCAGGTAGGCCACAATCGCGCCGGCCATGAGCTCGGCAAACCTGGTCTCCAGCCCGTAGTAGGCGTGGGTCACGTCCTCCGGCGAGTACAGAAGCGACATGCAGGTGGTGGATACCAGGGCCAGCATGACCAGGGCGACTAGCATCTGTCGACTCGAACGGAAGACACGGCGAAGCAGAAGGAGCACGGGAGGCCAGACCAGGTAGAACTGCATGATCAGGCTGGTGTACCAGAGCTGGGTGACCGGCGACGGCAGGCCGGCGTTCGCAAAGTAGGGAACCTTGTGAAAGATGTAGAACCAGTTGCTGGCAAAGAGGACCGCCGGCACCGCGTCGGTGTGGAGTTTTGGCAGGAGGTTGGGCATCATGACCCAGGTGCAGAGGACCGAGACGCCGACGGTAGCGGCCAGTGCGGGCCAAAGACGGGCCAGGCGCTTGTGCAGGTAGCTGCCATAGGAGAACTGGTCACGCCTGACCTTGCGCAAGGTGCTGCGCGTGATGAGGTAGCCCGAGAGCACAAAGAACATCGTGACGCCCAGGAAGCCACCCGGGACGCTTGCCGGCCAGGCGTGGTAGGCCACGACGCCCAGGATCGCCAGGGCACGGAGCCCATCCAGCGCGTCGATCCGCCTCGGCGTCGCAAGGCGCACCGCCCGCTTGGGGCTAGCCTCCTGCGTAGGGTTTGTCTTTCCCGTATCCTGTGACGTCTTTTCCAAGGTATCCGTTCCCTCCAGAAAGGCTATGGGCGAGGCTCATTTTCACACATAAAGGGAGGGCGCCCATATGGACGCCCTCCCTGCCTTCGCATGTTGCTTTGTGGCGACGCTACTCGGCAGCAGGAGCCTCGGTGGCCTCTGCGTTGGCCTCGACGGTCTCGGCAGCGGTCTCAGCCTCGGCGGCAGCCTGCTCGGCAGCCTTTGCAGCCTCGGCCTCGGCCTTCTTTGCGTACTCAGCGGCACGCTTTGCCTTGGCGGCAGCCTTGGCCTCCTTGGCAGCCTTCTTCTCGGCCTCGAGCTTTGCGGCCTTGGCGGCCTTTGCAGCCTTGGCCTCCTCGGCCTTCTTGAGCTGAGCAGCGGCGGCGCCACCGAACTTGTCGGCAAAGCGCTGGACACGGCCGCCGGTATCAACGAGCTTCTGCTGGCCCGTGTAGAAGGGGTGGCACTTGTCGCAGAGGTCGATGGTCATCTCGCTCTTGGTGGAACGGGTGACCCAGGTGTTGCCGCAGGTGCAGCGAACGGTGCACTGGACATACTTAGGATGGATTCCTTGCTTCATGGAAGAACTCCTTCGTTCGGCCTGATTTCCAACCAGGCTGGGATGGTGTGCCCTGGTTTGTGCCAGGGACATGAGCTGTATCACTTTAGCAGATTTCTGCAGCGGCAGACTATAATTACCCTGTTTGTGAAGGACCAATGCATTCCGCGGCAGACTGGCTTGCGGGACCTATGACGGGAGCTCATCGTGCTTCTTACGGTAGACGTCGGCAACACCCAGACGACCCTTGGCCTCTTTGATACCGACGGGCAGTTCATACGCCAGTGGCGCATGGCCTCGGACAAGACCGACACCGCGGACGAGCTGCACGAGCGGCTCTTTGGCTACTTCCTGATGTTTGGGATGAAGCTCTCCGACGTGACCGACGTGGCCCTGGCCAGCGTGGTACCTGGGCTCACGCGCGAGTGGCGCTTTATGTTTGACCACATCCTCCAGAAGGAGGACGTGCTGGTGGTGGACTCGAAGCGCGACTGCGGCATCGTCATCGACATGCCTGACCCCCGCCAGGTGGGCGCGGACCGCATCGCCAACGCCATGGCCGCCCGTGAGCGCTACGGGTCGCCCGTCATCGTGGTGGACTTTGGCACCGCGACAAACATCGACGTGGTGGACCGCAGCGGCTCCTTCCGTGGTGGCGCCATCATGCCTGGCCTCAAGCTGTCGGCAGGCGCGCTCTTCTCTCGGGCGGCAAAGCTCTCCAGCGTGAGCTTGGTCGTGCCCGAGCACGCCCTGGGAGACAGCACCGAGACAGCCATTCAATCTGGCATCGTCATCGGCGCGGCAGCCCAGGCGGAGGGCATCGTCCGTCGCATCATCGCAGAACTGCACGAGGAAGACCCCCAGCTGGGCAAGGTCACCGTGGTTGCAACGGGCGGCTACTCGCACGAGATCTCGCAGGCCACGGACCTCTTTGACGCGCTGGATTTTGACCTGACGGTACGGGGCATCTACCTGATCTGGCAGCATCGTGCCAGGAAGCGTGGCGGGCTGCGCGGCTAGCCTCACGGATTCCGCTGTGTGACGAAGGGGGTAGCCCCCGCGGCACATTTTGTGCCGTGGGGGGGCTACCCCCTTCGTCGCATAGCCCCTTCGTCACAACTAGTTCAGGATGATGCGGGCCTGCTCGGGGGCAATCTCCAGCTCGGTGCCGTTCTTTCGGACGATAGTGGCGCGGCCCCAGACATCAAGACCGGCAAAGGTGCCCTGGTCAAAGATGCGACCGTTGGGATAGGCCACGCGTACGGGCTGGCCCATACCGGCCGTCATATCAAAGAGCTCGGAAAGGAAATCCGCCAACGGACCCGCTTGCGAGCGACCCGCCTTCACGTCCTGCTCCCAGCCCGAGATTCGATTCTCGACGGCAGTCGAGAGTGCGTCCTGGGCACCCTCGGGCAGTGGATTCTCCGATCCGTCGCTTGCCAGGGTCAGCTCGATGTACATGCCATCCTCGTCCACGCCGCCGTGGGTCCGCAGGGTCAGCACCTGGTCGGACACCGCGATGTCGTGGGGCCAGGCAACCGCAGCGTCCTGGAAGCCCAGCTGGCGCAGGCTGTCCACCAGACCCATCGCCGCGCTCCAAGGCGCACCTTGGAGGAGGTACATGGGCACGCGGGGCCTAATCGTTTTCACAAAGAGATCCATATGGGTCGCTCCGAAATCCTTCTCTGCATGTGACAATGGCGCCAGGCGCTATTGTCACATTTTGGGACAGTAGCGCCTGGCGCCATTGTCACATCGTCGCGGGCGCTAGTCTTCCTGCCAGTCCAGCTCGCCCAGCTCGCTCACCACGTGGCCAACTCGGTCGGCGGGAGCGTACACGGGCACGCCGGCATGCATCAGGTAGCGGACGGGGTCGTGCAGGAGATCCTCCATGGGTACCAGCACGTAGTCGCGCTCACCCAGGTGCGGATGGGGCAGGGTCAGCCTCTGGCCGGCATGCTCCTCCCCCTCCACATAGACCAGGTCGCAATCGATGGTGCGGGGACCATGCCCCGCCTGGGCGGGGTCGCGCACACGCCCAAGCTGATCCTCCACGTCCAGGAGGGCATCCAGGAGCACCATGGGATGGAGCTCGGTACGAATCTCGGCCACGGCGTTTGCCACCGGCGTGGCAATGCCATAGGCAGGCTCGGTCTCGTAGGCGCGGCTGCATTGGACTACGCGGGTCAGGGGAATCTTGTTGATCAGTTTGACTGCCTGAGTCAGGTTGTCCATGCGATCGCCCACGTTGGATCCCAGTGACACGAAGCCCTGACGCGGGTCGGCCTTTGCCACCGACCAGTAGCCGTTGATGGCATGGGCGACATCAGCCACGTCGTGGACGCGCACCACTCGTGCTCCGGCCTGGATGGCCGAAAGGGTCATGCCCACGGTAGCGGCATCGCGCTCGGGAGCCTCCTTGACGCCCGAGACGGCACCGACTACGCGCTTGCGAGAGATGGCGTTGACCACGGGATAGCCCATGGAGACGAGCTTGTGGGTGGCACGCTGGACCACCACGTCCTCGTCCGCGTTCTTGTCAAAGCCAGGACCAGGGTCGATGCAGATGCGGTCGTGACTCACGCCAGCCCTCATGAGGGTACGGGCCTGGTCACCCAAGAAACCCATGATCTCGCGCATGATAGGGCCTTCTTCGGGCAGGGTGAAGCGGCGCGTGCTCGTAGGGATGGCGCGCTGCTGAACGGGCCTACGCGAGCGAAGGCGGGGCGAGTCCAGGGTCACCGAGCGGCGGGTGCTCACGCCGCTGAGCTTGCTCCAGTGCATTACGATGCAGCCACAGTCGCACTCGGTGGCCACGCGGACCATCTCGGGATCAATGAAGCCAGTGACGTCGTTGATGATGGAAGCGCCCAGGCGGACTGCCACCTTTGCGATGGCTGCATGGCGCGTGTCCACGGACACAATGGCAGAGGGGGCAGCCTCCAGGATACCCTGGATGACCGGGATGACCCTGTCGCCCTCCTCCTGGATGTCCACGGGCACGAAGCCGGGACGTGTGGACTCACCGCCAACGTCAATGATGTCGGCACCCTCGTCCAGCATCTGCAGGGCGCGGTCGATGGCCATCTGAGGGTCGTAGTTCTCTCCGCCGTCCGAGAAGGAGTCCGGTGTGACATTGAGGATGCCCATGACGCGCGGACGCGTAAGAGACAGGTCATGCCTGCCGCAATGCCAGGTTGAGTAGTCCTCTCGAAGCATGGGTCGAAACCTCCTGATAAAAGCCACTCCCGCACGTCATCCGACCATTCTATCGGGCGCACGCACGAAAGACACATGTTCTTTTCAATTGTAACGAGTTGCGGCTGGCGCGGATAGGTTCACGCCAGCGTCACACAGCCACAGGGGGTACTCCCTTTTGGCCACAGGGGGTACTCCCTTTTGGCTACTCCCGATTGGTCCTGGCAAGCGCTCCTACCAGTCGAAGGCCTTTGCAATGTCGCAATCGCACACCAGGTCCGCGCGACCATCCTGGGGCGTGCCGCCCATGTTGCAGATCACCAGGTCGTTGCCTTGGAAGTACTGGACCAGGCCGGCCGCGGGATAGACGACCAGCGAGGTGCCGCCAATGATCAGCATGTCGCAGGAGGAAATGGCCTTGATTGCGGCGTAGATATTACCCTCGTCCAGGGCCTCCTCGTACAGGACGACATCGGGCTTGATGCGGCCGCCGCAGTCCGGGCAGTGGGGCACGCCCTCGGTGGCCAGCATCCACTCCTGGGAGTAGACCTTGCCGCACTTCTGGCAGATGTTGCGGTACGTGGAACCGTGAAGTTCGATTACGTTCCTTGAGCCGGCCGCCTGGTGGAGGCCATCGATGTTCTGGGTGACGACTGCCGAGAGCTTGCCTTCCTGCTCCAGCTGGGCGAGCTTCTTGTGCGCTTGGTTGGGCCTTGCCTCGGGGGCACACATCATCTTTCGGTAGAAGTCATAGAAGTCGTCGGGGTGCTCCAGATAGAGGTGGTGGCTCAGAAGCTCCTCGGGCGAATACTTGCTGGAGAAGTGCTGGTTGTAGAGGCCCTGGGGACTGCGGAAGTCGGGGATGCCGCTGGCGGTGGAGACGCCCGCGCCACCAAAGAAGACGACGTTGTCTGCCTTGTCGACCCTAGCCTTGAGCTCCTGGGCCGCTTCCTGGGGATTGGTGATCGTGCGTGCCATATTGCCTCCTAAGCCTCGTTGCCGTGGCGCTTCCATCCATCCTAGCGCTGCCGCGGAACGTGACAAATACCCCAGGGGTAAATGTCCCAAAATGGGACGCTCACCCCTGGGGTATTTGTCACATTTGTCACACCCTCCCGAATTTGGGGCAAACTAGATACGTTAAACCGCATGTAGCAGGGAGACCTTCTCATGAAAGAGCTAACGACCAACGTGCACGACACGGCACTCGTCTTTGAGGGTGGCGGATATCGCGCCTCCTACACCGCTGGCTTTGCCCGCGTCCTTTTGGAGCAGGAGTTCTACTTCCCCTTTGTCTGCGGGCTCTCTGCAGGCGCCAGTCACACGGTGGACTACATCTCGCGTGACCTGCACCGCACGCGTGACGCCTTCCTGGCCCACAAGCCAGAGGGCGTCCACCCCAACGGCTGGGGCTCCATCGTACGCGGAACGGGCTACTTCAACGCGGACTACCTGTACGAGGGCTGCATCGACGATGGCACCCTGCCCTTTGACTGGGAGACCTTCTGTGCCAACCCGGCGGACTGCCGCATCCAGGCCTACGAGCGCGACACGGGAAAGACGGCCGTCTTTTCCAAGGCGGACATGTCCGACATGTCCCGCATGATCAACCTGGTGCGCGCCTCGTCCACCCTGCCCGGCGTGATGAGGCCCCTGCCCATGGACGGCAAGGTCTACCTGGACGGCGGCCTGGGCGAGCGTGCCGGGCTGCCTCTCTACCTAGCGGAGCAGGCGGGATACAAGAGGTTCTTCTTTGTGGCCACGCGTCCCAAGGGCTACCGCAAGACCCCGCCCACGGCTCGCGACCGCAGCCTCTACGAGTTGGTTTCCCGCGGCCACGACAAGATGTTCGAGGACCTGATGACCCGCTGGGAGCGCTACAACACGGAGCTGGTCCGCATCGAGGGTCTGGCCCGCGAGGGACGCTGCTTCATCGTGTATCCGGACGAGATGCCCGTCTCCAGTGGCACGACCGACCAGGACAGGCTCCTGGCCTCCTACAACGAGGGACATGCCCAGGGCATGCGTGATTTGCCCCTGTGGCGCGAGTTCCTCTTTGGAGCAAAGGACGCAGGTCCCCACCCCGACCCCCTGGAGATAAAGCGCCGAATCTGGGAGGCAGACGGCACGGGAGACTACATCATCCTCGAACCGTAAAGGCGACGCGCCGCCGGGGCGAATCCGGCGGCGCGTTTTTTGTGCGCGGAGATGTGTATGGGCGCCCCGTGGCGGCGTCTCCGTATAGGTGCAAGCCAGCCCTCACGCCCTCACGCCCAGAGGGCGACGGCCCAGGTGGCCAGGGCGATGGCGGGGCCAAAGGGGAAGGTCTGTTCCAGGAAGGGGCCGCCGTTCTTTGCGCTGTCCCTGACGCGAGCTAGCAGGGCAAAGGCGAGGCCCAGGGCGCAGGCCAGGACCATCAGGATCAGGCAGCGCTCCCAGCCAAAGTAGAATGCCGCGACGGCAAAGAGCTTTAGGTCTCCCCCGCCCATGCTCTGTGCGCCCATAAGCCTGTCCACGACGAGGACCAGGACCAGCAGGACGACGAAGACGCCCGCTGCGCCGAGGGCGGAGGTCACGAGGGCCGGGACGACATCCAGGACGCCCAGGGCACCAGCTGCGAACAGGTAGGCTACGCGGATCACGACTGCGAAGGCAATCCCGACGTCTGGAATGGTGCGGGTGTCACAGTCCACCAACGAGAGCCAGAGGAGGTCCAGGCCAAAGAGGGCCAGCTCCAGAAACTGTAGGCCCATGCCATAGGAGAGGCCCAGCGTGAGGCAAATGGCGACAGCCAGCAGGGCGGCCGCACGGGGATGGGTCCGGACGGTCTGGAGCACCGACTGCATCGGCTCTGGCTGTGACGGCTCGGCCATGCAGTCCTCCTTCCTGAGCAGGCTTGTGCTGGGCTAGCTTGTGCGGGGCCGAATCGGTCAGACGGTCGGCAGGACTGCCGCGCTAGTCCAGGACGTCCATGGCAAAGTGATGCTTCTGGGGCACGTCGCGGTCGGCATAGACCTCGGTGGTCGGACCCAAGACCAGCGAACCGCGGGGCTTGAAGCCCTTGGGCAGGCCGAGCTTGGCCACAAGTTCGGGATTTGCGTTGAGGGCGCGGATGGCGCCGTAAATCAGGCACTGGCCCAGACCCAGCTCGACGGCCTGGAGGGACATGTTTTGCAGGGTGATGCCCACGTTTGCGTCGCTGGTCACGACCTCGTCCAGGGCAGAGAGCACGATGAGCATCGGCGCACCGTAGAGGGGATGCATCTTTGGATTGCCAAAGGCCTGGGCGGCGTTGGCGTCAATCTGGGCCAGGAGGTCCTTGTTGGTGATGACCGTCAGGTGGATGCTGTCGTAGCGGCCCATGCCGATGGGGGCTTCGTAGGCAGCATTGAGGATGGCATCCAGCTGCTCCTGGCTGACAGGCTCGCCAGTGTAGGAGCGGATGGACTTGCGCTGGTTCATAGCTTGCTTGAGTTCCATGAATCGACCTTTCTGGTGGACGATGGGGGTTTGCTGACCTTCCTTATGCTTATGCCCAGATTGGGGCGGCTTGTCCTAGGGCATTCGTGCAAAGAGGGACGGACAACCCATCTGGATTGCCCCTCCGACGATAGACCAACTGTATTTTCAGAGCGTGAACTGGGCGTGAACTGGCTCTGTCCCTATTGTCTCTGAGACAAAGTGCTCCGTCCCCAATGTCTCGTTGCAAAGAGGGGCGGGCAACCTATCTGGATTGCCCACCCTCGACGATAGACCAGTCATGCTATCGGAGTGTGAACCAGCTCTGTCCCTATTGTCTCTGAGACAAAGTGCTCCGTCCCTAATGTCTCCTAGGATGCCAGCTCCATCCGGTACCTGCCCGTCGCCTCGTCTTTGACTATATAGAACTTCGTAGTAGGATAGGGGTCAACCAGGTGACCTTCGGGGGCGATCTCCTCCTTGAAGTAATAGATTCTCCCCTGGGTTATCGGTACGTCAAAGACTATGTAGCCGCCCTGGTCGGACCGTTGGTTGCCCAGGTAGACGTCCTCCGCACCGTTCTGGCCAACCTGCCAGAGGCCGTACTGGGCGTTGTAGAGGCCCTCGTCGGTCGGGATTCCATCGGAACCCTTGCTAACCTTCCTCATCCGAATCTTGATGGTCTTGGTGGTGTTGGTGAAGGTGGGCGCCTGGCCGTCATCGGTGCCGTAGGTGGCCTCGGCGTGGAGGGCCTGGTCCTGACCCTGGGTCACCTTGACCGTGTAGTTGTATTCGGCCTGGTCGTAGTTGAGGGAGGCGTCCTTGCCAGGCAGCTCCCTGATCACGTAGGTGTGGGTACCCACCTCGGAGAAGGACAGGGGCGCAAAGGCCACGGTGCCATCGGAGGCGTTCTGAGCCACCTGGACCGGTTCGCCTGCCACCTTGCCCTCGCCGTCGACCTCGTAGAGGCCGAAGGAGAACTGGCCTGCCTTCATGTCAGCCTTGCCGTCCAGCAGCTTCCGGGCCGTGGGGGTCACGCTCACGCGCTCCGCACGGCGGCGGTTGGCAGCCAGGGCCAGGCGTCGGTAGGCCATGGAGACCTGGTAGTTGTTGTAGAAGGTGGGCGTCTGGTCATCCGGCAGGGCCTCCCAGGAGGCACCCTCGTCCTGGCGGTAGAGGTAGCTGGGGGCGCTGGCCACCAGGGCACCTGCCTGGTCCTTGGTCACCTGGACCGTGGCCAGGTATTGGACGGTGTCGGAGCCTGCGTCATTGACGCCTACCTCGGTCAGGAGGTAGTGGTAGGTGCCTTCCTTGGTATAGGTGATCTCGTGGAAGCTGAGCGTACCCAGACCAGAGACGGTATCGGAGATGGGCTGGACCCCATCGTCCACGAAGGCCGTGCCCTCGACGTAGCCCGTGGCCACGGAGCCCGTGGGATTGCCCTGGTCGTCACTGGAGACCATCTGGAAGGTGTAGGAGGGCGTGACATCCGTGGTGTAGGCCTCCTTTGCCAGGGACAGCTGGGCCCTTGCGGCCAGGGAGTTGGTGAAGGTGGGCTGATAGGCGGTATCGCCCGCAGCCTTGGGATAGGTGACCGCCGTGTTGATGGTCCCGGCACCGTCGTCGGTCAGAGCAACCTCCACCAGCTCGTCATGGGCGTCGTAGAGGACCCCGTCCTTGAGGTAGGTGTCCTCGTCCACCAGCACGGCATCCTCGGGGACATCCTCGCGGATGACATAGTGGGCCGTTGCCGTCTGGTTGTAGCCGCCGTCGGCGTCTTTGAGGTCACGCTCCGTGTAGGACAGCGGGGCGAAGGACACAATGCCATCCGCCGCATTGGTCACGCCGGACTGGATGGCGTCACCCGTTACCTGCCCGTCCGCATCGGCCGGATAGAGGCTGAAGGAGAACTGGCCGGCTGCCAGGCTCCCACCCAGGAGGTCCTTCCGGGCCTGGACCTGGGCCGTGCCGGTGGCGGCATAGGTGTTGGTGATGGTGAAGCCCGTCCCCGCCTCGCCCGACACCTGAGCGGTGTAGGCGGTCGGCACCGGGTCTTCCTGGACGGTATAGGTGATGGGCTGGCCGCCCTGGTAGACGTCCAGGTCTTCGAAGGAGGCCTTCCAGTCCGTGTCGGCCGAGAGGGTCAGGGTCTTGCCCGTATCCTGACCATTGGCATAGAGGCGAATTGTGGCCTCGTCCCGGATGGGGCCCTCCCAGGCCTTGGTCACGTCGACCTTGGTCTTCTCGACCTGGTGGGCATTGGTTATGGTGAAGCCGTCAGCCGCGGAGCCCGTAACGGATGACTCGTAGCCCTCAACCCGAGCGACCTCCTGGACGGTGTACTGAACCTCGGTCCCCTGGTCGCGGTAGCGAGACAGGGTCGTGAAGGAGCCCTTCCAGTCGTCCTCGGTACCCTCCTGGCCATCGTCGCCAGCAGCCGTCAGAGTGAGGACCTGGCCCTCGACGGGCTGGCCGTCGGCATAGAGCTGGACCTGGATGGAGCTGGGGCGCCTGCCATCCTGGTTGTCTTGGTCGTCCCAAACCTTGGACACGGGGATGTCGATGGTCTGAATCTGGTGACCGTTGGCGATGGACCCGCCATCGGTGGCAGAAACGACCCCGTCCACGGCCTCGTAGCCCGGGATGGCATCCTCGACGATGGTGTAGGTGACCTGGGTGCCGCCCTGCTGGAACTTGGGCAGGCCCTCATAGGTCACGGTGTAGGTGCCGTCGCCCTTGTCGGTGACGATGGGCTGATAGGCCGAGAGGTCCTGGCCCTCCAGGCTGGAGGTCAGGCTGACAGACCGGGCGAAGTCCTCCGCGGAGGGACGGACCCCGTCCTGGTTGTTGGAGTCGGACCAGACCTTGGTGATAGAGACCGAGGTGGTGGCCGTGTCGTGGTGGTTGACCAGGGTCTGGCCATCCTGGGCGGAGGCGACCTGGGCCTGGTAGCCCTGGGCGACGAAGGCGTCCTGGGCCTCGGTCACGGTATAGGTGACCTGGGTACCGCCAACCTGGTACTTGGGCATGCCAGAGTAGGTAACCGTGTAGGTGTCGTCGCCGTTGTCGGTAACCGTGGGCGTGTAGGCCGAGAGGTCCAGGCCCTGCACGTCGCTGGTCAGGCGCAGGCGAGCGGCCAAATCCTCTGCAGAGGGACGGACGCCATCCTGATTGTTGGCGTCGTCCCAGCGCTTGGTGACGGAGACCTGGGTGGTCTCGGTCTGATGGGAGTTGGTAAGGGTAAAGCCCTGGCTGGCGTCGCCCGTGGTCGCCACCGTGTAGCCTTCGGGGACGTCCAGCTCCTGGACGGTATAGGCGATGGGCTTGCCCGTCGCATTGACAGGCAGGTCCTTGAAGGTCCCGGTCCACTGGTTGTCCGCAGAGAGGGTCAGGGTCTTGCCTGCCACAGCCGTCCCATTGGCGTAGAGCTGGACCGTCACCGCGTCGGGACGGACCCCGTCCTGGTCGTTGGCGTCATCCCAGGCCTTGGTCACCTGGACGGAGGTCTTCTGGACCTGGTGGGTGTTGACCAGGTTGGTACCATCCACGATTGTCGCGTAGCCAGGGGCGGCATCCTCGGTCACGGTGTAGGAGATGGCCTTGCCGGTAGTCCGGTCATACTTGGGCAGATTAGTGAAGGTGTAGGACCAGGTGGGTCCCGTGACCGTCTGGGCCTGGACCTCCTGGCCATCTGCCAGGAGACGGACTGTGATGGCCTGGGGACGGACCCCGTCACGGTCGTTGTCGTCGGCCCATATCTTGTTGCCCGAAACCGCGGTCTTCTCCACATTGGTGTTGGTGATCGTATAGCCCGCCTCGGCAGAACCGGTGATGGCTGCCTCGTAGTTGGCAACAGCGTCCTCGGAGACGGTGTAGGCGATGGCCCTGCCGCCCTTGTTGGCGGGCAGGTCGTCGAAGGAGCCGGCCCAGCCGTTGTCGGCGGAGAGGGTCAGCGACCTCCCGGTGTCGGCGCCGTCTGCCAGGAGCCTCACGGTCACGGGGCCGGCAGCGGGGCCCACCCAGGACTTGGAGACGGGCACGGAGGTCTTCTGGGTCTCGTGCCTGTTGGTGACGGTGAAGCCGGAGGCGGCGTCGCCGAAGACCGTGGACTCGTAGCCCTCGGGGACGTCCAGCTCGCGGACGGTATAGACGACCTGGTGGCCGTCGGCGGCGTATTTGGCCAGGTCGGAGAAGGTCGGGACACCTGGACGGAGGTCTTTTGGGTGTTGGTGTTGGTGATGGAGAAGCCAGCGGAGGCAGTGCCAGCAATCACGCCCGAATAGGACCCGTCGGGGCTTGCGTCCTCGGCCACCGTGTAGGTTATTTCGCGGCCGGATGCCTTGACGTCAAGGTTCTCGAAGGTCCCCTTCCAACCGTTGGCCTCGGATAGCTCCAGGGTCCTGCCGGTGTCGGCACCGTCTGCCAGGAGGTGGACCGTCACGGAGCTCACCGTTTCGGGAACGGGACCCACCCAGTACTTGGCCACGGGAACGGAGGTCTTCTGGGTCTCGTGCCTGTTGGTGACAGTGAAGCCGGAGGCGGCGTCGCCAGAGACCGTGGACTCGTAGCCCTCGGGGACGTCCAGCTCGCGGACGGTATAGACGACCTGGTGGCCGTCGGCGGCGTATTTGGCCAGGTCGGAGAAGGTCGGGGCGGACCCGTCGGCGTAGAGCTGGATCCTGATTGCAGCGGGACGGAGGCCGTCCTGGTTGTTGGCATCCTCCCAGGCCTTGGCAACCTGGACGGAGGTCTTCTCCACGTTGGTGTTGGTGACGGTGAAGCCAGCGGTCGCGGAGCCGGTGACGGCCGCCACGTAGCCCTGGGGGACGTCCAGCTCCTGGACGGTGTAGGCGATCGGCTTGCCCGCGGCGTTGGCGGGCAGGTCGTCGAAGGAGCCGGCCCAGCCGTTGTCGGCGGAGAGCTCCAGGGTCCTGCCGGTGTCGGCGCCGTCGGCCAGGAGCCTCACGGTCACGGGCCCGGCCGCGGGGCCCACCCACCGCTTGGACACGGACACGGAGGTCTTCTGGGTCTCGTGCCTGTTGGTGACAGTGAAGCCGGAGGCGGCGTCGCCCGTGACGGACGACTCGTAGCCCTGGGGCACGTCCAGCTCGCGGATGGTATAGGCGATGGGCTGGCCCTTGGCATTCTTTGCCAGGCCCGACCAGGTGGTGGTCCAGCCGTTGGCCTCGGTCAGGTCGACGGGGTCGCCGTAGGCTTGGCCGTTCGCATAGAGCTGGACCTTGACGGAGGCGGGTCGGAGGCCGTCACGATTGTTGTCGTCCTCCCAGGCCTTGGACACGGAGACCTGGGTGGTCTCGGTCTGGTGGGAGTTGGTAAGGGTAAAGCCCTTGCCAGCGTCGCCCGTGGCCGCCACCGTGTAGCCCTCGGGGACGTTCAGCTCCTGGACGGTGTAGGCGATGTCCTTGCCCTGGGCCTTCCGATAGAGGTCGCTCCAGGTGTGGGTCCAGCCAGCCTCGTCGCTCAGGGTCACGGGGTCACCGTAGGCCTGGCCGTCGGCGTAGAGCTGGACCGTCACCGCGTCGGGGCGGACCCCGTCCTGGTCGTTGGCGTCATCCCAGGCTTTGGTCACCGAGACGGAGGTCTTCTCGGGAGCATAGGTGTTGGTGACGTAGTAGCCGTCGTAGGAGGTCTCGTAGCCGGGGACGGCGTCCTCGGTCACGGAGTAGGAGACCTCGTGGCCGTCGGCGGCGTAGCGGGAGGCCGTCGAAGGAGAAGGCCCAGTTGTCGGAGGCCGAGACCTCGCGGGAGGCCACCTCCTCGCCGTCGGCCCAGAGGCGGACCGTGACGGCCTGGGGGCGAACCCCGTCGCGGTCGCCGTCGTCCACCCAGGTCTTGGTGCCGGAGACGGAGGTGGTCTCGGTGTTGGTGTTGGTGACGGTGAAGCCAGCTGCCGCGGAGCCGGTGACGGAGGACTCGTAGCCCTGGGGGACGGCGTCCTCGGAGACGGTGTAGGCGATGGCCCTGCCGCCCTCGTTGGCGGGCAGGTCGTCGAAGGAGCCGGCCCAGCCGTTGTCGGCGGAGAGCTCCAGGGTCCTGCCGGTGTCGGCGCCGTCGGCGTAGAGGCGGACGGTCACGGGGCCGGCCGCGGGGCCAACCCAGGACTTGGAGACGGGCACGGAGGTCTTCTGGGTCTCGTGCCTGTTGGTGACAGCCCTGGGGCACGCCCAGCTCGCGGACCGTGTAGGCGATTGCCTTGCCATCAGAGGCGTACTTGGCCAGGCCATAGAAGGCACCGCTCCACTTGTTGGCCTCGCCCAGGGTCAGGGTCTGGCCCTGAACCACCTGGCCGTTTGCATAGAGCTGAACTTGGACGGAGCCAGGGCGGATGCCGTCACGGTTGTTGTCGTCCTCCCAGGCCTTGGACACCTTGATGGCGGTGGTCTCGGTGTTGGTGTTGGTTACGGTATAGCCAGCCCCCATGGAGCCTGTAATCGTCGCGTCGTAGTTTGCGACGGCTTCCTCGGAGACGGTGTACTCGATCGCCCTGCCGCCCTCGTTGGCGGGCAGGCCCTGGAAGCTGGCCGTCCAGTCGTCTGCCGTGCCCAGGATTAGATCGGGTCCGGCAGCGGTGATGGTAGCCGTCCAGTTGGTGGACTTTCCGTTGGCCAAAAGACGGACCACGACGCTACCAGCTGAAGACACGGGGCCAACCCATTCCTTCCTCACGGTAAGGGAGGTCGTCGCGGGCCTGTGGGTGTTGGTCACGTCGTAGCCGTTGAAGGTAGCCTCGTAGCCCGCGGGGACGGTCTCGTCTACGGTGTAGGCAATTTGGTGGCCATCCGTCGCGCTGTACTTGGGCAGGTTGTCGAAGTGGTAGCGCCAGCCGTCTGCCTCGGTCATCTTGTAGGAGGTAACCCACTGGCCGTCGGCACGGAGGTTGATCCAGACCTCGGAGGGACGGATGCCGTCCCTGTCGTTCTGGTCGTCCCAGGTCTTGGTGCCGGCTATAGACGTGGTCTCGGTGTTGGTGTTTGTGATGGTGTATCCCGCGGTGGCAGAACCCGTGACCTTAGAGCTGTAACCTGCAACGGCGTCCTCTGCCACCGTGTAGGCGATGTCTTGGCCACCCGTCTTCTGGTTGAGGTCGGTGAAAGTCCCAGCCCAGCCGTTGGCCTCGGAGAGGGTCAGGGTCTTTCCGGTGTCCTGGCCGTTGGCGTAGAGACGGACAGTCACAGGCCCTGCCGCGGGGCCCACCCACTGCTTGTTCACGGAAACGGAGGTCTTCTGGGGGGTGTGCCTGTTGGTCACGTCGTAGCCGTTGAAGCTGGCCTCGTAGCCATCGGGGACGGTCTCGTACACGGCATAGTTAATTTGGTGGCCATCGGTGGCATCGTACTTGGGCAGGTTGTCGAAGTGGTAGCGCCAACCGTCCGCCTCGGTCATCCTGTAGGAGGTGACGTAGTTGCCGTCGGCCCAGAGGTTGATCCAGACCTCGGAGGGACGGATGCCGTCGGCGTTGTCCTGGTCGTCCCAGGTCTTGGTACCGGCGACGCTGACGGTCTGGGTGGCCGTGTTTGTGACGGTGTAGCCCTTCTTTGCTGAGCCGGTAATGGCGCCAGTGTAGCCCTCCACCGGGTCCTCGGTGATAGTGTAGGAGATCTTCTTGCCCTGGTTGTCCTTCTCTGGCAGGTTGTCGAAGGTGCCGGACCAGCCCTTGCCCGCGTCCAGGGTCAGGGTCTTGCCCGTGTCCTGGCCGTTGGCATAGAGGTGAACCGTCACGGACTGGCCCGCGGGGCCCACCCAGACCTTGTCCACCTTGACGGAGATGGTCTTGGTGGTGGGCGTGGGGTTGTCGGGCTTGGGGTAGTCCTGGTTGAAGGACTGCCAGATCTGGTGCCACTCGCCGGAGCCACTCATGACAGTCTTTGCGTAGAGCCAGCCGGCGCTGGTGGAGGTCAGGTTGAAGGTGGCGTTGGGCGCCAGGATCATGCCCAGGATGGAGCCCGAGGTATTAAGGGTCGTGGCGTTGGGGACGTTCCAGACGATGGACTTGGCAATGGCCTCCCCCGCCGCCGTGGTCTGGTCAGAGCCCACGTAGCCACCGCCGTCGGTGGAGACCTCGAACTTCTGGAGGTTGACCGTGCCGGACTTGGTAACGTTGAGGACGATGGTCTGGTCGCTCTTCTTGCGAATCTTGAGGCCGCTGGCCTGCTGGCTCAGCTGGTCGATAACGGAGTCCAGATTGACGTAGTAGGTGCCGGCAGGCTTGTCGGAGAAGTCCAGGACGTAGTTGGTGAGCTGGTGGTTGCCGTCGCTGCCCACGGCAGGAAGGGTTCCCTGGACCGAGCTCTTTGTGGCCATCGTGGCAGAGGTTGACCTAAGAGCGGACTCCATGCCCTCCACATAGGAGTTGGCCGTGGACTGGCTGATGATCTTGTAGTTGGCGTTCTTGTTGTTGTTATAGTCGTGGAGGACGTCGTAGACATGCTGGGTCACGTAGGCGTTGACCTGGCGCCCCTTGAACTGGAAGGGGTTGGGGTTGTCGTTGATGACGGTCTCGGCCTTGTAGGGCCACCAGGAGATGACGTTGGTAGTGTAGCCCTTGATGTCGCCGATGACCCAAGGCTGGGCATCGTCGCCCGAGGTCATGTCGTTGCCCGACTGGCTTCCGTTGGCATAGATGGTCTTGACCGCCGCATTGGTCTCGGCCTCCACCAGGTACCATTCGTCTGCCACGATGCCATAGTAACGGGCGTTGCCCATGATGTCCTCGAGGGACAGCTTACCATCGGTGGCGTCCTTGATGGCGAAGGTGCTGGCAGCCTTCCGCTTGGAGACGGCCATGACCGAGAGGTCACTGGTGGTCAGACTGACCGACTGAGTCCCCTGGGTTGAGACGGAGGCCGAAAGGTCCTCGACCCGCACGTCCTTGGCAGAGATGCCCGTGGCCTCGGCCGTGGAGTCCACCTGGGCGCGAGCGGCGTTGGAGAGAGGCAGGTGCTTGACCTCCACCTCGTCGCTGGCCTGAGCGTCAAGGTCCTCGGTCAGCTGGGACTGCTTGAAGTTGAAGGTGATGGTAACGGACCCCTCTGTGGGCTCGTACTCCTCCCATTCCCCCTGAATGACCTTGCCATCGGCATCCTCCTTGGGCACCATGAAGGCCACATCGTAGAGAAGAGTGTTGTCAGCGGTGTAGGCCTGGTCCTCCGAGAGCCCCCCGTTGAGGGCATCCATGTAGGCCTCGTAGTTGTAGCCCGAAACCGTCTGGGTGACGGGGGTCACCTTGAACTGGGCGTCATCTGGTACGGCCTCGGGATCCTGAAGGACGGCAGTCACAGAGACCTGGTCGTCCTCATAGGTATAGGTGGTCTTGGTGGCAGGGGTCTCTTCCTGGGCCTCCTGGTCCTGGGCGGCGTCCTCTATGGATTCCTGTTCTTCGGTTGAGTCCTGGACGTCAGAGCCGTCCGGCTCCTCGTCGGATTCCAGGTCCGCCTCGCCCTTTGTCTGGGAGTCGTCCTGGGCCTCGGCGTCTGCCTGGCTATCGGCGTCCTCGTCCTCCACGTCATCTGCGGTCTGGTCTGACGTCGACTCCTCCTGGTCGGCATCGATGGCGGTGACGTCCGACTTCTGGTCCTCCTGGGAGGGAGCCTCCTGGGTCGTCACGGTCAGTGTGATACCCTCGGCCACGGCAGAGGGGCTGACCTTGTAGACACCCTTGTCATCAGGCTTCAGGACCTGCTTGTTTGCGTCGTTGACAGGCTTGCTGTTGTAGGAGGTGTAGACCTCCACTAGCTCGTAGCCCGTATCAGGCGTGACCGTAAAGGAGAAGTCCTTGTCCGTGGGCAGGGAGATCTTCTTTGCCGGAAGGGCAACCTTCTGGTCCTTGTAGGTGAGGTAGGCGTGGTCAAGGTTAAGGGCAACGTCGGCAGACTTGGGTGCGGCCTCCGAAGAAGCGCCAGTGGTCGCCGTGGAGGAGGACGAAGTCTGCTTTTGGTCCTTCTCCTTGGGGCTAGTCTCCTGGACCGATCCGCTGGCATCAGTATCCAGCGAGATGGAAGACTCCTTGGAGACAGTCTCCGTCTCCTGGCTAGCGGTGCCGGCTTGGTCCGACAGAGAGGTCTCGCTGCCTGCGGTGGCGGGCAGAGGCGTGGAACTCCATGCCATGGCGATGGAGAGCACCACACTGAGGATGCGGTTTGCCAGTAGCCTATGGTTTTGGCTCTTCATCGTGTTGCTCATAGTAAGCGCTCCTTAGCTCGGGAGGCCTTTGGTGTCAAGTACCTGTCATTACTGACATTTATAATTAGTATACCTCGACAGCCTTTTCAGATTCCATTTCTAGCGAAAATGCAAGAGTGAATCACAAATTATTTTGTAATTTCACAATTGGGAGTAGTTGAAATCAATTCAACCATGCCTTTCCTGGCAAAAGGAAAGCGCCGCACCCGAAGGTACGGCGTCTGTTCGGTCGCGCGTGTGTGGGCTTGGCAACCTCTATTTGGCTGCCTTGGGATGACGGCGACGGTGGAGGGCAAAGGCAATGAAGGCAAGGCCCGCTATGCCCAGGACGATCACGGGCACCAGGGTCGTGGTGTCCCCCGTCTGAGAAAGATTGCCGGAACCCGACTTGTCGTTGCCGTTCTGGTTGTTGCCGTTGCCGGTACGATACTTGTCCCGGTAGGCAGTCTCCCAGTTCGCCGCCCGCTTTTCCTTGAGGCGAATGCCATCGTCACCATCGGCCTCGGCATCCGCGCCAGAAACCTCCAGAGTAGTCGTGAAGGTTCTAGAACCTTGGTCCACGCCCTTGGACCGAAGGGTAAAGGTGGTGTCCGCAGCCCTCTGGTAGCCGTCGGGGGCCTCCAGTTCCTTCAGGGTGTAAGTAACATCTTGCTTAAGCTGTTTAGTCTTTGAAAAATATCGATCGAAGGCTTTCTGAGCGGAATCATCATCGGTGGTCCACCAATCAACCATTAGTTCATTGTCTTTGTAAATGGCCAAATGAGCACCACGAACCGCAGCGTTATCTTGTGCATCTACTTTCGATACCTTTAGCGTTGCCGTAGCGTCAGCATCGCCTGGAACGTCTAATGGTTCTTCCGCGTAGACAGGTAGCACGAGACTGAAAGCCGTCAGCGTTGTAACAGCTGCCGCGATGATAATACGACCGAACGTCATATGCTTATGAAGCACAGGATTAGAGGCCCTCATCAGGCACCTCCTTTACACTGAATTTTTCAGTCTCTTTGTCTTGCGTAATTTGGAACTTTGTGGTGGGATAGGGGTCCACCAGGTGGCCCTCGGGGGCGATCTCCTCCTTGAAGTAATAGACGTTACCCTCGGTGATGGGCACGTCAAAGACCATAAAGCCGTCCTTGTCGGACCGCTGGTTGCCCAGGTAGACGTCCTCCGCACCGTTCTTGCCAACCTGCCAGAGGCCGTACTGGGCGTTGTAGAGGCCCTCATTTGTCGGATTTCCCTCGGAATCCTTACTTACTTTTCTCATCCGAATTTTTACGGTCTTGGACTTGTTGCTGAAGACGGGCAGACCGCTCTTGAGCTCGGTGGCGCCAGCATAGTAGGTGGTAGTGGCCGTCAGGGCACCGTCCTGACCCTTGGTCACGGACACCTTGAGTCGGTAGACCGTCTGGTCGTAGACCACGGACTGGTCGTCGCCCGCCTTCTCGCGGATGGTGTACCAGTGGTCGCCAGCCTCGGTGTAGAAGAGCTGGTCAAAGACCACCTTACCGTCAGACGCGTTGGTAGCCGTGTAGGTCTGGCCCGTCGCATCGTCCACCAGCTCGAAGGTGAAGAGGCCTGCCTCCATGTCGCGCTGGCCGTCAAGCTCCTTCTGGGCCACGGGCTCCACCGTGGCAGCCGTGGCCTTGCGGGCGTTGGCGCGCAGGGAGAGGGCACGGTAGCCCACGGCCACCTGATAGTTGTTATAGAAAGTGGGCACCTGGTCCGCAGGCTGGTCCTGCCAGGTCTGGCCCTCGTCGGTGCTGTAGCGCCAGGAACTGGTGGCCGACAGGCCGTCCTCGCCCTTGGTCACGTTGACGGTAACCAGGTAGCGGGTGGGGTCGTCGCCGGAGTCCTCAGTCAGGAGGTAGTGGTAGGTGCCAGCGGACTTGTAGTAGATGGTGGGAAGGCTGATGTCACCCGTGCCCTGGACCTTGACCAGGATGCCCTTGCTGCCGTCATCCACGACGGAGCCGCCCTCGGAGACCTTGCCCGAGGTGGAGGCCTTGCCCTGGTCGTCGCAGGAGGTCAGGGTGAAGTCGTAGGTGTTGTCCTCCTGGCCTGCCGTGGTGTAGGCGTCCTTGTGGAAGGACAGCTTGGCCTTGGTCAAGTCAGAGGTGTGGTTGCCATACTGGACCACGCCGTTATTGCCGATGCCGCCACCCTCGCGGGCTGAGTAGTTGCCCGAGATGTGAACCGTGGCCAGGTCCTCGGCGATGGAGGTGGCTCCGTCGCCAGCGGACAGGCTGGAGTTGAGGTGGTAGTGGGTCTTGTAGTCGCTGCCCAGGCTATGCAGGGTCTCCACGTCCACAGGGTTCCCGTCAGCGTCAACCCAGCCGGCATCCACGCCACCCAGCATGAACTCGGACAGGTAGATGGGCAGGTTCTTCTGCTTGACCTCGGTCCTGCCGTCGAACTGGTAGTAGTAGGTGATGTTGCCCTGGAGGCAGAAGTCGGCTCGCTTACCACTGGTGGTGTAGTTGTCGTAGATGGCGACGCCGTCCTCCTGCTTGAAGAGGTTGGTACCCGAGGGGCAGTAGGTGACGCCAGCGCCCGCGTAGGAGGCAGTGTTGTTAGAGATCACCGCGAGGCCCAGGTTGAGCTGGCCGTCCTTCTGGGGCATGCCCTCGATGCCGGTAGGGATGCCGCCGTTGACGTAGATGCCACCGCCCAGGACGCCGCCGTCCGTCCAGCTGGCGTTGCCCAGGGCCTTGTTGTTGGTGATGGAGCCAGCGTTGACGTTGGCCACGGCGTACTCCTGGACGAAGATGCCGCCGCCCGAGCCCTTGGCCGTGTTGCCATCGATGGTGCCGCCGTTCATGTTGAGGGTCACGTCACCGTCGGTGTTGGTAAGTACCAGGGTGTGAAGGGCGATGCCGCCGCCATACTCCTGGGCGTAGTTGCCAGCCACCAGGCCGCCGTTCATGTCCAGGACGCCATTGGTGCCGTTCATGATAATGCCGCCGCCACAGCCCGTGAAGGAGCCGGACTGGTTGATGGCCTTGTTGTTAGTGACGGCCGCGCCGTCGTTGAGGACCACATGGCCGCCTCGGGCATAGATGCCGCCGCCCCAGACGGAGGTGTTGCCCGTGATGGTTGACCCGCTGTTGAGGTTGAGGGTGCCGCCGTCCACGTAGACGGCGCCGCCTGCGGGGCAGCCACCGCCGGTGTAGTAGTTCTTTGCGTTACGCAGGGTGGCACCGGTACCCAGGGACAGGGTGCCTTCCACCTTGAAGAGGGAGTCTTGGGCCGTGACCAGCTGGTCGTTGCCGTCGACAGTCATGCCCTGAACGGACAGGTTGGCATCCTTGGCCAAGCTCACCAGGGCGCCCGTGAAGGAGGGATTGCGGTAGACCGTGACACCCTCGCCGTCCCAGGAGGAGTCCGCCGTAACGCTCACGGTGTTAAGGACGTAGATGCCCTCCAGGCCCCGGTCGTCCTTCTGGGCCTTGTAAATCTCCAGGGCCTTCTCCATGGACTTGACGGGCTTCTCGTAGCTGCCCTCGTTGTCATCGCTACCGTCCTGACCGTCCACATAGACGCCCTTGGAGGTATCGATCTTGTGAAGGACCATGCGGTTGTTGGCGGCGTCGTACTGGACGAAGGCCAGCTTCTTGCCCGTCTCGTCCAGGTTGATGACCGTGATGTGCTTGGCCAGGTCCTCGCTGCCGCCCTCCATGATGACGAAGTCGTCGACCGTATCGGTCTGAGAGTTGAACTTGGCAAAGGTGTCATCGGCGTTGTTGTACCAGAGCCAGAGGGTGGCGCCGTCACCCATGGTCAGGCCCTGGTCACCGGTTGACAGCTGAGCTGCCCCAGCATTGAGTTGGAAGCAGAGGCTCTTGTTAAAGGTGCCGTTGAGGGTCACTGTGCCCTTGTCGATGCTGTTCCAGCTGAAATCGTTGTCAAACTCCAGGTCGCCGTAGCTAGTGCCGTCCACCGTCACGTTGGAGTTGATGGTGATGTCGCCGCCGTTGGTCTTGTCGGAGTGGAGGACCGCCTTGATGGTGGCCGCCTGACTTGAGGTGTTGACCAGGTTGATGCTGGAGTGCCAGGTGCCAAAGATCCACCCGTGGCTGCCGTTGTTGAGACCCAGGTTGTGGCCGTTGAGGTCGATCGTAGTGGTCTTGTCGAAGTAAGGAGCCCAGACGAAGTCCATGGTGGCATCGGGGTTGGACCCTATGAGCTTGACCGTGGGAGCGGTCTCCTTGCCCTTGGTTGCAGCAGAGAAGGCCTCGTTTATGGTCTTGTAGTCCACCCCGTCCAGGGATGCCTGGTAGTGGGGGTCGTAGGCCTCGGCATCGAAGACGCCCGGCGTGTTGGAGGAGGAGGACCAGGTGTAGTTAGTGTAGGTGTCCTTCTCGTTGTCGCCGTTGAGGTTCCAGGTGTAGGAGGAGAAGTCCTGGCCTGCGGCCGCCATCTGCTTTGCGGGGGGCAGGGTTAGGGTGGCACCAGAGGCCGCGCGCAGGTCGTTCTTCTTGCCCAGGCCGTCCATGTTCCCGTAGAGGGCACCGCCAGTCATGGTGAGGACGGATCCGTTGGACAGGCTTATGCCGCCGGAGTTGTTCGCGATGCCCTGACCGTTGGCTGCCGTAGAGGTGCTGGTGTTGTTGGCAATGGTGGTGTTGGTAAGGTTGACCTTGCCGCCCAGGGAGTAGATGGTGGAGTAACCAACGGTGTTGCCCGTGAAGGCGGAGTTGCTGACGTTGACGGTGTTGGAGCCCCTGACGTCCATGTAAGCCACGTTGCGGTTGACCTTGACGTTGGAGACCGTGACCTTGTCCAGGTTGATGGTGGAGTTGGTGAAGCCACTCTTCCAGTCGTCAGTATCCAGGTCGATGGGGGTGGCGTCAGAGCCGCGGCTGGGGTCCTGGGTCAGGTCAGAATTGGCGATACGGACGTTACTGATGGTTGTAGTAGCACCGTCCACGTCGTTCTCCACGGAGAGAAGTGCGCCGTTCTGGGCCGAGACTCGAGAGATTCCGTACCAGGTGAAGTTGGACACCTTTGCATCCGCGCGGGTGGCGGTGGTAAGGGCAAAGCCGTTGGGCACCTGGAGGGAGGAACCGTCGGCCACCACATGGGTGCCGTTGAGGAAGACGACGCCCGCATAGGAACCAGACCCGGTGAGGGAGACCGTGGAGTCGGACTTGGTGGCCCGAGCGTAGACCTCGCAGTTGTTGGTGCCGCTGGCGTTCTTGCCCACGGTGTTGCCCGCCAGGGTCACGCTGTGGCCGCCGACGTTGATGGCGCCCCACTGGCTACCCTTGTTGTCCTTGATGGTCGTGTTGGTGATCTTGATGTCGGCAGACCCCCAGGTGTTGACATCAATCATGCCGCCGCGGGTGGCCGTGTTGCCCGTGATGGTGCACCCGTCCACGGTAAGGGCTGCCAGACCGCTATCGCCATAGATGGCACCGCCACCATAGGAGGGGGTGTTGCCCGTGAAGGTGACGTGCGAGACGGACAGGGAGCCGGCAGAGGCGTAGATGCCGCCGCCAAAGACGTACCAGGGGCTCTTGCCGGCATGATAGTCGGTATCGGTGCCCGTGCCGCCCGTGACGGTACCATTGGTGACGGTGACCTTCTTGCCGGAGGCGTTGACGGTGATGACGGAGGCCACGGAGGGGCCGGAGGTGGGCTTGACCCCCTTGAGGGTGTGGCCGTTCAGGTCCAAGGTGATGCCCTTGGTGATGGAGACGTTCTCGGCCACGTCGGCCTTGAGGGTGATGGTCTGGCCATCAGATGCGGCTTTAAGAGCGTCGGCGATGGTCTCGTAGCCAGTCTCACCAATATATACGGGTGTTGCGGCAGCGGGCTCCTCGGCCTCCTCCTCGGTGGTCGCGTCTTCCTTGGCGTCGGACTCGGTAGCGTCCTCGGTCGAGGACTGGCCCTTGGCACCTGCGGTCGCATCGGCGTCGTCGGCGGACTTCTCGTCGGCGTCCACGGCCGTGGTCTTGGTCTCTTCCTTCTGGACCGCCTTGGTGGTCACGTGGAGAGTCACGCCCTGCTCGATGGCCGACGCGCTAATGGTGTAGGCGCCCTTGCCATCGGCCTTGAGGACCTTCTTGTTGGAGTTGCCCGCTGGCTTGCTGTTGAGCGAGGTATAGACCTCGGTGATCTCGTAGCCTGTGTCGGGCGCGGCGGTAAAGGAGAAGTCCTTGCCGGTGGGCAGAGAGATCTTCTTTGACTGGGTGGCCTCGGAGTTGCCGCCGTGCTTGATGTAGGCGTGGGACAGGCTGAGGCCCATGTCCACGGCGGCTGCCTGGCCCTGGGTGGCCGTGGCCTTGGCATCGGTGGAGGCATCGCCCGCTGCGGTCGCGCTCATGGGGACGGCGCTCCACACCATGGCCACGGAGAGGACCACGGAGAGGATGCGGTTGGTCAGGAGCCTTCTGCGTTCCTTGTTCATCTGCTGCTTCATCTTCTTACGCTGCTATTCCTTGGTATCGGAACTGGCGTCGGCGGTTGCCTGCTTCTTCTTGCGGATCACCAGGAAGGCAATCAGGGCGGCGGCTACGGCTGCGGCGGCGATCCCGATGCCCAGCTTCTGGTTCTGGCTCAGGCCGGAGTTCTCGGTGGAGCCGGAGGCTGCGGCCAAAGGCGTGGTGTTGTCCTCGATGCGCTCGGTGTTGAGGTCGGTCCCGTTGTCGCCCACGATTGTGTTGGTGGTACCGTCGCCCACGGTGGAGAGGTTCTGGTTGGTGGGCAGGCCCGTTGTGGTGGTGGCGTTCTGGCCAGCCTGGCCACCCTGGGCATTCTGGTCGTTCGCGGCCTGACCCTGGTCGCCCGCCTGGCCGTTGGCGCTGGTCTGGTTGCCGGTGCCGTTGGTGGCCTGGCCCTCGCGGTAGATCGGCAGCAGGCGGTTGATGGTCACGTGGGAGATGGAGGTGTCGTTGATGTTCCGGCACCAGACGATGTAGGTGCGCTGACGGGAATAGTAGGTGTGACGAAGGGGTTTCTCCTGACCGGCCAGACGGACATAGGTGACGCCGCCCTGGGAGAACTTGGCCTCGGAGTCGATGGCATAGTCGCCGTGGCTGAACTGGATGTTGATTTTCACGGATTTGATAGGCTTCTCTTTTAAGGCGTTGGGGTTGGCGTAGTCAACGTACTTGACCGTCACGGTGTAGTCGGGCGTCTGGGCCTTCTGGCCCTCAGGCACGTAGTAGATGGTGGTCACGGGGTCGTCGCCGCTACCAAAGGTGTAGGAGTAGTCGCGCATGTCGTCGGCGGGAACGTAGGTCACGCCGTTGCGCTCGATCTTGTCCTGGGCGGTGTAGGTGGCGGAGGCGCCGGGCGTCTGGTCCACCAGCTGGGTCTTGGAGTCCAGGACCAGGGTCTTGGGGGCGCCGGAGGCATCCGTGTCGTTGGGGTCGTTGTAGACGCACTGGACCAGCCAGGGGACCTGACCCGCATCGTTCTTGTCGTAGGTCACGGTGACGTTGACGGCATCGCCATTGGTCTTCTCGTCAGTCTTGAGGGAGATCACGCCATCCTGGACGTGAGAGTCGGACTGGTCGGAGGCAAGCTGGTAGCTGGTGACCACCGAGGAGCCCTCACCCGAAACCGTGCGGTAGAGGTACTGAGGGACGGTGTAGGTGGTGTCGCCCGTGACCGTCAGCTTGTCCTGGCCCAGGACCTGGCCGTCCGAGCCGACAAGGTTGATGTAGGCGGTATAGAAGTGGAGGTTCTGGCCCTCGGCGTACTTGGGGTCGATCTGCATGCAGGTGACCACGACCTCATGGGCGCCCTGGGCGGTGAAGGTGACCTTCTGGTCGCCCCATGCCAGGGTCCGATAGAAGGTCGACCCGTCCTTGGAGACCACGTTGGGAACGTCCACGGTGCGGCCGTCGGCGCCGATGCCCTCGTAGGTGTCCTGGGAGATCGTGTTGCCCGCCTGGTCCACGTAGGTGACGGTGCCCGTGAAGGTAGCGTCGGCTGAGCCCTCGGCGGCCTTGTAGGAGTAGGTCAGGGGCGACTGGCTCGCAGGGTCCTTGCCCTGGAGGGCGTACTGGACGCCGCCCTGCTCCACGGCATCGGGGGCGGCAAAGGTGGACTGGCCGCCATCCGCCACGGTCTGGACGCCAATGGCAAAGGGCTCCTGGCCCTCTACCTGGGCAAAGACGGCGCTGGTGGTACCCGAGAAAATCTGCTGGGTCTCGGCACGATCGGCATAGGCCTTGATAGTGTAGGTGGCGGAGGTGTCAAAGCCACCAGCGAAGTCCATGGTGACCACGCCCGCGAAGTCACCCTGACCCGTCTGGTTGGAGCCATCTGGAGTATAGGCCAGGTGGCTGGCGATGACCTGGTCGCCCTTGGTCACCTCGAAGTAGATGGTCTGGTCCAGGGAGCCCTCGACGTTGAGGACGTCCACGGCGTCGGTGCCAGCATCCGCCGCAGCGTTGACATAGTAGAAGTTTGCCCCTGTGACCTTGGGCGTCGATGCGGCAAGGGCCATGCGTCCACCCACCACCAGGCTCAGTGCCATGGCGCAGGCAAGACCGACCAGGGTCAGCAGGCGTCTCCGCATTCCAGTCTTCATCGTTCAGCCCTCCAAGTACGTACCGTCAATGCCACTTCTGCCCGATTCATGACGCAAGTGATCATAAAAGTGCCTTTGAAAATAGGCATAGTTCCGTTACAATTTATCACTTTTTTCTTGTCAAGGCTAGAAGCTCATTATATGTGCACTCCAGGAGCACCCATCGGCCAACCGCACGGGCCGGGATACCACTTTGCGGTATCCTTGCGATTGCAGGTAGGAGTTTTTCTTCGACAGCTGAGTTGCCTATGGTCCAGGGTCATCCGACAGGTTTGTTCAAGGTGCGGCACCGGAACCTCCCAGGTGCCCGTACCTCCCTGACTCATGGTGGTCGTTTCCTGGCGGCCGTCCTTCTCTGCAGTGCCTTGGCCGCCTGCTCGGGCGGGCCAAGCGGCGGAACGAGCGGCGGCGAGTCCACCTCCGGTGCCTCCTTCTCTCCCCCTTCCGAGGTCGTCACCTCACCCTTCGACCCCGCTGGCGCAACCAGCGCAAACGACGCCTCCATAGACACCAGCCACGTCTCCCAGGGCTACGTGGCCGCCGAGGCCACGGGAACAAGCCGGCTCAAGCTGGAGGTGTCCACTGGTGACACCAAGTACTACTACGACCTCCCCAATGACGGGACGCCCATCGCAGCCCCCATCAACATGGGCAATGGCAGCTATCTCTTTCGCGTGATGCGCAACACCACGGGCAACCAATACGTGGAGATCCTTGCCACCAAGGCAGACGTCCAGCTGGAGAACGACTTTGACCCCTACCTGCGGCCGAACGTCTTTGTGAACTATGGTCCCGACAGCGCCTGCGTGGCAAAGGCCAGGGAGCTCACCCAGGGAGCCGCAAACAAGGGCGATGCCGTCAAGGCGATCTGCGAGTTTGTGGTCCAGAATGTCTCCTATGACTACGACAAGGCTAAGCAGCTGGAGAACGCCAAGGGCTACGTGCCCGATCCCGACGAGACCCTGTCCACCGGCAAGGGCATCTGCTTTGACTATGCCTCCCTGGGCGCGGCAATGCTGCGCAGCCAGGGCATTCCAGCCCAGGTGGTCACAGGCAACGTATCTCCCAACGACATCTATCACGCCTGGATCATGGTCAACATCGACGGCACCTGGAAGAGCGCGCAGTTCTCCGTGGACCAGAACACTTGGAGCCGCGTGGACCTGACCTTTGCGGCAACCTCCGGAGACGACCAGTCGTTGGTAGGTGATGGCGATACGTATACGACGCGTTACACCTACTAGAAGGCCACTCGAGCCCCAACGGTGTGAAGGCTCGGGGAGGCCGAAAGCTTAAAGAAATGTAGGAACTGTTGTCCAGCTCGTACTACATGCCCTGACGCTGGGCGGCTAGAATGGAAACAACATGTGCGACCCGAGCTACGGGCGGTCGCACGAGGAACGACAAGGGGTGGATCCATGGCAGAATCCTTGCTCGAGAGCAGCGCGCTCAGCGCCTTCTTTGGAGGCGTGGCCACCATGATCTCGGCCGGCATCCAGACCGACGAGGCCGTGCACATGCTCTCCGAAAGCCAAGAAAGCTCGAACTTCCATCGCGTGTGCGGCAAGGTATACGCGAAGCTCATCGAAGGCGCTTCCCTATCCGATTCCATGGAGGCGTCGGGTGCATTTCCCCAGTACGCCATCCAGCTGGTGCGCGCTGGCGAGGAGTCAGGTCGCACCGAGCAGGTCCTGCACAGCCTGGACCTCTACTACGACGAGGAGAGCCACAGCTTCCTCAAGCTGCGCAACTCCGTGAGCTATCCCGCGGCGCTTCTCTGCATCATGAGCGTCATTCTGGCAGTCACGGACATCGTGATCCTGCCCATCTTTACTAGCGTGTACAACAACCTGGCAGGCAGCCTCACCACAGGCTCCTTCGGAGCGGTGGGAGTCTCGGCCATCATCGGCTGGATTGCTCTGGTCATCACCCTGATCGTCACGGTGATCGTCGTGGTTCTCTCTCTGATGAGCAGGTCCGAGTCCGGACGTGCCCGCGTGGTCGCGATCTTTGAGCAGAGGAACTTCTCCAAGCAGGCCATGTACCAGCTGGCCCTGGCACGCTTCACCATGGCCCTGGCAACCTACCTGAGCTCGGGCATGGACACCGAGACGGCCATGGAGAGCAGCGCCTCCACCGTCACCAACCCCCTGCTCAAGCCCAAGGTCCAGAAGGCACTGGAAGAGATGACCGACCTGGAGCACCCAAAGACCATGGCCCAGGCCATTTCGGACAACGAGATCTTTGAGCCCATTTATGCCCGCATGCTGCTGGTGGGCTCCGAGACGGGCGGCTCCGACGAGACGCTCAACCGTCTGTCGCAGGTCTTCTTTGACGACGCCCTGGAGCAGGTCGACCACATGATCAACCGCGTCGAGCCCCTGCTCGCCGCATTCCTTACCATCACCGTTGGAGCAACGCTTGTTGCCGTCATGCTTCCCCTCATCGGCATCATGCGTTCCATTGGGTAGGTTCCCATGTTTCACGAGATTACAGACAGCAAGCTCGAGCACCGCAAACGCCGCCGCACCATAGTGGTGGCCGTACTTGCCGCGCTGGTAGTGGTGGCCGTGATCGTTGGTATGGTCATTCGTCAGAACAGCCGCGAGCAGGGTGCCATGGCGCTCAGGAATTCCATTGCAAACGCGGCAGCCCGCTGCTGCGCGGTCGAGGGCTCCTACCCTGCCAGCCTCTCCTACCTGGAGGAAAAGTACGGCGTGGTGGTCAACACCCAGGACTACGTGGTCACCTACGAGGCCTATGCCAGCAACATTGCCCCAACCGTGGTGGTGGTACCCCGATGAGCGAGTTCGAGCACAACAGCGAGACCATGGTGGAGGCAGTGGCCTCCACGGGCAAGCGCGTTCATTCCAGAAAGACCCCCGGCGGCGGCTTTGCCGTGGCACTCTTTGCCGTCTTCATCGTCATTGACCTTTTGGCCCTGGTCATGGGCGTGTCCTCATACCAGAGCGTGAACGACATGCAGCAGCAGACCGACCAGCGGATGCTCCTCATGGGGCCCATTCGCAGCGCCATCCGCGCCAACGACACAAAGGACGGCGTGGGCGTGGGCAAGGGTCCCGAGGGCAAGTCCCTGGTACTCCTCCAGCACGTGGGCTCCGATACCTACGAAACTCGCATCTACAAGTACCAGGGCAACGTCGTAGAGGAGTACTCCCTGGGCGGCAACCCCTACACCCCCGAGCGTGCCACGGTACTGGCTCCCAGCTCTTCCTTTGACTTTTCCTACGACGGTGGCCTCCTGTCCGTGACCACGGATGCAGGCACCGTGCATGTTGCCCTCCATACCGCAAAGGGAGGTGCGTAGCATGTCCAGGAGAAAATTCTCTGCGCGCAATCTGAACCTGGAGGAGCGCCGCGAGAACGCACGCAAGGCTCCCCTGACCGAACGCCGCAGTCACAGGTCAGGCGGGTCTGATGGCTCCAGCATGGCCTTCCTGGTGGAGGTACTGGTACTCATGCTGCTTTTGGCTGGCTCACTAGCCGTACTGGTACAGATCTTCTCTGCCGCGCAGATCACCGCCAGAAAGAGCGAGCAGTTGGAGATGGCCGTGAGCCTGGCGTCCGAGCAGGCAGAGGCCTTTGCCGCAAACCCCGAATCTGTCGAAGCCGAGGCCACCGAGGGAGACCTGAAGGCAAGTACGCAGGTCACGCCCCAGATCACCTCCGCCGGCGCCCTCTATGACGCGCATATCAGCGTCAGCGACCAGACAGGAGCTGTGGTGTACGAGCTGGACACCTCCCGCTACGTGAGCGGAGGTGTTGCGTAATGGCTCTCTATGGATCAAAGGCAGGCTACGGAAAGGCCGTCAGAAGCTATGGCCTCGGCGGCCGCAATGGCAGCAGTGGCGGCTCGGGCATCCGCAACGGACTCCTGACCATCATCACCGCGGTCATCGTGATCCTGCTGGCTGTCTTGGCCGTACTCACCCTGACCACGGCAAACGCATCCAAGCGCCTGACCGACCGCCAAGCCAGCATGACGTCCGAGTCCTACCAGGCGGAAAGCGCGGCCCAGAACATGCTGGCCAACCTGGACGGGCAGCTGGCCCAGGCACGCAACTCCGGACAGAGCTCCCATGACGCCCTGCAGAGCATCGCCGCCACTGCCACCACGACCCTGGCCCAGACCGGCAATGACCAGGTACAGGCACAGATTAGCGTGGACGGTTCCACCATCACCGCACACTACACGACCAGCTCGGGTCGCATCCTTGACGTGACCGTTCAAGTCAAGGATGACCTAACCTACGAGATCACCAGCTGGCTCGCCACCACCCAGGAAGACCAATCCACCGATACTCAGAACCTGCTCGGTTCCAACTAAACGAAGGGTAAGGACATGATGAACCTCGAATCCGTACTTCAGGACATGCTCCAAAAGAAGGCGTCCGACATCTTCGTGGTGGCCGGGCTTCCCCTGAGCTACAAGGCGGGCGGCCGTCAGGTACGTACCGACTCCGAGCGTCTGATGCCCAAGGACACCATGGATCTGGTCAAGCAGATCTATGCCCTGGCAGGCCGCGACGAGCGCCACTTCACGGAGAACGACCAGCACGACGACGACTTCTCCTTCTCCATCGCCGGACTGGGCCGCTTCAGGGCAAATACCTTCCGCCAGCGCGGCAGCGCCGCGGCAGTCATCCGCGTCATCCCCTTTGGCCTGCCCGACCCCAAGGAGTACCACATCCCCGAGGAGATCCTGCAGCTGAGCTCCTACCAGAAGGGCATGGTCCTGGTGACGGGCGCCGCCGGCGCAGGAAAGAGCACCACCCTGGCCTGCATGATCGACCGCCTGAACCACGAGCGCGTGGGCCACATCATCACGATGGAGGACCCCATCGAGTACGTGCACAGTCACGGTACCTGCATCGTCACCCAGCGCGAGGTCCCCACGGACGTCGCCACCTACGGTGAGGCGCTCCGCTCCGCCATGCGCGAGAGCCCCGACGTCATTCTTCTGGGCGAGATGCGCGACCAGGACACCATGCTCACGGCCGTCACCGCCGCCGAGATGAGCCAGCTGATCTTCTCCACCATGCACACCAACAGCGCCTCCAGCACCGTGGACCGCATCGTGGACACCTTCCCCGCCTCGCAGCAGCGCCAGATTCGCATGCAACTCTCCATCGTGCTCAAGGCAGTGGTCAGCCAGCAGCTGGTGCCCACCGTGGACGGTGGCGTGGTGCCCGCCTTCGAGATCATGATCGCCAACACGGCCATCCGAAACCTCATTCGCGAGGAAAAGACCTACCAGATCGACTCCGTCCTGGCCGCATCCGGTTCGCGGGGCATGCGTACCATGGACCAGTCGCTGCTTGCCCTGGTCAAGGATGGCGTCATCGACAAAAAGACGGCCATCCAGCATGCAATCCACCAGGATTCGCTGAAGAACCGTCTGAACGCAATGGGACTGTAGGCCGGACGCATCTGCAGGCCCCTCGTGATGTGGCGAAGGGGCTACCCCTTCGCCACATTTTGTGTCGCAGGGGTAGCCCCTTTCGTCACACACCTCAAGCAGGGGATGCTCCCTTGTTTGAGGTTTTTCTTTTCTAGGAGAAAAGCTGCTGCAGGGTGCGGGCTACGCCGTGGTCCACGTTTGGCCATGCCGTCACGTGGGTCGCGGCATTCTTTACCTCGTCGATGCCGTTGGCCAGGGCGTCATCCAGGGCGATGGGTTCGCGGGGTAACGGATCAGTCAGGACCAACAGGCCGTTGGCCATGGCGTCATCCAGGGCGATGGGCTTGCTATAGAGCCCCTGCCCTGCTCGTCCAGGACATAGGCGCCAGAATAGCTGGCGATGGGACCAGTGAAGTCCAGGGCTTTTTGTATGGGATAGAGACCCTCGGGCGAGCGTGCCGACACCAGGCAGAAGGGCACGCCACGCTGCCGTAGCAGATCAAAGACCGAGGCATCCTCTGCCATGGGGTGGTGCGCTGCGTCTACCAGCGTACCGTCCACGTCCGAAAAGACGGCACGCCTCTTTGAGCCGACTGAGCTGGCGCCCGAGAAATCGCTTGCCATGCTTTCGCTCCTGCACGATCGGAGGCTGGAGCGCTCTGTCCCTTTTGTCTCTGAGACAAAGTGCTCCGTCCCCAATGTCTCAAGTGCTCCGTCCCCAATGTCTCACTTGTACATGTTTGCCAGCTTCTCCCAAGCGGCCATGGAGTTGACGATGGTCTCGTAGCTCACGCAGTAGCCCACGCGGACCCAGCCCTTGCAGCCAAAGCTGTCAGAAGCCACGGGCAGGAGCTCCACGGACTTTGCCTTCTCGCAGAAGGCGTTGGCGTCGGGCTCCAGTGCCTTGACCCACAGGTAGAAAGCACCCTGGGGCTCGATGTACTCGTAGCCCAGCTTGGAGAGGCCCTCCGTCAGGGCCTTGCGGTTCTTTGCGTAGGCCTCGACATCGCTGGGCATGCCGACACAGTCAGCGACGACGCGCTGGAAGATCGCAGGCGCGCAGACAAAGCCCAGCTTGCGGCCGGAGCCAGCAATGGCAACGACCAGGTCGTCGTGGTCGGGATTCGTGTCGGGCACCAGGACCCAGCCGATGCGCTCGCCAGGCAGGCTCAGGCTCTTTGAATAGGAGTAGCAGACGATAGTGCGGTCATAGATGGAGGGCACCCAGGGAACCTCGGCGCCATAGGTGATCTTTCGGTAGGGGTCATCGGAGATGAGGTAGATGCTGCTACCAAACCGCTCCTCCGCCTCATGGATGACAGCGGCGGCCTCCTCCAGGTTCTCCTTGGAGTAGATGGAGCCAACGGGGTTGTTGGGCGAGTTGATCACGATGGCCTTGGTGCGCCTGTTGATGGCGGCACGGAGGTTGGGGATGTCGATCTGGAAGGTATCCTCGTTGGCCATGACCTCCACGCAGGTGGCTCCGGCGGTCTCGATCCAGACGCGGTACTCGGGGAAGTAGGGGGCGATGACAATGACCTCGTCGCCAGGGTTCACCACGGCGTTGAAGCTGATGGACAGGGAGGCAGCGGCACCGCAAGTCATGTAGAGGTCGTCCGCCTGGTAAGAGGTGCCAAACTGCTCGTTCAGGGAGTTGGCCACGGCCTCGCGGACGAAGGGCAGGCCAGCTGCGGGGGTATAGCCGTGGAGCTGGACGGGCGGGAGCTTGAGAGATTGCTCGATGGACTCGCGGACCTCGTCAGGCGCAGGGATGGAGGGATTACCAATGGAGAAATCAAAGACGTTCTCCGCGCCGATCTCCTCACGGCGGCGGGCTCCGTAGGCGGCAATCTCGCGAATGGACGACTTTGCCGCACCGTAGTCGTAGCTCTTTTGGTTGATGGCCATATGTCCTCCTTGAGTGTAAGTTTTGGCACCTGAATATTGTACGCGCACGAGTGGTTGGGGAGGAATCTGTACCTGTTCGGTTACATGTATGGTTAATGGGAGTGGGACGGCAGGACAGGATGGCGCGCGGCGGGCCGGCGACCACCAGGGTCGATTTTTCTCGCGGAGGATGCAAAAAACCAAGCTTGGTGGTGAGTTTGGCCCTCCCCTAGCTCCCGGCAGCCCTCCTGCCACAGGTCAGCCACTCGCCGTGCCCCTCCACTAGCCCTACCACCCAGCCAGCTCAAAAAAGAGCGCGGCCCCGACTGGGACCGCGCTCTGACTGAACGCTTGTCTTTACCCCGCTGACCGCGAGCCCTATGCCTCGGACTTCCCGGCAGCCTCGGACTTCTCGGCAGTCTCGGGCTTCAGGGCCGCCTCGGGGTGCTCCTTCACGTACTCGTCCCACTTGCCATCCAGCAGGGCGTCCACGACCGGGCCCTCCACGGTCTCGCGCTCCAGGAGCACCTTGGCCATGGTGTCCATCTGGTCGCGACGGGACTCCAGGACCTCGCGGGCGCGGGTGTGGGCCTCGCGCATGATGCGCTCCACCTCGTCGTCGATGCGCTTTGCGGTCTCGGCGGCAAAGTCATTGTGGTTCGCATAGTCACGTCCCAGGAAGACCTCATGCTGGGCCTCGCCAAAGACCTGTGCGCCCAGCTCCTCGCTCATGCCAAAGCGGGTGACCATCTCGCGAGCGATCTTTGTCGCGCGCTCCAGGTCGTTGCTGGCGCCAGTGGTGATGTCCTCGCAGAAGAGCTCCTCGGCCGTGCGACCACCCAGCAGGACGGCAATCTGGTCCAGCATGCCATCGCGGGTCTGGAGGAAGTGGTCCTCCTCGGGAAGCTGCAGGGTGTAGCCCAGGGCGCGACCACGGCTGATGATCGAGATCTTGTGCACGGGATCCGAGTTCTCCAGCACGTGTCCCACCAGGGCATGACCGCTCTCGTGGTAGGCGATGGTGACGCGCTCCTTCTCGGTCATCACGCGGCCCTTCTTCTCGGGACCGGCAATGATGCGCTCCATTGCCTCCTCCACCTCGGCCATGGAGATGACAGGCTTATGGCGACGAGCCGCCAGCAGCGCCGCCTCGTTCATGAGGTTGGCCAGGTCGGCACCCGTGAAACCAGGAGTCAGCTTTGCGATGCGGGCGTAGTCGATGTCAGGGGCCTGGGGCTTGTTGGCTCCATGGACGGTCAAGATCTTCTGGCGACCCTTGACGTCAGGACGGTCCACCGTGATCTGGCGGTCAAAGCGGCCGGGACGCAGAAGGGCGGGGTCCAGGATGTCGGGTCGGTTGGTGGCGGCCAGGAGGATGACGGCCTGGTTGTCCTCAAAGCCGTCCATCTCAACCAGGAGCTGGTTGAGGGTCTGCTCGCGCTCATCGTGGCCTCCGCCCAGGCCGGCGCCACGCTGGCGACCGACGGCGTCGATCTCGTCGATGAAGATGATCGAGGGTGCCGCCTCCTTGGCCTGCTTGAAGAGGTCGCGCACGCGGCTGGCGCCCACGCCCACGAACATCTCCACGAAGTCGGAGCCACTGATGGAGAAGAAGGGCACGCTAGCCTCGCCGGCGACGGCCTTTGCCAGGAGGGTTTTGCCGGTACCAGGAGGGCCTACCAGGAGGACGCCGCGGGGAATCTTTGCACCCATCTTTTGGTAGCGCTGGGGCTCGCGTAGGAAGTCGCGGACCTCCTTGAGCTCCTCGACAGCCTCGTCGATACCTGCGACGTCCTTGAACTTGACCTTGGGACGGGTCTCCTCGCTGGTACGCGCCTTGGTGGCACGACCAAAGTTCATGGCGCGGCCGTTCTGGGCCTGGGTCTGTCGCATGAAGTAGACAAGGACGGCCACCATGATCAGGGTGGGCACGACCGTAATCAGGATCGTCTCGAGCATACCGTCGTCGGTATGTACCTTGAAGGTGGTGTCGGGGTGCTTCTCCATGAGCTCCTGAAGGCTGTCGGAACCCACGTAGGTGCTGGTATAGGAGACGAGCTTGGACATGTCGCCCTCGTCGTTCTGGCTACGCCAGTAGGTACCGGAAACCGTACCGTCTGATGCCTGAAAGTCGACGCTCTCCACCCGGTCCTGCTTGATCGCCGTCACGAACTCGTTGGTGGCCAAAGTATCCGTGTCGCTGCTGCGGCCAAAGATGTTGCCCGCCACAGGCCACATGACAAAGGCGATGATCAGGATGGCGATGATGATTCCCGCCACGGAGGAGGCGGGACCACCGTGGCCCGGCTCCACGCTGACGGGCAGGGGCGGACGGTTGGACTGAGAATCATCGGGCCACGGCGACTTTCCAGGAGCGGGAGGCTGCTGCCCCTGCCCGCCCTGAGGCTGGCCGCCCTGGCCGGGCTCTGCCTTGGGACCCTCGTCCTCAGGCTTCTGGTTGTTCGTATTTTCTGCCAACTAGGGACTCCTCGCTTCTTTCTCTTTGATATGCGCAGCGCCTCGCACACGGGGAGCGAGGCGCGACACACACCATTTTCTGTCTATTACTTGTTCGCGTATGCCTCAGGCTTGAGCACGCCCACGTAGGGAAGGTTCCGGTACCTCTCCGCAAGATCCAGGCCGTAGCCCACCACGAAGGCGTCGGGCACGTGGGTGCCCACATAGCGGGGCTTGACCGCGGGCCCCTGCCCCTCGGTGTCCTTGACCGTAAAGGCAGCAATCTCGATGGAGGCGGGTTTGCGGGCCTTGAGCATATTGATCAGGTAGCTCAGGGTAAGGCCCGAATCCAGGATGTCCTCGGCGATGATCACGTGGCGACCTTCAATATGTGTGTCCAGGTCCTTGACGATGCGGACGACACCGGAGCTGACGACGCCGTCGCCGTAGGAGCTCACGGCCATGAAGTCCACGGCGCAGGGAATGGTGATGGCGCGCATGAGGTCAGCGGTAAAGACGAAGGCGCCGCGCAGGACGCAGACGATCAGGGGGTTCTTTCCCGCATAGTCGCGTGAGATCTCCGCACCGACGCGAGAGACGATCTCCTTGATGTCGTCCTCGCTCAGCAGTACTTCCTGTACGTCCGGATGTAGCTCGCTCATGAAATGATCTCCCTCGCGGCGCCTCTGGCGCCATGTGTCATGTGTACGCTGCCCAGTCACGTCATGGCCCGTGGCCTGCCGCAGGCTAGTCAACGTTTTGTCTTGTACCCACAATGCTTAATTCTAGCAGCTGTTTTGTCGCGGAAACGCAACGCACGCGCTCATCGGCACGGATGCCGACAACCCAGACGATCCTTCCGCGCGGATTCGTGCGGACAATGGGCACCGTGGCCCGGTCGGCGGCTGGTATCTTCGCCTCGTTCAGAAGGTCCGAGAGCTTCTTTGACTGGCCGTGCATGCCCAGGGGGCAGAGCACGTCACCCGGCTGGGCCGCATCCACCCACAGGCAGGCCTCGCCCTCCCCCTCCGCATGGCAGCCATCGGCGTCCAGGAGCACCGAACTACCACTGAACTCCAGGCCATGCGCACGGGCGATGGCGGCGGGATCCCCACCCAGGGGCACGTCCAGCAGTCGCGCCGTGATGCTGCGGCCATCAGGCAGCTGGTGGGAGCCTGGCACACTCAGCCAGAAGGGCTCGATGACGTTGCCCGTCCCCTCCTGGGCGTGGGCCCGCATAAAGAGAAGCCCGTACTCCACGCGGCAGTCGCAACCCATGGGAGTGCTGGCGGAGCCGTGTCGGGCTGCCACCAGGCGCAGCACGGAGTCGATGTGACGGGACTCCAGACGGGCATCTGGTGCCAGCTCCAGCATGGCCATGCGGACCACACGCCGGGCAATGGCCACGTCCGTGGCGCCCAGTCGCATGGCGTCCAGGGCCACCATGCCCTCCTGCTTGCGGCGCGTCAGGTCCCGGTAGGCCTTGGTGGCCACACGGGTCAGGTAGGAGTCCTCCTCCGAGAGGATGTCGCAGGTGGTGGACAGGCTGGCGACCACGCGGGGGTTGCGCTCCCTGATGGGGGGCAGGACCTCGTGACGGACGAAGGCGCGCAGGTAGTGGGTATCGGCATTGGTGGCGTCCTCATGCCAGACGATGCCACGCATGCGCAGGAAGTTGCAGAGGTCCTCGTGGGTGCGGTCCAGGAGGGGCCGCACGATGCGATTGCGCCTGCGCGGGATGGAAGAAAGACCCGAGGCGCCGGTGCCACGGATGGCATTCATAAAGAAGGTCTCTGCGCGGTCGTCGGCCGTGTGGGCTGTCAGGATGCGGGCAGCCGAGCGCGGGGTGCCGAAGTCGCGGGAGAGCTCGTTTGCCAGCTGGTTGGCTGCGGCGTAGCGGACCTCGCGGCCCATGTTCTCCACGTTGGAGCCGGCCTTTGCGGCCCGCTCGGCCAGGCGTGCCACGTTGACGCGACGCACGGTGCAGGGGATGCCGTAGCGAGCGGATAGCTCGCGGACAAACTCCTCGTCCTCGTCCGCGTCGGTACCCCTGAGCTGGTGATTCACGTGCAGGACGTGCAGGCGCTCCTTGCCGATGCGGGCCTTGCCTCGCCCGTCGTCGATGTCCAGGGTGGACGTGGCGGCCAGGACCAGCAAGGCCGTGGAGTCTGCACCGCCCGAGACCATCAGGACAACGGGGGCCCGCATCTCGGGGTCCTCCCGGCCTGACGGGCGCTCGAAGCGGCGCTCGGACGAAGCGTATCTGCGCATGACGCTGGACACGTGCCTATCCTTCCTTTGCGGCGTCAGCGGGCGCCTGGGCGGCGTCGGGGCCAGCCGCGGCGTAGACTTTCACGAGCTCGGTCAAGACTGCCGTCTGGGCATCCATACCCTCCACGGTGATGTGCTCGTAGGGGCCGTGGTAGCCCTCGCCGCCCGAACCCAGATTGGGGCAGGGCAGACCCATGAAGGAGAGCTGGGAGCCGTCGGTGCCGCCACGGATGGCGTTGACGACGGGGGTGACGCCGGCCTGGACGCAGGCCTTCTTTGCAAAGTCGATGGTGTACATGCAGCCCTTGATCACGGACTCCATGTTCTGATACTGGTCCTTTATGGTCAGGGTGACGGTACCCTCGCCCCACTCCTCGTTCATGGACTTCTCGATGTGACGGAGCGTGGCCTTGCGCGCCTCGAAGCTGGCAGCATCATGGTCGCGCACGATGTAGGTCATCGTGGTGGCCGTCTCGTCGCCGTTGATGCCCAGCAGGTGGTAGAAGCCCTCGTAGCCCTCGGTGTGACGGGGCGTCTCGAAGGGCGGCAGGGCGGAATTGACCTGGCAGGCCAGGAGGGCGGCGTTGACCATCACGCCCTTGGCGGAGCCGGGGTGGACGCTGTGGCCGGTGATCTGGAAGGTGGCCTGGGCGGCGTTGAAGTTCTGGTACTGGATCTCGCCCTCCAGGTCGCCGTCCACCGTGTAGGCAACGTCGGCGTCAAAGGCGGGCACGTCAAAGTGGGAGGCACCGGTGCCGATCTCCTCGTCGGGGGTAAAGGCCACGCGGATGGGGCCGTGGGGGATGCCTTGGGTCAGGATGGTCTCCAGCATGGTCATGATCTCGGCCACGCCGGCCTTGTCGTCGGCGCCCAGGATGGTGGTGCCGTCCGAGGTGATGAGGGTACGACCCTTGAAGTCGGCCAGGGCCGGGAAGTCCTGGACCGTCAGGGTGCGGCCGGAGTCGCCCAGGGGCAGGTCCTTGCCGTCGTAGTCGGGGTGGAGCTGAGGGCGAATCTCGTGGTCGCAGAACTGCGAGACAGTGTCCATGTGGGCAATGAAGCCCAGCTTGGGGGCGTCCTCGTGGCCTGGGGTCGCGGGCAGCTTCGCAAAGACGAAGCAGCTGTCGCTGACGTTCACGTCCTGGATGCCTAGGCCGCGCAGCTCGTCTGCCAAGAGATTGGCAAGGTCGAACTCGCACTGGGCGCTGGGGCAGTTGCCGTCGTTGGACTCGTCGCTCGGCGTGCGCACGACGACGTATTTGAGCAGGCGCTCGTATGCCTTCATGTGGTGGTGCTCCTTCTGTTGGCGCTCGGGTGTTTTCGTTTTTCAACGCCAACAGGCTACCACTAGCGTGTGTGTCGCGGGAGGCTACCCCCTGCGACACACGGTCCTCGCGACACGCAAAGGCACCCGCTACATCAGGAAGGTGGGCTGGACCTCCTCGACCATCTTGTCTCCGACGGCGCGGTTGGACGTGGGGTAGCCTATGGTCATCTCCTCGATGCCGCCGTTCTTCACGTAGACCATTCGATAAAAGATCAAGTCGCCCGCCTCATAGGAGACGACGCAGAAGCCCTTCTTTCGGTCGATCGTCTTGTAGGCGTCGGAATCCTGACTGGCTTTGTCCTTCAAAGAGGCGTACACGTCGTCGAGGGTTTGGCCGTTACTGGAACACACACTGAGGTAGATGTCTGCGCCAGTGTATTGGTCGTAGAAGTCCAGCTCGCTATCGCTCGCGTCACGGAGCTGCGCCGTGCTGGGCATCTGGACCTTGGCTCCATACAGATTCTCGACCACCTGGTTGGAGGACGAGATGGAATAGGAGCCATAGTCTGCTGCACCGACGGGAGGGGTGAAGGAGGAATCGCCAGAGACGGAAGACGAGCCATCGGACGACTGTGGGTCGGAGATTGAGCTGGAACCGGACTCGGACGACGGGGCCGAAGTCGTGCTGGAATCCGAACTTGCGTCGCTGCCCCGGGATTGGTCGGAATCCTGACCGTCCGCGCTGGACGATGCATCGGCGGACTGGCCCGAGTCCTTCTTGTCCTGGTCACCCTGCTGGTCAGAGCTGCTGACTATAGTGGCCTGGCCAGAACCGTCGGGGTCCTTACCCGGCATGTTGGGCAGGACGGCCAGGGCGATGATGATCACCGCGGCAACCATGCCAGCTCCCAGGAGCACGGGGATGATGGAGGACTTGGGCCTCTTCCTGGATGTGACGGCGCCCCCGCCCACTGGCAGGGGATCCACCTGCTGCTCTGGCTCCATCACGGGAAAGGATGCGGTCGAGCTGGGCGAGGCCCCATTGACCGCGTGGCCGTCCCTGCGGCCTCCGCGCACGTCGTAACCGCACTTCGGGCAGAAGCCGGCACCGTCCGGCAGCTTTGCCCCGCATTTCTCGCAGTACATGTCTCTCATCTCCCGCATAGCTCGGCCGGCGTGTGACAATGGCGCCAGGCGCTATTGTCACATTTTGGGACGCTAGCGCCTGGCGCTATTGTCACAAGCTCCGAGACTCGTTTTCTCTGCCTTTTATGATACGGAATCCGCACGGCCGCCCGCTCTGTCACAATGTCACGGATAACCTTTTAGCTACCAAGGGGAGCGCCGCACGTGCAACCGCTACTGCATCTGTTTGTCCTGGCCAGCGGGTCAAAGGGCAATGCCGCCGTCATCCAGGGACCCGATGGGTCCATCCTCGTGGACTGCGGCATCTCCTGGCGCGAGCTGGGGCGCCGCGCTGACGCCGTAGGCTGCGACCTTACGCGGGTGCAGGCGGTCTTCGTGACTCACGAGCACTCGGACCACGTGCGCGGCCTCACCACCCTGCACAAGAGGATGGAGGCCCCACTCGTTGCCACAGCCGGTACGGCCGGCGGATCTTCGGTCACGCTGGACCTCCCCTTCGACCTGGTCGACCACGACCAGAGCCTGGACCTGGCGGGCATGCACGTGGAGCTCTTTCCCACCTCACATGACGTGGCCGACCCCTTTGGCCTGCGTGTCAGTGTCATCGACGAATACGGCGAGGTCCAGGACGCCCTGGGCTGGTGCACCGACACGGGCTACCTGACGGCAGATGCGCTGGGCAGGCTGCGCGGAGTCCGCATCCTGGGCCTTGAGGCAAACCACGACGTGAACATGCTGGCCCATGGCCCCTACCCCGCCTTTTTGAAGGCGCGCGTGGGCGGCGACCACGGCCACCTGTCAAACGACCAGGCAGCCGATGCCCTGGGACACCTGGTGGGCGAGGATACCGAGACCGTGGTGGCCCTGCACATCTCGCAAAAGAACAACACGCCCGGCGCCTGCGTCCGCACCCTTGCGGATGCCGTAGGCGCCCAGGTGGTGGACGAACTTAGCGATGGTTCCCTGGCCGAGGCCCGCACGGCCGACGGCCTCCTGTCCATCTGCGTCGCCAGCCAGGACGACCCCCTGGTCGTCTGGTAGGCGTGACAAACACCCCTCACTTGGGGGGATAGCCTCCAAGTGGCACGGCGGGCGGCATCAGCCCCAGGGCGTGTAGCCGGGTGCGACGCCCAGACCCTTGGCCACGATGGTGATGAAGTCCTGCACGTTGGTCACGAAGGTCGTGGCGCTCAGGGAGCCGCGATCCTGGAGCTTGTTGACCACGAACTCGGCGGAGTCCACGGCATACAGATAGAGCGGCCGCACGGTCCCGTCCTCAGTCACGCGGAAGGACGGCGTCATGTTGCCGGTGGCAATCGTGTGCAGCATGGTCGCCAGGCAGATGACGGTCGTGGCCTTCTTTACCATCTGGCGCATGGCCGTCTGCCCCTCGTAGGCGTCGGCGATGACCTCGGGCAGGGGCCCGTCGTCGCGGATGGAGCTCGTGAGCACAAAGGGAACATGGCACTTGTCCAGGGCATATATGATGCCGTTATCCACCTGGTAGTCCTTGATGAACTGGTGGATGGAGCCGGAGTTGCGCACGCGGTTGATCACATCCAGATGATTGTGGTGACCGCTGGGCATGGATCGCTGGGTGTAGATGTCCTGACCCAGGGCCGTGTGCAGGGTACCTGCCTCCAGGTCGTGCGTGGCCAAGGCATTGCCGGCCAGGACTCCGTCCACGTAGCCACCCTCGACCATGGCCTGCATGAAGCGGCGCGCGTCGTAGTCAAAGGCAAAGGCCGGTCCCATGACCCAGAGGATGTTGCCATGGTCGCGCTCGTAGCGCAGGAGCTCGATCAGACGGTCATAGTCGCGGGCAAAGGCGGTCTCGCGGCTGCGACCCTGGCGAAAGACAAACTCGCCGCCGCCAGCGTCTGGGGCACCCGACTCTACATCAAATCCGTGCGTGTATACAAGAATGCCATCGCGTCCGTCTTCGCTACGACCCATCACGATGGTCTGACCGGCCTTGAGGTTGCGGTTCTCCACGACATCCAGGGCGACGTCGTCACCTTCTCGGCGGACGACCACGCTGGAGTCCATGCGACTTTCCTCAGCCAGATGCCAGGTCCCGCCAATCTTGAAGTACTCGGGGTACATCGAGGTGCTGTGGAATCCCTCGGGGGCGACACCGTCCTTTTCCACCTGCTGGAACTTGCAGTCCGGCGCATAGACCAGCTTTGGATTGCGGAAGTTGGGCTCGTGGTAAACGGGTAGGGCAAAGTTCGGCAGGGCACGGCAGGCATCGCTGTTGTTCAAGGTGGCCTCCTCTATGGCGGGTAACGCATCTAGGAGACCGCAGGGACCCCCACGGGACAAGGCACGTAGTCGAGTGTTAAAGATGCAGTGTCAAGAAGTTTTCATGCGCGAAACGAAAGCGCAGACGGCAGGATGGCAGGCCTCGGGGTAGCAGGGCAGAGGGTAATAGGGCCGCGGGACAGTAGCTATAACGTACACGGGCTGCCCAAAACGGGCCGAAACCGCAAGATTGCGCCCGTCTTGCCATTTCGCGCGCGTCATCCCTCCTCCTGCCACCAGCCCAGCGCCGCTTGGGGATAACCTCTTGCGCGGCACTTTGCCGCCTAGGGGGCTACCCCCAGGCGGCGCGACTCCCCAAGCGGCGCGACGGCGGCTTGTGTGCGTCACGTGTTGTTTGCGCAGCTACAGCGGCCGTCAGAGAACTTTCACCATGGACTGGTATTCTTTTCCAGCTCACAGATGACTGTGAGGAGACCGCGGCTACGTCGAATTGCCGCCCTGTGAGGCGTCCAAGGTGAAAAATGACGCCAGATTGAAGGAATTGCATGCTAGAGAACCAGAACGAAGAGCTCGACCAGATCAACGCTGACGCGCAGGTCGAGGACCAGGACGCCATTGAGGACGAGGAGTTCGTCCAGGGCGAGGACGTTGCCGACGAGAATGACGCAGCAGACGAGGCAGAGGCCGAGGAGGACGCCGACCAGGCTCCCGCAGCCGAGGGCGAGGTCCAGGGCCAGGCCGAGGGCGAGCACGCTCCCCTCGAGGAGATGCCCCTCCAGGACAAGATCGGCCGCATGAGCGGTCTTCTGCGCCGCTACAAGAAGGCCCAGGCCGCCGTGGACGAGCGCAACGGCGAGCAGCTCCGCATCAACGAGCGCCTGATCACCATGCTCAAGGTCAAGCCCAAGACCACCAAGAAGGAGCTTGGCTTCCTCCTGGACATGAGCTCTCGCAGCCTCACCGAGCTGCTGAAGGAGTTCGAGGCAAAGGACATCGTCGTCATCCGCACCTCCGAGGACGACGGCTACGAGACCATCGTCGAGCTCACCGAGAAGGGCAGCACCGTCGACGGTCACCTGGGCGAGCCCGTCGAGGAGATCGACTACTTTGACTGCCTCGACGAGGACGAGAAGGCACAGCTGGCCGACCTGGCCGTGAAGGTCGCCAAGTCCCTGGAGGCAAAGCTGGTCGAGATGGGCGAGGACCCCAACCGCGACGACAGGCGCGACGACCGTCGTGGCGGCTTCCGCGGCGGGCGCGACGACCGTGACCGTGGCGGACGCGGCGACTTCCGCGGCGGGCGCGACGACCGTGGCGGACGTGGTGGCTTCCGCGGCGGGCGCGACGACCGTGACCGTGGCGGCTTCCGCGGCGGGCGCGACGACCGTGACCGCGGCGGCTATCGTGGCGGCCGTGGCGACGACCGTCGTGGCGGCTTCCGCGGCGGACGCGATGACCGTGATCGTGGCGGACGTGGCGGCTACGGCCACCGCGACTTCCACGACAATGGCAAGCCCGGCTTCTCTCGCGCCGAGAGCCGCAAGGGCTACAACCACGCCGGCCGCTACAGCGACTTCGACTTCTCCAAGTCCAAGAAGCACGACGACCGCCGCTAAACGCGACAATCCCCTCTGGGGATGCCGTCCCATCGAATGATAAGGGCGGGCTCACCTGGCTTCGGGTGAGCCCGTTTTTGTGACAAAAGCGCCAGGCGCTACTGTCACATTTTATGCCAGAAGGGAGTACCCCTTATCCATAAGGGAGTACCCCTTTTGGCAGGAACGGGCGACGCTAGCGCTGGGCTGCCAGGGCCGCACCGATGGCACCGGCATAGCGGGCCTCGGGCCTGGTGGCTACGGGCTTGCCCATGCGGTCGGCCAACCTCCCCACTATGTAGGCGTTGTCGCAAAGGCCGCCCGTCAGGAAGCACCGGTCCCCGGGAATCTGCGAGGCCAAGGCCACGACCTTACCCACCACGGACTCGATGACGCCCGAGGCAATGTTCTCCAGTGGCTCTCCCCGACCGATGAGCGAGATGATCTCGGACTCGGCAAAGACCGTGCACATGCTGGAGATGGTGATTTTCTCTCCCCGCGCCGCCAGCTCGCTGAGCTTCTCCTGCGAGACACCCATGCGGTTGGCCATGACCTCGAGGAACTTGCCCGTGCCAGCGGAGCACTTGTCGTTCATCAGGAACTTCTTGAGCATGCCCTTGCGCAGCTCCAGGACCTTGGTGTCCTGTCCGCCCACGTCGATGACCACACCATCTTGGCCAAAGAGCCACCAGGCGCCCTTTGCGTGACAGGTAATCTCGGTCACCGCACGACTGGCGTAGGGTACGGAGATGCGACCGTAGCCCGTGGCCACCACCTGCTCCTTTTGCACGTCAATGCCATGCTCGGCCAGGCGCTGCGCCGCCTGCTCGGCAGCCTCCACGCTAGAGAATCCCGTGGGAGCCAGCAGCTTTAGCGCCAGTTCGCCGTCCTCGACCACCGCCACCTTCGTGGCCGTGGAGCCAATGTCTATTCCGATGCCCCTCATCGCTCAACCCTCTCTACAAGCGGCGTCGCGGCCGCACAATGAATCCGTCCCATCATAACCGCCAGTGCACATGCCCGCCTTCGTTATCCATTCACGTGCATAACGACGCCGTACACCTACGTGAGCGTACGGCGTCTGTTTTCCAAACCTCTTGTATGGTAAAAATACTTTTCGTTAGGTCACGCGAGGCACTTTGGGGCTTCTCGTCAGGCCGCCAAGGATAGGCTCTACCACATGTGAATCAGCGACCAGCAGCCGGCTGAGTCGCACGATATTGCGCAGGTCGGGGGACCTTGCGCGTGGAGAGGAGCCACCATGGCAGAAGAAGTGAACTATTACCCCATGTGGGAGAGCCTGGGCATAGACACCCAGTCCCATGATGCCCTGCTGGGCGCCGTGGGCCAGATGTACGGTGACATGTTCCTGACCCAGGAGAACCGTCCCAAGGCATGCGACTACCTGAACGTCTTTGCCACCAACCTCCACTCAGGCGAGATCAAGGAGAAGCTGGACGCCAAGGAGTCGGGCAAGGCAAAGAAGATCATCGGCTCCTTCTGCCTCTACGTGCCCGAGGAGATTGTAACCGCCGCCGGCGGCATCGCCGTGGGCCTCTGTGCCGGTGCCGACTTTGCCCCCACCGAGGTGGAGAAGCACCTGCCCCGCAACACCTGCCCCCTGATCAAGGGCTTCACCGGCTTCAAGCTGGGCAAGGTCTGCCCCTACATCGAGAGCTCCGACCTGGTCATCGGCGAGAATACCTGCGATGGAAAGAAGAAGGCCTACGAGTTCTTTGGCACGCAGAAGCCCATGTACATCATGGACGTGCCCCACGTCCGCACCGACGAGACCAAGCAGATGTGGCGCAACGAAATCCATCGCCTGGCAGAGCGCCTGGAGCAAGAGACCGGCCAGAAGATCACCGCCGACTCCCTGCACGAGGGCATCAAGATGGCCAACGACAAGCGTCGCGCCCTCCAGCGCCTCTATCATGCCCGTGCCTTTGACCCAGCGCCCATCTCAGGTCTGGACAGCCTCCTCACCGTGCAGGCGGCCTTCATGGACGACTCCGTCCGACTGACCAAGGCCATCAACGACATGGCTGCCGAGTGCGAGCAGCGCGGTGCCGCAGGCGAGGGCGTCGCCCCCAAGGGTGCCAAGCGCATTCTTTACACCGGCACCCCCATGGCAGTGCCCAACTGGAAGCTCTTCAACATCATCGAAAAGGCCGGTGGCGTCGTGGTCGGCGAGGAGTGCTGCACGGGCTCCCGCTACTACAAGGACCTGGTGGACGAGTCCGGCCAGACTGTAGACGAGATGCTGGACAACATCGCTGACCGCTACTTCAACATCCAGTGCGCCATCTTTACCCCCAACAAGGGCCGCGAGGAGGACGTCATCCGCATGGCCAAGGAGCAGCATGCCGACGGCATCATCGACTGCTCGCTGCAGTTCTGCACCATCTACGAGATGGAAGCCTTTGGCATGGAGGCTGCTGCCGACGAGGCGGGCATCCCCTACATGCACATCACGACCGACTACTCCACCGAGGACGCTGGCCAGCTCAAGACCCGCATCGAGGCCTTCCTGGAGATGATCTAGGGACAGTGTGACAATATCCAAAAGGAAGCACCCCCTTTGGATGACAAAAGTGCCAGGCGCTACTGTCACATTTTGGGACAGTAGCGCCTGGCGCCATTGTCACACTATCGGTGGAAGTGGCTGCGAATACGCAGGTAGACCGTGTGAACGTTGTCGCGGTCGTCGGTCGAGCGCAGGGTGGCCAGGGGCGCCGCCAGCGCCGTGGGGATAAAGAACTCCACCGCGCGCCAGACCACATAGCCCGCTGCCAGGGCCTCGCCAAAGAGAGGGGCATACATGAAGGCAAAGCCCGCCTCGGCTCCGCCTGTGCCGCCCGGCAGGGGGATGGCCGAGGTCAAAAGCTCCAGCATGGAACCCGCGGCCATGCAGGTCAGGAAGTCCGCATCCATGTGGAAGGCATGGATGACGAACCAGGAGAGCGAGTAGAGGCAGGCCAGCTGCAACATCGTCACCAGCAGGGTCATCAGCATGCCACGCCAGTTGCGGAAGGCACCACGAAAGCCCTTCGCAAACTCCTGGACCTCGTTGATGGCCATGTCATCCCAGCGGCCACGATGGTCCTCTCGAAGCCAGCCATGGCGCACCAGGAAGTTGATGAACCACTCGCCCACGCGGGTCACGATGCCGGGGGCCAGGCAGACGAACATGATGGCCGAGAGCTCCACGACCTTGAAGCCAAAGAGCACCACGCCGATGAACATGAGGTTGCCGTACAAGTCCAGGAAGAAGTTCAGCCTGAGCCCCAGCATGATCGCCGCAAAGAGGGCCTCGGCAAACTCGTAGACCACGAAGCGCGTGTACTGGACGGCGCCTGCGTCGCCCACGGAAAGGCCAGCCGCAGTCAGGCGCACAATCTGCGCTGGCGCCCCGCCCAAGCCGTTGGGTGTCAGATTGGAAAAGAAGAGACCCGCTGACTCCACGCTCATGAGGTCGCGGATGCCCAGGGGAGTCTCTGGATCCCTTGCCACGGGCAGGACATAGGCCAGCACGCCAAAGACGTAGTAGACACCATACATGCCAATGCCCAAGAGGACCCAACGCACGTCCACGCCGGCCATGGCCTCCAGAAAGGTGCCGATCTTTCCAGAGAGCACCAGGTAGGCCAGGAAGACGAGGACGACGACCTCGATGAAGATGATGCCACCGCGCGCGGCGCCAAAGCCGTTGTCGTCCTTTTGGTTGTCGTGCTCCGTCATGGCAACCTCTGAGGGTGCGTCCGTCATGCGATAAACCTCGGTGTTCCTGTACTACCTGCAGATACTATCGAAAAAAGCCTCATGCACCTTACGGCAATGAGGCTTCTATCTGCGCGTCAAGCGCAAAACTCCAGATAGACAGCATGTCGTCCCGTCACCGGAGCGGACTTGGCGCCAGCCGCCAGTCCCGGACTCACAGCTTGCGCTTCCTCATCTTTGACTCAAGGATGCCGTTGACGATTGTGACAAATGCCCCAGGGGTGAATGTCCCGCTTTGGGATGCTCACCCCTGGGGCATTTGTCGCACTCACAAAAAACGGGCACCGCTCTTGCGATGCCCGCCTGGCTACGCATGCCTCCGAGTCGCTGGATGCATGCTAGTCGATGGTGATCTTCGTCACGTTGTTGGTCTCCTGCTGCTTGGGGACGTTCACCGTCAGGACGCCACCGTCGAGCTTTGCGGTAAGGCCGGTGGTGGATGCGTCCTTCAGATAGAAGCCGCGGGTGGCCTGCCACTCGGAGGTCTCCTTGTGGATGAAGTTCTTTGCCTTCTTCTCGTCGGACTCCTTCTTGTCCACGGAGATGGACAGACGGCCCTCATTGAGCTCAACGTCCACCTGATCCTTGGTGACGCCAGGAAGCTCGGCAGAGACCACGTACTTGTCACCCGCGTCCTCGACGTCCACATCGAAGCCGCCCTCAGCAGACAGGGTGGTGAAGGGCTTCATAAAGAAGTCGTCAAAGGGATCGAAAGCCCTGCTCAGTGCCCTTGCGTAACGATCATACGGAACCATGTTCGTCATAATGCTCACTCCTTTTAGCTCGCTGGCGCCCTGGTATGTGCGCCTCTGTTTTCGCTTATATATGTTCCCTTGGGGGGAGCGAGTTATACGTATTCACAAAGAATTTCTTAGCATTCTTTGCTCATGTAATCTAAGTGTGTGTATATAAGATATTGGTTATTCTCAGATTAGTGGCCTGATAATGCAAAATTCTCTCCAACAAAGTCCACGCCTGCTTAGCTGGGCTATCATTGTTCTGTATGCGAGCGCACACATCACGCTCGACACGATAGGATGTCTGACGTTTTCGGGGGAAGCATGAGCGAAGACGAGTTTGACAAGACGCACGAGCCCCTTGCGAGGCCGCAGGACTATTCGTCTTCGGACGAAGAGGCCCAGCGTTACGATGGCGAGCTCCCCATGGACTCCATCGGCGCCAGTGGCGCCCTTGGCGCGACGGGCGCCATGGGCACCCAGGGCTCGGCTGGCCCGCTTCCCCGCCATGCCGCACGACAGCCCCTTCCCCAGCAGAGCGAGATTGCCGCAGCAGATACGCGCGCTGCCGAGAACCCCGAGTACGCTGGTTACGGCGACCGCTATGAGGAAGGCGCCCGCTACGTAGAGGCAGAGCCCCACTATGCCCGCCCCGCCAGCCAGGAGAGCTACTACGACGAGGCTCCCCGCATCGAGCAGCAGCTTGACGCCGAGGGCAATCCCATCGAGGTCACCCGCTCGCGCGTCCAGCCCAACTTCGTACGTCAGCGCACCCCGCATCGCACCCAGGAAGCCATCGATGATCTGGCTCAGGACGGTGCCTCACTGGGCGAATACACGCACGACTCAAACATCTCCGTGCGCGGTGGCGCCTTCTCCGGCAGGTCCTATCGCAGGGCCCGCTCCGGCATGGGCCAGGTGCGTGGCCAGGGCAACCGCTACAGCCAGTACCTGGAGATTCCCAAGGGCAAGCGCACGATCTTCGTGACGCAACAGCGTCTGAAGCGCCGCCAGTCCCTGATGTCCACCATTGGCATCATCGTCCTCATCCTGGCCGCGGTCCTCATCATCTGGGTCCTGGTCAGCTCACTCTAGTCTGTGCCGCCATTGACAGAACAAGGGGCGTCGCATCCTGGTCGGCTCAAGGCCGAGTCAGGATGCGACGCCCCTCTGCGTTTCGCGAAGATGCCGGCTTAGCGGGAGACTAGCTCCAAGGGTCCCGCTCAAAGAGGGGCTCTGGTCTGGCGGGACGGTCCGAATAGGGATCGTAGCCGTCATCGTCCTCATTCTCCGCACGCAGATAGGCGGACTTTTGCCTGGCTTGCTTGGTCGATTTGGCGGGCTTTGCGGACTGTCTTGCTGCACGGCTGGCATTCGCAGCCGCCTCAGGGTCAGCCGCCCTTGAGGCGGAAGCCTTCTTCTCTTCCTCCAAGGTCATCCTCCCACTTCCTACTGGGCGTAGACGTCAGAGTACGCCACCATGCTGCAGACACTGCCGTCAAAGCCCGTCAGATCCACTCCGTCGTAGAGGGCCTTGGGCGCTACCGTTGCCGTAGCTCGCGTGCCGCCACCCTCGTTGGCTATGAGCACCGTCCAGTAATAGCCATTCTCCTCGCCATAGGCGCAGGTGAAGGCCGTGCCATTCTTTTGCGCACCCGCTGGCAGGGCGATGGAGTCCTGGTTCACCTTTTGCAGGGGGTCCTTGAAACCGCAGCGGTCCATGATCGCCTGCAGGGCCCCATCCGAAAGGGTATTCGCGTCAGCCGGCAGGTCCGAGACGGGAATGTCCAAGCGTATACCGTCGAACTTCTGGCCGCTGGACAGGAAGTCAGTCTCCGCAACGTCCTTCTCGCTGTCGAAGGTATGCGAGTAGGGCTTGGGGCTAAAGACGATCGAGCCCTTGTTGGTCGAGGCGTAGAGGGCATAGAGCTCGTTGTTCTCGGCGTAGTTGCTCTGGAGATCGAAATCCTGCTTGTCCAGGTAGTTTGCAATGTCCTGTGGCGAATAGTCGTGGTACTCCAGCAGGTGGTGGTAGTCGATGGGGCCGACCGCCGAGACCTTGAGCGTGATGGTGGCCCCGGCCTCAATCGTCGTCCCCTGCTTTGGGTCGGTATCCAGAACCTTACCCTTGTCCTGCTTGTCCGTCTTTATGTAGGTCACGTTGACCTTGAAGCCCTGGTCGGTCAGGGACTTGGTCACCTCTTCCTCCTCCTGACCGACGACGTAGGGCACTGTAAAGGCCTGGGCGATGGTCAGCTTGACCTCCTGGTCGGTGGTAAAGGAACGTCCCTGCTCGGGCTCGACGCCGATGACCGTACCCGCCGGCTCGCTGGAACCCATATAAGACAGGCTGATCCTACGCGCGCCCATATCGCGCAGAGCCTGTTGGGCATCATCAGAAGAAAGACCCCTGACCTTGGGAATCACTCGCGACACGCCCACGTGCAGGGTCACGGTGCTGCCCGGGTCGATGCGGGTCCCCTCGGCAGGATCGGTGCTCAGGACCTTGCCTCCCTCGCCGTCGACGATATCCTCCTGAACCTTCACCTCAAAGCCGTGCTCGCGGATGTTCATGCTGGCGAGTTCCTGCGTTTGGCCAGACACCATGGGGACGGACTTTCCTCCCCACAGTTCCATGCGGTAGGTGGCAAAGACAACGACGGCGGCTAGCACCAGCATCAGGACCAAAAAGACTACGACGGTACGGCGCTTGCTACGGCTCTTTCCCTCGCCGGGCACGCGATCGTAGCGGTCCGGGTCATCCAGGACCGTCCTGTTGTACTTGACCGCCGCTCCAGACTTGAAACGAGAAAAGACGCCCTCGGGCAGGTCCATGGCGGGAACGGACGCGTCGATGGAATCCAAAATCTGGTCGTCGGACTTTTCGGGCTTGGCCTCCTCAACGGCGGGGACCATGCGATCGATGAAGGCGTTGATTGCCGAGGGAGCGGGAATGGCTTCCGCGTCGGGCTCGGTAGCGGCACTATCGCCCGCATCGTCGTCCTCGGCGTCGGGCTCGGTAGCGGCACTATCGCCCGCATCGTCGGGCTCGGCGTCTGGCTCGGCGTCGGAGGGCTCCCCGGAGTTCGTAATTGGCTCCTCGTCGGAATCGGCATCGAGCTCATCGGCATCCGCATCGTCGGGCTCGGCTTCGGGCTCGGCGTCGGGCTCGTCTTCGAGCTCAGACTCCTTGCCAGTATCAGACTCCTCCGAGCCCCGGCCAGGCTCGCCCTCACCCTGGTCGGTGTCCTCCTCGGCCTCGGACCCAGCATCCGTCGCGGGCTCGACCTCTGGGGGTTCACCCTCCCCTTCCGCGTGGTCCGTCTCCTCCGCCTGGTCGGAATCCGCCTCGACATCGGCCTCAATCGATTCGTCATCCGTCCCAGCCTCGACCGGCCCGGTATCCCCTGGCGCGGCCTCAGGATCGGCCTCTGACGACTCGAGCTCGGTCTCGTCCTCCGTCGTCACTGACTCAGACAGTTCGTCTCCCGGCTCAGGCCCCTCGGAAGGAGCGCCCAACTTGGCCTCGTCTATGTCGTCCGCCATGGGTAGCTCCTCCCACAAACCAAAACGCCCCTCTTTCCAGAGCCGCATGTAACGTTTTTTCTAGCACACAGATTAGCACGCCCAGACAAGCAGGACGCCGCACCCCCAAAGAAGTGCGGCGTCCTGAAAAAACGCCTGTATGAACTGGCCAGACATAGGCTACTCGACGGAGTCGGGCTCCACGGGTTCGCCACTGTCGCTGGTGCCAGCAGCGGCCGCGGCGCCCTCCACGCGCTCCGCGCAGAGCCTGTCATCGGCACCCACGTCGATGCGGACGGTATCGCCCTCATGCAACTTGCCGTCGATGATCAGCGCGGCCACATTGTCCACCACCTGACGCTGAATCAGGCGCTTCAGGGGACGGGCGCCGTAGACAGGATCCAGGCCATCGAGGGACAGAGACTGAATGGCCGAGTCGGAAAGCTCGAGCTTGATCCTCTCGCGCGCAAGACGGGCTCGCACGTCCTTGAGCTGGATATGTACGATCTTCTCGATGTCATCCAGGCCCAGGGCATGGAAGACGACCACGTCGTCGATGCGGTTCAGGAACTCAGGCTTGAAGGTCTGACGCAGGGCATTATTGACCTGCTTCTGAACCTCGTCCGGATCGCTGGAGGCATTGGCACCCGCAATGAACTGAGAGCCGACGTTGGAAGTCATGATGATGATCGTGTTCTTGAAGGACACCACACGACCCTGGCCGTCGGTCAGACGACCATCATCCAGCACCTGGAGCAGGATGTTGAAGACGTCGGGATGCGCCTTTTCCATCTCGTCCAGGAGGATCACCGAGTAGGGACGCCTGCGCACGGCCTCGGTCAGCTGGCCGCCCTCGTCGTAGCCCACGTATCCGGGAGGTGCGCCGATCAGACGCTGGACGCTGAACTTCTCCATGTACTCGGACATGTCGATGCGCACCAGGGCCTTCTCGTCGTCAAAGAGGCACTCCGCCAGGGCCTTTGCCAGCTCGGTCTTTCCTACGCCCGTGGGGCCGAGGAAGAAGAAGGAGCCCAGGGGACGGTTGGGGTCGCTAAGGCCCGCACGGCTGCGGCGAACAGCCGCGGACACGGCAGAGACTGCCTCGCTCTGGCCCACGACGCGCTTGTGGAGCTCGGTCTCCAGGTTCTTGAGCTTGTCCATCTCGCCCTGCATCATCTTTGACACGGGGACTCCTGTCCAGGCCGAGACGACCTCTGCGATCTCCTCGGGAGTGACCTCCTCCTTGAGGATGCCACCCTCGTCCTGCTTGGTCTTTAGCAGCTGCTCGGCAGCGTCGTACTCCTTCTGCAGGGAGGGGATGGTGGAGTAGCGCAGCTCTGAGGCATGAGCCAGGTCTCCGTCCCTGATGGCACGGTCTACCTCGCCCTTTGCGTCCTCTATCTGGCTCTTTAGGTCCTGGACGCGGTCGACGGCAGACTTCTCGTTCTGCCAGTTGGCCTTCATGCCGTCCAGCTTCTCCTGAGTGACGGCAATCTCCTTGCGCAGGTTGGCCAGGCGCTCCTTGGAGGCATCGTCCTCCTCCTTCATCAGGGCCTGCTCCTCGATCTGCTTCTGGGTGAGCTCGCGGTCCACGGCATCAATCTCTGCGGGCATGGAATCCAGCTCCATGCGCAGGCGGCTGGCGGCCTCGTCCACCAGGTCGATGGCCTTGTCGGGCAGGAAGCGCTCGCTGATGTAGCGGTTCGACAGGTCGGCAGCGCTGACTAGGGCCGCATCAGTGATACGGACGCGGTGGTGCTGCTCGTACTTGTCCTTGAGACCGCGCAGGATGGAGATGGTGTCCTCCACGGTGGGCTCGGACACCAGGACCGTCTGGAAACGGCGGGCCAAAGCCTGGTCCTTCTCGATGTACTTGCGGTACTCGTCCAGAGTCGTCGCGCCGATGGCGTGGAGCTCGCCGCGGGCCAGAGCGGGCTTCAGGATGTTGCCCGCGTCCATGGACCCCTCGGTGGCGCCGGCGCCCACGATGGTATGGAGCTCGTCTATGAAGAGGATGATGCGACCGTCGGACTTCTCGACCTCCTTGAGCACGGACTTCAGGCGGTCCTCAAACTCGCCACGATACTTTGCGCCAGCTACCAGGGCAGACATGTCCAGCTCGACGATGTCCTTGTCCTTGATCGTGGAGGGAACGTCGCCAGCGACGATGCGCTCGGCCAGCCCCTCGACGATTGCGGTCTTTCCCACGCCAGGCTCACCGATGAGGACGGGGTTGTTCTTTGTCCTGCGGCTGAGGACCTGGATGGTGCGGCGAATCTCCTCGACGCGGCCGATCACGGGGTCAAGCTTTCCCTGACGTGCAAGGTCCGTGACGTTGCGGCCATACTGCTCCAGGGCCTCGAACTGGGTCTTTTGGTCCTGGGAGGTGACGCGCTCGTCACCACGCAGGTCGTTGTATGCCTCCAGCACGCGCTTGCTGGTGACTCCCGCGCCCTTGAGCGCAGAGCCGGCATCGCCCTTCTCGTCCGCCAGGGCGCAAAGGAGGTGCTCGCTGGTCACATAGGCATCGCCCTGCTTGCTGGCAAGCTTCTCCGCGGCATCGCCCACGCGCACCAGCTCGTTGGAGATACCCATCTGGCTCATGTCGCCCGTGACATGGGGAGCATGCGCGATAACGTCGTCCACCTGGGCCTCTACCTGGGCGGGATCGGCACCAACGCGCTCGATGATCGCGCGGAGGTTGCGCTCGCCGGAGGAAAGCAATGCCTTCAGAAGGTGGATGGGCCTCACCTCATCCGCCTCGGCATCGGCGGCTATGGAGACTGCCGACTGCAACGCTTCCTGGGCCGTCACTGCCCACTTGTCAAACCTCATATGCATCACCCTTCCCTGAGCCACAGCGCCTGGGGCGGATGGCTCGCTCGTCTATCGGTACTAGTGTTCCCGCCTTAGCTGGGCTTATACGTAAAATCTAAGTCTCTTTACAATAGGTTTTCTATCGGCATACTGGCAGGATTCTGACGCGGAATGACGGCACGACGGGCGACCGCAGGAGGTGTCCGCAGCGTATCGACAGACGCCCGTGCGGCCACAACGCGCACAAGGAGCTGATGATTTCGCTTTTGGGCAAGGGTGACGCCGTTTTACGAATTCGGGCACACTCGCAAGAATCCCGAGTGTGCCCGAATTACTGATAATTTCACTTTTCGCCCGAAATCGCGCGTCGCGAACATTTTGTGCACGTTAGCGCCCGGCGCCCGGTGCTGCCTTGCGCGGCCTCGCGCGTCCGGACCCACCGTCGCTCGGCGCCGCACGTCAAGCCGTCACTGAACGCCATCGCTACCGTCGTGCAGGAGTCCGCGCATAACCTGCTCGGGACTCGCCCCGTCATAGCGAGCCAGTGCCGTAATCTTCTCGCGCATGCGCAGCTCGTGGACCTCGTCCTCCAGCTCACGCACGCGAGCACGCAGCTCGTCGATCTGACGGTCGCGTTCCTGGGCACGTTCGCGCATGTCCAGGATACGGACCACACCAGCGAGGTTGATGCCCTCGTCGGTCAGCTTGCTAATAAGGTTCAGGCGCTCGATGTCACCACGAGAATACAGGCGGGTGTTGCCACGTGAACGACCCGGTGTCACCAGGCCCTTTTGCTCGTAGACACGCAGGGTCTGCGGGTGCATGCCCGTCAGCTCGGCCGCCACGCTGATCATGTATAGCGGCTTGTCCTTGTTGGCCGCCGATTCAGAGAACAGGCCGTCCTCCAGCTCGTCGTCGCGCTCGTGACCGCGACCACTACGCGCCATAGCGCTCCACATCCTTTCTGTATTCACGCGTGTCGCCCTTCTGCAGCGACTCGAAAGCGTCGCGTTCCTTGGCCGTCAGGTGCGTGGGAATCACAACCTTGACCGTCACGTACAAGGCGCCGGTGGAACCCTTGTGCTTTACGTCCGGGGCGCCCATGTTGCGGAAACGGAAGGTCTTTCCACCCTGCGTACCTGCGGGAATCTTGAGCAAGACCTCCTTGCCACCTGGGGTCGGGACTTTGACGCTCGCGCCAAGCGCCGCCTCGTACACGGTGATGGGTAGCTCCACGCGGACGTCCGCACCGTCGCGCTTGAAGAGCGGGTGCTCGGCCACGCGAGTCGTCACCACAAGGTCGCCCCTCGGACCGCCATTTGTCCCCAGCTCACCACGTCCGCGATAGCGAAGCTTGCCTCCGTCCACGGCGCCAGCGGGAACCTTGACCACCAGGGTCTGACGCTCGCCCGTGGAGGGCACCGTAAAGTTGACCTTCCGTGTGGTGCCCGTGAATGCCTCCTCGGCGCTGACGTCGATGGTCATCGTCAGGTCCGCGCCCTTCGAGGGCCGCGCTGCACGTTGCTGACCAGCTGATCCGCCAAATATCGTCGAGAAGTCGAAGCCGTTGAAGGCGCCGTCGCCGCTGCGAATGTTGTCAAAGATGTCCGACCAGTCGCCACCCATGTTGGTCGTGTAGGTGTAGGCACCCCTATTGCGGCCACCCGATCCGCCAAAGTCGGCACCGGGAATCCCACCAAACATCAGGAGTTGGTCGTATTCCTTGCGCTTGTCGGGATTCGACAGCGTGGTGTAGGCCTCGCTGATTTCCTTGAACTTCTGCTCGTCTCCGCCGGCGTCAGGGTGATACTTTGCCGCCAGTTTGCGGAAGGCACGCTTGATCTCGTCGTCCGTGGCGTCACGCTTCACGCCCAGAATGTCGTAGTAGTTTCTCTTTCCTGCCATGAGGATGACGCCTCCCTTCGTCGTTGCGTGCCATGCCGGTCATCCCGTGGGCACGGTCACGTATATAAAAGCTGCGCCCGAACCTGTGGCCCGGGCGCAGCGTCAGAGCTGTTACTCCGCCTTTTCGCTCGAGGCACCGTCCTGGGCCTTCGAGTCCGCGGACGTTCCCGCACCCTCGGCTTCCGAGACCTCTTCGGCCTCTGGCTCGGGGGCGGGGCGCTTCGGCCCACCAAAGGAAACCGTGACCATCGCGCTACGGATGATCTTGTCTCCCATGCGATAGCCCTTCTGATAGACCTGGGCCACCGTCTCGTCGTAGACTTCGGAGTTCTCCATGCGGCCGATGGCCTGGTGAAGGTTGGGGTCGAAAGCCTGACCAGCCGGGTCGATGACCTCCACGCCCTCCCTGTTGAGAATGGAGTACATCTTGTCGTGGATGGCGTTGACGCCCTCGACGAACTGCATCAGCTGCTCGTCGCCCTCGCCCGTGGACCGGGCGTGCTCGGAGGCGCGCTCCATGTCATCCAGAACAGGCAAGAGATTCACCACGAGCTTCTCCGCAGCACGCTCCTTCTCGGCCAGGCGCTCCTTGGCCGTGCGACGACGGTAGTTCTCCCAGTCTGCCTGCAGGCGGGCCAGACGATTGGCCGAGTCTGCCGCCTGCTTCTTTGCCGACTCGATCTCCTCGGAGACGCCATCGAGCTTCTTTTGCAGCTCGTCTCGCTCAGCGCGAATCTTGTCGGCGTCAGCCTTGAAGTCCTCCTCGGCTGCCTGCTCGCCGGCGCGCTTTGCGGCCTCCACGCGGGCAGCCTCCTCATCCTCGCTCAGCTCGTCCGCTGCCTGGGCCTGGGCCGCGCCAGTCGTATCTGCGCCCTCCGCGGGGGCGGTGGTCGCCTTATCGTCCTCTGTCTCGATCGGCACTTTCACGTCACCCTCCTTGGGGGTTCTGCGTTGGGCGGCCTTTGCCTTGTGGGCCGCCCAACGCTTCCTTGCTCTAGAAGAGACTGACAATACTGTCACCCTCGATAATTACTTGTTGTCCTTGTCGTCATCCACGACCTCGTAGTCGGCGTCAACCACATCGTCGGGGTTGCCAGTAGGCTGGGCGCCTGCGGCATCAGCACCAGCGGAAGCCTGGGCGTTCGTGTCGGAGTAGACGATCTCCGCCAGCTTGTGACCAGCCTCCTGCAGCTTGTCACCGGCTGCCTTGATGGCGTCGATGTCGGTGCCGCCCAGGGCCTTCTTTGCCTCGGCCACGGCATCCTCGACCTGCTTCTTGACGTCGGCGGGAGCCTTGTCGCCCAGGTCCTTCAGGGTCTGCTCGGTGGAGTAGCAAAGGGAGTCGGTCTGGTTGCGGACCTCGATCTCGTCCTTGTGCTTCTTGTCCTCCTCGGCGTGGGCCTCGGCGTCCTTGACCATGCGGTCGACCTCGTCGTCAGACAGAGCGGTGGAGCCAGAGATGGTGATCTGCTGGGACTTGCCGGTGCCCTTGTCCTTTGCGGTGACCTTCACGATGCCGTTGGCGTCAATGTCAAAGGTGACCTCGATCTGAGGCACGCCACGACGTGCGGCGGGGATGCCGGTGAGGTTGAACTTGCCCAGCGACTTGTTGTCGCGAGCCATCTCACGCTCGCCCTGCAGGACGTTGATCTCGACGGAGGTCTGGTTGTCCGCAGCCGTGGAGTAGATCTCGGTCTTGGAGGTCGGGATCGTGGTATTGCGGTCGATCATCTTGGTCATGACGCCGCCCATAGTCTCGACACCCAGGGACAGGGGCGTGACGTCCAGCAGGAGGATGCCAGAGACATCGCCGGTCAGAACGCCACCCTGGACGGCTGCGCCGTCGGCGACGACCTCGTCGGGGTTCACGGACATGTTGGGCTGCTTGCCGGTCATCTGCTTGACCAGCTCCTGGACGGCGGGCATACGGCTGGAGCCACCGACGAGGATGACCTCGTTGATGTCAGACAGCTGCAGGTGAGCGTCGGACAGGGCCTTGGTGACAGGCTGCTTGCAGCGCTCGAGCAGGTCACGCGTGATGCGCTCGAACTCGGCACGGGTCAGGGTGTACATGAGGTTCTTGGGGCCATTGGCGTCCATGGCAATGAAGGGCAGGTTGATGTCAGCCTGCTGAGCGGAGGAGAGCTCCTTCTTTGCGTTCTCGGCGGCCTCCTTCAGGCGCTGCAGGGCCATGGGGTCGTTGCGAAGGTCGATCCCGTTCTCCTGCTGGAACTTGTCGGCCATCCAGTCGATGACCTTCTGATCCCAGTCGTCGCCGCCCAGATGGTTGTCGCCGTTGGTGGCCAGAACCTCAACGACGCCGTCGGCGAGGTCGAGGATGGAGACGTCGAAGGTACCGCCGCCCAGGTCGAAGACCAGGACCTTCTGCTCCTGGTTCTGCTTGTCCAGGCCATATGCCAGAGCTGCTGCGGTGGGCTCGTTAACGATACGCTGGACGTTCAGGCCCGCGATCTTGCCAGCATCCTTGGTGGCCTGACGCTGGGCGTCGTTGAAGTATGCGGGGACGGTGATGACAGCGTCGGTGACGGGCTCGCCCAGGTACTTCTCGGCGTCAGCCTTCATCTTGGACAAAATCATGGCGCTGATCTGCTCGGGCGTGAAGTCCTCGCCCTCAATCTCGACGACGGCGCGGGAGCCGGTGCCGGACTTGACGGTGTAGGGGACCGTCTTGAGCTCGGAGCCGACCTCGTCATAGCGACGGCCCATGAAGCGCTTGATGGAGAAGACCGTGTTCTTGGGGTTGGTGACAGCCTGGTTCTTTGCTGCCTTGCCCACGATACGGTCGCCGTCCTGGCGGAAGCCAACGACGGACGGGGTGGTGCGGTCGCCCTCGGCGTTAACGATGATGGTGGGCTCGCCGCCCTCGAGGACTGCCATTGCGGAGTTGGTGGTACCCAGGTCGATACCCAGAATCTTTCCCATAGTAAGGTGTTCCTTTCCCTTGCCTTGCAGGCTTGGCCACCTTCCTAGGCGCTGCCCGCTTTTCTTTACGACTCTCTTGTTCCCCTACACTGTGATTCTATACATAATCTAAGTCTCTTTGCATAAGGTTTTTTATCGCACGAGACATTAGGAGACATTAGGGACGGAGCACTTTGTCTCTGAGACAATAGGGACGGAGCCCGCTGTCTCAGAGAGACATTAGGGACGGAGCATTCTGTCTCAGAGACATTAGGGACGGAGCCCGCTCCCCGCGCGTCAGCGGAGGCGAAACGCTCGCTCCCCTCTCGGCGAGGCGCCCTCCCTAGCCGGTCCCTAGCCGGTCTTGCGCGCCGCAGGGCCTTTGCCCCCTCCGACATAGCTCACACAAGAGCGTCGGCTCTGTCCCCTTTGTCTCTGAGACAATTTGCTCCGTCCCCAATGTCTCGTGCCCCAGAGTCGACTATCCTAGGTGTCTAGTCAAGCGCAAGGAGTTCCCATGCCCATCAACATTCCAGACGGCCTTCCCGCAAAGAGGACCCTCCACCAGGAGCACATCTTTGCCCTGGAGGAAGAGACCGCGAGCGAGCAGCGCATTCGCCCCCTCCGTTTCATCCTGCTCAATCTCATGCCCACCAAGGTCGAGACCGAGACCCAGATTCTGCGCCTCATGTCCAAGTCGCCCATTCAGGTGAACGTCGACTTCATGCGCGTAAGTACGCACGAGTCGACGCACGTTTCCAAGGACCACCTGGTCAAGTTCTACGACACCTTCGACAAGTTCAAGGACAGGAACTACGACGGCATGATCATCACGGGCGCACCCGTCGAGCAGATGGCCTTCGACGAGGTCGACTACTGGGACGAGCTCTGCGAGATCATCGACTGGTCGCAGAAGCACGTCTTCTCCACCATGTACCTGTGCTGGGGTGCCCTCGCCGGCCTCTGGCACCTCTACCAGATCCCAAAGAAGCAGCTCCCCCAGAAGCTCTTTGGCGTCTTTCCCCAGCGCCTGTGCGACGAGTACAACTTCCTCACCAACGGCTTTGACGAGGTGCACAACATGCCCCACTCTCGCCATGCCGCCATCGAGGCCAGCGAGCTCCTGGAGCACCCCGAACTGCACGTACTTTCCGAGGGCTTCGAGACCGGCCCGGCCATCATCGCCACCCGCGACTTCCACGAGATCTATGTAACTGGCCACTTCGAGTATGGCCGCGACACCCTGGCCCAGGAGTACTGGCGCGACTTCAAGCGCGGCCTGCCCATCCGCAAGCCAGAGAACTACTTCCCGGATGACAACCCGGAGAACCAGCCTATCTTTACCTGGCGCTCCCATGCGAACCTGCTCTATCGCAACTGGATCAACTGGGTCTACCAGATGACCCCCTACGAGATGGACCGCATCCCCGACGAGATCGCCGCCCTGCGCGCCGACTCCGATGGCATGGTGGACAAGTTCGAGGCATAGCGATTCGAGGCGTGGCGGCCTTGGGGCCAATGGCTCAGCGTTACACCAGCGGACAAGAAAAAGCGACGGCCTTGCGGTCGTCGCTTCTCTATTAGATGTGACAAAGGTGCCTGGCGCTATTGTCACATTTTGGGACGCTGGTGCCTGGCACTATTGTCACACGGCTAGTCGGTCATGCGGGCCTTGAGGTCGGCCGCCACCTGATGAGGGTCGTCGGCGTGCACGATGGCGCGACCGACCAGCACCACGTCGGGGTGCTTTGCCACCACGTCGTCAATGTTCTGCAGGCTGATGTGGCCGACAACGCCCACCTCGCAGTCGGGCAGCTGTTCCTTCAGGGACTCCAGCACCTGGAAGGGGGTCTCGATGCCAGCCTCACCCTCGTCCTTTACCTCGGCCGTTGCATCTGCGGCACTCAGGTCGATGAGCAGACCAGAGGGAATCACGAACTTGTAGACGCCCATGGCGTTGAGCTCCAGGGCACGGGCAACAGGGTTTTCCACACCAGCCAGGTCAGCAACGACCGATCGGCCGTACACCTCGGCGATGTGCAGGACGGATTGGAAGGTCTCGTCCGAGGCCAGGCCCAGGACCGTCACCACGTCAGCCCCGTACTCAAAGCACTTCTTTGCCACGTAGCCGCCACTGTGGAAGATCTTTACGTCGGCCAGGGTATCCTTGTCCGGGAAGGCGTGCTTCACGTGATGAACCAGCGATAGTCCCTCTTCCATAAGGAGGGGATAGCCGACTTCCACGATGTCCACCGAGTCACGGGTGGCTAGTACCAAGTCCAGGCAATCTTCGACGCTGGGCGAGTCAAGGGTGAGCTGGAGTCTCATGGGAAGGTCTCCTTGGGTCGGGGCGCGGCTGCAGGGCGGCGCAGACGCGCATACGATGCGATGCGGCGGACGGGCGGTTGGGCCTGGACTGCCACCGCGACGCCATGCTGGTGACTTTACCCTAGGATTACGGACGACTGACAGGAACAAACCCCCAGCGTAGGAGGTATGTCTGTAGACGTAACAATATGGCAACCTTGTGAAGGGGCCTGATGCCCGCTTGGAGGAGCAGCAGAAAGTGATGCGGGGCGCCAGCGCGCGTGTCAAGAGAAACGTCCCCCTGACACGACACCCCTAGTAGTGCCGTCCGTAGCGACCGGCCGAGATGCCCCGCCCGCGCGAGCGCGACCCGCTGAAGAGCTTGCGTGTGGTACGCGTGGTCGAGCGCGTGGGGTTGGGCACGATGCGACTCTGGTCGTAGTCAAAGCCCTCGAGGTCCCAGAGGGGAACGAGCTTCTTTGTGAAGTACTCGATCTCGCGCAGGGGCGTGATTTCGTCGGGGGCCACGAAGGTGTAGGCATGACCGGTGGCACCCGCACGGCCGGTGCGGCCGATGCGATGGACGTAGTCCTCGGGGTCCATGGGCACGTCGAAGTTCACGACCGCGTCGATGCCCGAGACGTCGATGCCACGGGACATAACGTCGGTGGCGACGAGCACCTGGACCTTGCCCTCGCGGAACTTCTCCAAGGCGCGCTCGCGGGCCTTCTGGGGACGGTCAGCGTGCATGACGTCCACCTTGAAGTCGGCGTTCTTTAGGAATTGCTCCAGCTCGTCGGCGCGATGCTTGGTGCGGGTAAAGACAAGGACGCGCTCCGGCAGGTGGTCATCCGCACCGCCCGTGGTCAGTAGGGCCTGGAGGAGCTGGGCCTTCTGACCTTGTGTGACGGGGCAGAGGTGCTCCTCCACGGTGTCCGCCGTCTGGCCGATGCGGGCAATCTCGATGAGGACGGGATCCTTGAGCATGGCATCGACGGTGCCCTTGATTGAGGGCGGGATGGTAGCGGAGAAGAGGAGGGTCTGGCGGTCCTTGGGGCAAGCGGCCACGATGCGGCGGACGCTGGGCCAGAAGCCCATGTCCAGCATGCGATCTGCCTCGTCCAGGACCAGGCACTGAACTTCCTTGAGGCTCACATGGTCGTGCTCGATCAGGTCCAGGAGTCGGCCGGGCGTGGCAACGAGAAGGTCACAACCGGCTTCGAGCTCGCGGATCTGACGGTCGAACTTTGCGCCGCCCATCACGACGACGGCCTTTTGGCCGGTGTGCTCGCACACGACGGAGACGACGTCCTCAATCTGGGAGGCAAGCTCGCGCGTGGGGGTCACTACCAGGGCAAAGGGGCCGAAGGGGTGTGCGTTGGGATTGGTCTGGCGGTCCGACGGGGTGCCTGTGCGCTGACCCTGGGGCTTGCGGGAGCGGGAACGCTTGCGATGGCGCTTGGGCTTCGAGGCGGGGCCGTGGTCGCTGGCCTGGGAGTCATGGCGGTTGGAAGTCGGCTTGCCCTTGGGGCGGGAGGAGGCGCCATCCGAGGCCGTGGTCACGGAGCTCGCGGAGGCGGGCCTCTTGTGATGGCGACGACGCTTGGGGCGTGCGATGGAGCCATCGGGGTTCACGCGGGCCGAGGTGGAGGCTCCGCCCTCGGTGGTGTCTGCCAGGGTGTCTCCGGCGGGGACGTCAAGGTTGGCGTCGTCGGGTCCGGACGCCTCGTCCGAGGGGGCTGCCTGCTGCGAGGCGGCCGCCTCGTCGGCGGCTATCTGGGCCGCCTGCTCCTCGCGGGCCTGACGGGACTTCTCTGCAATGACCTGCAGGATTGGCAGGGCGAAGGCCGCGGTCTTTCCCGTGCCAGTCTGCGCGGAGGCGATGACGTCGTGACCCGCCAGAATCTGCGGAATGGACTGCGCCTGGACGGGAGTTGGTTCGGTGAAGCCGAGCGCTTCGACGCCGGCCAGAATGTGCTCGTTTAGCCCGAGCTCGGCAAATTTGTTTTCCATGCCCCCTAGTATTAACTAAAACCATGCCTTATGCATGCCACAAGGAGACATTTAGGGCATATTGATGGGAAATATGCAGAAGCTTGCGAGAATGACGGACGCCAGCTGGATTCACCTCCCGTCATCACGTGACAAGAGAACCGTCTCCTGCCACGTTACTGGGTCTGTTACCTCTCCGACTAGGGTGACTATGTCTTGGAGCCCCGTGGAGAGGAAACAGACCCTGAGCGGAGGTGGCAAACGAGACGAGAGACGGTCATCTCCTAGGAGATGAGGACGTCGCACTTGTGTCGGCGCAGCTCCTGGATGATGGCGGGCTTGACGCCGTCGTCCACCACCACGTGGTCGATCTGGTCCAGGCTCGCAAACTTGCTGAAGCTGACGCGACCAAACTTGGTGGAGTCCACCAAGAGGGTCGAGCTATGCCCAATGGAGAGGTACTTGGCCTTGAGTTGGGCCGTGTCCACGTTGGGTGTGGTCAGTCCCTCTCGGATGTCGATGCAGGTGGTGGAGACGAAGCACTTCTCGACGCTGAAATGGTCTAGGGCCTCCAGGGTTATGCCACCGCAGGCAAAGTGGAAGCCGGGCCGGACCCTGCCGCCGATGGCGATGGTCTCGAAGTCATCGCGAGTCTCCAGGAGCGAGAGGACGGTAAGGTCAGACGAGATGACCTTGAGGCCCGTCAGGCTGGACTGTGCCAGGGCGCGCGCGAAGGCAATGGCGGTGGTGCCCGTGTCGATGGAAAGGCTGTCGCCGTTCGCGACCAGCTCCAGGGCCTTCTGAGCTATGCGGGCCTTGACGGCATCCTCGCCGCGTTCCGCTAGGAGCTTCTCGCGGTCGACACCCGCACGCGCCACCACGCCGCCATGGGTGCGGGTAACAAGGCGCTCCTGCTCCAGGTGGGCAAGGTCGCTGCGGATGGTGGCCGACGTGACGTCGAACTCCTGGGCCAGCTCCGCCACGCTGCAGCTGGATCGAGCAAGGATCAGGGTGAGCATCCGCTCCCTGCGTTCCGTGATGTTCAGCGGCCTCTCCGCCATGTCATGCCTCTCTCTGCTGCAACTGCGGCCGTGGGGACCCGCCCGTCCAACCACGCCCATATCGAATCTTCGACCGTCTCCGTTCGTAAAACCAGGATAGGGCATAAGGAAGGCCCCCGGGCGCGTGGACGGCGGCGCCGGGGACCTCCTCACAACAGCTCTAGGCTCTTGAGGCCCCTAGAGCTTCAGGATGTCCAGGACCTCCTGCTTGGTGCTGGCCTTCTTAAGCTTGTCGATGTTGTCCTCGTCGATGAGGGTCTTTGCCACCTGGCCCAGGATGGCCACATGCTCCTCGCCACGACCGGCGACGCCGATGAGCAGGTAGGCTGTGTGCCCGTCGAAGTCGACACCCTCGGGAACCTGGATGAAGCAGATGCCGGAATGCTTTACCTTCTCCTTGGAGCTGTCCAGACCATGGGGCAGGGCAACGCCACTTCCAAGGTAGACCGAGACGTCACGGTCGCGGTCGAACATGTCCTGGCGATAGCCCTCGTTCACGTAGCCGCGGCTCACCAGCAGGTCGGCGCAGGCGTTGATGGCCTCGGTCTTGTTGGCCAGGTGGGCGCCCAGGACGATGTTCCGCTCGTCGAAGACAGGAAGGATGCCGTCGCTCAAGCCGGCTGGCGTGGGCTCTGCCAGGGGCGCCGCCGCAGGAGCCGCGCCCATCTGCGCGTCCACGACCGGAGTCGCCTTGGCGGCAGACCTGTCCATCAGGCCCTGGATCTCCTTGACCACCCGGTCGTACTCGTCCTGATCCATGAAGTTGTTCACGGTCAGGATGGGGATGGTGCCGCCGGTGGCCTGCTTGGCGCGCTCGGCCAAGTTCTGGTTGGTCACGATCACGTCCGCGTCGGAGGGAATCTCCGAGATGGCAACGTGGGGCACCTGGGGACGCAGGCCGGCCTTCATGAGCCGGGTCTTCAGGATGGAGGAGCCCATGGCCGAGGAGCCCATGCCGGCATCGCAGGCAAAGACGACCTTGTCCAGCTTGGCCACGGTGCCGGCGGTGGAGCGAACGACGTCGGCAGCAGCTGCGGCCACGGCGTCAGAGACCTCTGCGTCGGTACCCGCGGTCTCCAGGGCGGGCTGGCTGCCCTTGCGGCCCATGATCATCTTCAGGATGGCGGCCGTCACCACGAAGGAGACGATGCCCGAAAGGAAGTAGCCGATGGTGTTTGGCAGGATGGCGTCCTTGGCGGACATCATGTAGAAGGTAAAGACCGAGCCGGGGGACACGGGGCCCACGGCACCGCCACCGAAGGTGGTGATGACGAAGAGAAGGACCATCTGGCCCAGCATGGGGCCAAAGATCGTCAGGGGCTGGGAGAGGACGAAGGGGAAGCAGGGCTCGGCGATGCCGCCGAAGAACATGATGAAGGCGGCACCAGGGGCAGACTTGCGCTGCATCTCGTCACCAAAGAGGGAGAAGGCGATCATGCAGCCGGTCCAGTTGGCGCAGGCGGCCTCGACGTAGAAGAGGACCGACTTGCCCTGCTCCACGACCTGCTGGATTCCCAGGGGCGCCATGATGCCGTGGTTGATGGCGTTGTTGAGGAAAAGGACCTGGGAGGGCTGGACGATGATGGAGAGCAGGGGCACCAGGCCGCGGTCGCACATGTAGTTGACACCCGTCGAGAAGGCCCCCTCGACGGCCGAGACGGCCGGTGCCACGCCGGCATAGCCGATCATGCAAAGAACGAAGCCGATGATGCCCAGGGAGAAGTTGTCCACCAGCATCTCCATGCCCGGCTTCACGTGACCGTCGATGGCCTCGTCGAACTTCTTCAGGAGAAGGGCGGCGACCGGGCCCATGATCATGCCGCCCACCAGCATGGTGATGTCGGCGCCGATGACCACGCCCATGGTGGCGAAGGCACCGATGACTCCGCCCCTCTTTCCATGGACGTTGTAGCCACCCGTATAGCCGATCATGACGGGCAGGAGATAGGTCAGGATAGGCGTGATCAGCTTTGCCCAGTACTCGTTGGGAATCCAGCCCGTCTCCAGGAAGAGGGCGGTCAGGAGGCCCCATCCGATGAAGATGCCGATGTTGGGCATCACCATGGCGCTGAGGACTCCTCCCCACTTTTGGATCTTTGCTTGCACCGATGTAGAGCTCATAGTGCTAACACCCCTTTGCAACTCGTCGTCTCCCGCGCTTCCACGCGTATTCCAGGCGCAGCTCACCGACCGGGCGGACCCAAGTCCGTCGGCTGCTCATGCTTCCTTGTCGTACCTGAGGCCTACTCGACCTGAACCGCCCGCCCCTCCAAGAGGGACTTGAGGGCACAGTTGACCAGCTTGAGCGCCATGAGGCCGTCCTGGCCCGTTACCTCGGGCTCGGTGTCATTGACGATGCTGTCCACGAAGGACCGGTCCTCGCTCACGTAGGCGTCCTTAAAGAGGGTCCGCCAGGTGGGCATGGAATCCTGGCGCAGGGTCATGTCCGGCGTTGCGACGGAGACGCTGTTGTCCCGCTGGGAGCCCACCTTTACCAGCCCCTTGGTGCCCAGGACCTCGGCTCGGGCGTCGTAGCCGTACTGGACGTACTGGGCGCCGTCGATCATGCCCAGGACGCCGTTCTCGAACTCCAGGATCATGGCGACGGTGTCGTAGTAGTCGGGATACTGGTCGCGCTTCTCGGGAGAGCGGAAGTTGTGGCCGATGGCACGTATGGACATGACCTCGGAGCCCACCAGCCAGCGGACGCAGTCCAGGTCATGGCTGTTGACCTCGCCGATGGGACCGGCGCTCTTGCTGATGTCGTACATCCACTCCTTGGGCTCGCTGGGACCGTGGGTCAGGGACTTTACCAGGGTGATGTCCCCGATTGCGCCGGAGTCGACGGCCTCCTTGGCCCGGCGGAAGTTCTTGTCGAAGCGACGCATGAACCCCAGCTGGAGCTTGACCCCGGCCTGTTCACAGGCCTCGATCATCTGCTGGCACTCCTCGATGGAGGAGGCCATGGGCTTCTCGCAGAAGACGTGCTTGCCAGCAGCGGCAGCGGCGCAGACGATCTCGCGGTGCATGCCGGTGGGCGTCACGACGATGACAGCGTCAACCTCCGGGTCCTTGAGGGCATCGCGGTAGTCGGTATAGGTCTTCTGGACGCCAAGCTCCTCCTGGGCTGCCTTGAGGTTTGGCTCGAAGGGGTCACAGAGAGCCACCAGGCGAGCGCCTGGCACGCTACCGTTGTAGTCTCGAGCATGAATCATCCCTGCGCGACCAGTGCCGATCGCGCACACGCCAATGGTCTTCTTCATTTTTCCGTTCCTTAGTCTCTTGCCCTTGGCTGACTGCCCTGGGCTATCTGGCTCTGGGTCTCCTGGGCCAAGGGCCTGCCGTCTCCCGGGAGCTTGCGGTCTCCCGGGCCCCGCGCCTAGGCCTCCTGGGCCAGGCGGTCGTGGAGCTGGGCCACCAGCTTGACGCCGGAGGAGGTGCCCAGGCGGGTCGCACCGGCCTCGATCATGGCCAGGGCGGTGTCGAGGTCGCGGATGCCGCCGGCAGCCTTCACCTGAACGTCGGGACCCACGGTCTCCTTCATCAAGCGGACGTGCTCAACCTTGGCGCCCGCCGTGCCGAAGCCCGTGGAGGTCTTCACGAAGTCGGGCTTGACCCTCCTTGCCACCTGGCAGACGCCCACGATCTCCTCGTCGGTCAGGTAGCAGGTCTCCAGGATGACCTTGCAGCAGATGCCGGCCTCGCGGGCGACGGCCACCAGGGCGGACATCTCGCGCTCGATGTAGTCGTAGTCGTGCTGCTTGACCCTGCCCACGTTGCAGACGTAGTCAAACTCCTGGCAGCCGTCCTTGACGGCGTTCTGGGCCTCGGCAACCTTGGTCTCGATGGTGGTCTGGCCCAGGGGGAAGCTCAAGGCGGCGCCGGTCAGGACCTCGGAGCCCTCCAGCATCTTGCGGCACATGCTGACGGGGTAGGAGTTGATGGCGACGGACTTGAAGCCGTACTGGCGAGCCTCGTCGCAAAGCCTCTGGAAGTCGGCCTCGATGGCAAAGGCCTTGAGGTTGGTGTGGTCGATCATGCCTGCAAGCTCTGCCTCGGTGATGGTCATGGACGGGTCCTTTCTGTCGTACGCGAGTAATCGCGGATATTGGGGGCGGGCGAACACGCGGCGCATGCCGGTAGGCTCAAGGCAGTGGTTCCGGATGGCGGCCGCGGTCGCGGCTCGGAGTCGCGGCTCGGGGTCGTTCGCCCCTTGCGTCTATGATTATGGCTTTGGTTTTTCGTTTTGCAAGCAATTATTTTCTTTTTGCCCATAATTTTTTTCGTTTCCTTTTGTTTCGATACTCAAAGACAAAACGAAAGGAGAAGCGAAAATTTCAAAACAAGGCGCCTTCGTAGCAGGGGGACGGTCCCCTGTCACAGAGATGACAAACTAGACAGCAGCCTGTCATCTGCTTGCACCTATAATAGGCTTCGGATGTACGACGTGTGGGCGAGGCGAAACGGGGCGGTCCATGATCGAGTTCTACAAGACCTACCTGGATTGGCCTAGCGAGGAGACGCTGCCCACTCCCATCACGGTCAGTGAGGCAGTGGCCAGCACAAATGCTGCCACCGACGCCGCGGTCGACGACCCCGTCACGGCATCATCCCCCACTGCCACCACCAAGCGTATCGACTTCCCCACCGAGGGCTGCTGGGTCAGCGTCACCGACCCCACCCCAAAGGAGGCCGACTGGCTTCGGGACGAGCTGGGCATCGTGCCCGAGTTCGTCAAGTCCGCCCTCGACGACGAAGAGGTCTCGCACGTCGACTTCGACGATGACACGGGTCAGGCCCTGGTAATCGTGGACTGCCCCTTCGTCGAGAGTGACGAGGATGCCGTGGACAGCTCGATTATCCAGTACGACACCCACCCCCTCTCCATGCTCTTTCTGCCCGAGAGCGACATGGTGGTCACGGTCAGCCTGCGTGGCGACTCCACGGTGGACGCCGCCACTGGCGGAAAGCTCCGCAACCTGGACACCGATCGCCACGCCCGTATGCTCCTGGTCTTCCTCTTGCACATCTCCCAGCGCTACCTGGTGGCACTACGCTCAATCAGTCGCCAGTTCCGCGAGAACGAGCGCAAGCTCCGCCGCTCCATGAGCAATTCGGACCTCATGAAGATGCTGGGCTTCGAGAAGTCCCTGGTCTACTTCTCCACCTCCCTGCGTGCCCTGGATTCCACCCTGGTCCGCATCGGCTACGGCCGCATCGTGATGCTGCACGAAGACGACCGCGACCTCCTGGAAGACGTCCAAATCGAGGTCAAGCAGGCACTGGAGATGTGTACCATCAACACCACGGTTCTGGACGAGACCATGGAGACCTTCAGCTCGCTCATCAATAACAACCTCAACCTCACCATGAAGACCCTGGCCATCATCACGTTGGTCCTGTCCATGCCCACGATGGTCTTTAGCTTCTATGGCATGAACACGCCGCTACCCTTCGACGAGGGCTGGCTCTTTCCCCTCTTTGCGGCAGTGATCCTCTCTCTCATCTCGGCAGTCTGGATTCGCAACAGCCGCCGCATGTACTAGCAGCCGCCTGCAGGTGGTACCTAGGGGGATACTCCCCTGCGCGCTAGGGCGTGACAATCACTCCACGCAAGAAAAGAGAAGCCCTCGCAGCTACCGTTTATCACAAGTATCTAAAGGAGAACGCATGAAGAAGGCCCGCCCATACCCCCGCGTAGTGGTGACAAAGAAGGCCGCACGGTCCCTGCGCGCCGGCCATCCCTGGGTCTTTGAGGGCGAGATCCTGCGAGTCGAGCCCTCGCAGGAGGGCACAATGCCGGAGCCCGGCGGACTCGTGGACGTCTTTGAGGAGAACGGCACCTGGCAGGGTGCAGGGCTCATCTCGCCGCAGTCAAAGATTCGCGTCCGCATCCTGAGCAAGAACGCGAACGACCGCTTTGACCTTGCCTTCTGGGAACGTCGCCTCCAGTGGGCCTGGCAACACCGATTGACCACCATGGGCAGCCTGAGCCTGCCTGGATGCGAGCCCGATACCAACTGCTGCCGTGTCGTCTTTTCCGAGGCGGACAGCCTGCCCGGCCTCATCGTCGACCGTTACGAGGACGTGCTAGTGGCCCAGGTGGGCACCGTGGGCATGGAGCGTCTGTGTCCCCTCCTCTACCCCCTGCTGGTCCAGGTGCTGGCGGGCGATGGCGTGCAGGTCCGCGGCATATACGAGCGCAACGACTCGCCCTCGCGCGTGAAGGAGGGGCTGGAGCTCTACAAAGGCTGGTATGACTTCTCGTCTGCGGCTCAGAGCCCTTGGACGGATGCCCTCGCTGCGGCCGGGACCGCCCTTCCGCAGCTCCCTCTGCCCGATGATGCCCGCGTCATGGCCCAGGAAAACGGCATCGTCTTTGACCTGGACCTGGAGAACAGCCAAAAGACGGGCTTCTTCCTGGACCAGAAGTACAACCGTCGCGCAGTACGCAATCTGGCAGCAGGCAAGCGCGTCCTTGACTGCTTCTGCCACGTGGGGCCATTTGGCCTCAACGCCGCCGCAGGTGGCGCGGACTTCGTCCGCTTCGTGGATGTAAGCCAAACGGCCATCGACCTGGCACGCGAGAACGCCCGGCTGAACGGCTTCCTGCCCGATGGGGTCTCCAGTACCGACAAGATAGGCTTTACCTGCGCGAACGTCCTCGAGTACCTACCCGAGCTCGCGCGCGACAAGGGCCGCCTGCGCCAGGAGGGAGGCCCCTTCGACCTCATCGTCCTGGACCCGCCCGCCTTCACAAAGAGCCGCTCCACCATCAGCCACGCCCAGAAGGGCTACCGCGAGATCAACCAGGCCGCGATGCGCCTCCTGCCCCGTGGTGGCTATCTGGCCACCTGCTCGTGCAGCCACTTCATGAGCCGCGACCTTCTGGCAAATGCCATCGCCGAGGCCGCGCACAACGTGAATGTCCAGCTCAAGCAGGTAGCCGAGCGTCAGCAGGCCCCCGACCACCCCATCCTCTGGGGCGTCCCCGAGACCCATTACCTGGACTTCTTCATCTTCCAGGTCGTATAAGGGTGACAGTTGCCCCAAGGGTGAGCGTCCCAGAATGGGACATTTAGCCCTGGGGTATTTGTCACTTCCTCTTCCGTGCCTTTCGACGAGCCTTGAAGAAGGCCTTGAGCTCGGCGGAGCACTCGTCCGCCAGGACGCCGGGCGTCAGCTCGAAGCGGTGGTTGAGCCGCTGGTCGTTTCCCAGCTGAAAGAGCGAGACCAGTGCCCCCGCCTTTGGGTCCGTGGCGCCAAAGACACAGCGGTCTATGCGGCCGTTCACCATCAGGCCCGCACACATGACGCAGGGCTCCAGGGTCACATAGACCGTGCAGCCCGAGAGCCGCCAGTGCCCCAAGGCCCGAGCGGCCTCCACCATGGCCAGGAACTCCGCATGCGCCGAGGGATCCTCGTCCAGCTCGCGCCTGTTATGGGCGCGGGCGATCACGCGCGGCTCGCCGGCCGCAGCCCTTTGGGCCTCTCGCTGGATGGGACCCATCTCGTCGGTCACGAAGTAGGGGCTGGCGGGGTCGCATGTCGCGTCGTAGACCACCACGGCACCTATGGGCACCTCGCCCACGGCCGCCGCAGCACGGGCCTCTTCCAGCGCCATATGCATATAGCGCTCGTCCTCGCTCACGTCGGTCATCGATACTCTCCCCCACGAATCGTCTCATTATGTTGTAGGATATATCCGCAACTCTTTGCGGAGGGATGGCAGAGTGGTTGAATGCAGCGGTCTTGAAAACCGTCGAGCGGTTTACCCCGTTCCGAGGGTTCGAATCCCTCTCCCTCCGCCATTTTTCGTTTCCCCTTACGGCACGCTTACCTTCTGACCCCCGCGTTAGCAGGGGGCTTTTTCTTTTGTGCGGGTATACTGGTCTCATCCAGCAAAGCGCCGTCAACCCAGGCAGACGCGTCGGACGGAGGAACAATGATAGCGCTCATCATCGTCATAGCCATTGTCGTAATCCTAGCCATCGTCTACATCTCCCTGCACAACAACATCGTCAGGATGGACAACCGCTGCGACAATGCCTGGCAGACCATCGACACCCAGCTCCAGCGTCGAAATGACCTCATCCCCAACCTTGTGGAGACGGTCAAGGGCTACGCAAAGCACGAGTCGGGCACCCTCGAGGCCGTCACCCAGGCCCGCTCCATGATTCAGACCGCCACCACCCCCGAGGCAAAGATGGAGGCGTCCAACGTCCTCACAGGTGCCCTGCGCTCGCTCTTTGCCGTAGCCGAGGCCTACCCCGACCTCAAGGCAAACGAGAACTTCCAGCAGCTCCAGGAGGACCTCACGGACACCGAGAACAAGATCTCCTATGCCCGCCAGAGCTTCAACGACTGTGTGCTGGAGTACAACAACGCCATAGAGACCTTCCCCGGTAATATCGTCGCAGGCAGCAAGTTCAAGGCCCGCACAGGCTTCGAGGTCACGGACGCCTCCGCCCGTCAGGCGCCCAAGGTGCAGTTCTAGGGGTCACGCCACATTACTGACAAGGGGAGCCCCTCTTTTTTTCCAGCGTTTTGGGAAAAGAGGGGCTCCCCTATTTTCATACGTGTACAATGTGCCGTTGGAGTTCGGCCATACCTCGCGCATCCCGGCTCCGATTCCGCAAGCAATCAGAAAGGTCATCGATGAAACCTCGACCGCACAGTCGATGACCCCACGCGAGTCCTTGTTGGTCTTGCCGTGGGGTAGCCCAAGCAGCAGCGCGCCCAGCTATGCGAGGCGGCGCGCCTGACCAACAAAGAGGAGCTCGCATGATTTACCTGACCCAGATTCTGGGAAATCCCGTCTATGACCTCAACGGAGAGCGCATCGGCAAGGTCAACGACCTTGGCATCGCCACTGGCGAGGTATTTCCCCGCGTCACCTCCCTGGCCGTCCAGGGACCTGGACGTACGCCCTTCATGATCAGCTGGCGCAAGTACGTCGGCTCCTTCGACGAGGACGAGGTCCATCTGAAGGTCATCGCCACCGACATTCGCTTCAGCTACCTCCAGCCCGACGAGGTGCTGATGGCCCGCGACATCCTGAACAAGCAGATTGTCGACACCCGTGGCGCACGCGTCGTCCGCGTGAACGACCTCAAGCTCTCGGACACCAACCAGAACCAGCTCCGTCTCCTGGGAGCAGAGGTTGGCGTGAGAGGCCTCCTGCGCGCCCTCTCTCCCGCACTGGAAAAGATTACTCTACACGCCGCAAGGTCCCTGGGAAAGTCCATTCCCGAGCGCATCATCGCCTGGAACTACATGGATCTCCTGGACCGCGACCTCTCTGACGTGAAGCTCTCCGTATCCCACAAGACCCTGGACGAACTCCATCCCGCAGACATAGCCGACATCATCGAGCGCCTGGACCCCCGCCTGCGTGGCCAGGTCTTTGCCCAGCTGGACGAGGAGCAGGCGGCTGATGCCATCGCCGAGCTGGAGGACGACTCCATGGCAGCCGAGCTCATGGGCGACATGAGCGAGGACGCCGCGTCGCGGCTCCTGTCCGAGATGGACCCCGACGACGCAGCAGAGCTGGTGGGCGAGCTGGACTACGAGAAGGCCGAGAAGCTCCTACGCCTGATGGGCGTCAAGGAGCGCAGCGCCATCAACCAGCTTCTGGGCTATCCCGAGGACACCGCCGGCCGTATCATGACCTCGCAGTTCGTTCAGATTGACGAATCCGGCACCGCAAGGGACGCCGCCAACGTCATCAGGGGCCTGGACGAGGACTTCGAGACGGTGAGCTACGTCTACCTGAACGACGACGAGGGCCGTCTTTCGGGCGTAGTCAGCCTCCGTAAGCTCGTGGCTGCAGACGACACGACCCGACTGAAGGACATCGCCTACGACGACATCGTCTATGCCCATCCGGAGGATGACCAGGAGGACGTCGCCCAGGACATCGCCAAGTACAACCTCCTGTCCATGCCCATAGTGGATGACAAGAAGAAGCTCCAGGGCATCGTGACCGTCGACGACGCCCTGGACGTCCTGGAGGAGGAGCACCAGGAAGACCTGCAGATAGCAGGTGCCGGTCACTCCGACTCGGACAACCGCTCTGGTTCCCACGACATAGCCTGGCTGGTTCGAAACGAGTTTTGGTTCATCATCTGGATGGCGGGCCTGGCGGCTCTGGTCGGCCTTGTAGGGGAGCCTCGCCGCGCCCTGGCGCTGGCTCTGGGGAGCGCCCTGCCCGTTGCCGTCGTAGCGGCCCTAGACTCCATCACCTACGTGACGAACTTCTTCATCGAGCACGACCCGGACGACCCCGACTCCCCCTCACTCGTGGGATTCGCCTTCAAGGGCGCTGGTCTGGGCCTCCTCTTCTCCGCCTTCGTGGCCCTGGTATCAACAGGCATCTTCAGTGCCTTCTTTACAGGTTCGGACTCCCTCTACAGAGTAGGTCGACTGGGGGCGGCGGGATTTTCGGCTGCGGCGGCAAGCATCCTGATTACCTTCCTCCTCATGCCCCTCTATCTCAAGGTTCTCAGCACCCGAGACGAAAGGGGCAAGGAGACGTCAGGGACGACCCTGCAGGTCATCGCCATGGCCATTGCGGTGGTGGTCTTCATCGTCATCGCCCTGGCCCTCGTTCGCGTTTGGGGGCTCTAGCATGACCAATACGAAAGAGCTCAAGAAGATCGCTGGAAGCAGCGCTCGCAAGGGTCGTCTTGCCCTCCTGGCGGCAATGGGTCCCGGCCTGCTCACTGCGCTGGCTGGCAACGATGCGGGCGGCATTGCCACCTACTCCTCCGCTGGTGCCTCCTATGGCTACGGGATGCTCTGGACCGTGCCCCTGATGTGCCTCCTCCTCATAGTGGTGCAGGAGACCTCTGCACGCATGGGCTGCGCCACGGGCAAGGGCTTCGCCTCCCTGATCCGCGAGCAGTTTGGCATCCGAATCTCGGCAGTGGCAATGCTGGCCCTGGTGATATCGAACTTCGCGGTCACACTCTCGGAGTTCGCCGGTATCGCCCAGGGTATGGCCCTCTTTGGCGTGCCCACCTACGTGTCGGTACCCGTGGCGGCATTGGCCACCTGGTTGCTCACCATGACTGGCTCCTACCGCCGCATCGAAAAGATTCTGCTCATCATCAGCTGCGTCTTCGTCACCTATGTGATTGCCGGCATCTGCGCAGGTCCCGACTGGGGGCAGGCCCTCTACACCACCATCGTGCCCCAGGGTTCGAGCGACCCCGGCTACATCTCGCTCATGGTGGCAAACGTCGGTACCACGATTTCGCCCTACATGATCTTTATGGTGTCCAGCAACGTGGTGGAAAAGAACCTCGACGCCTCCGACATCCCGGGACAGCGTGCCGACAACGTCTCTGGGGCCATCGTGGCGGAGGTCATTACCTGGTTCATCATGATGACGACAGGGACCATCCTCTATCCCGCGGGTATCCCCGTCAATGACGCTGCCGATGCCGCCATGGCTCTGGTGCCCCTGGCAGGCCAGTATGCTTCGGGCCTCTTTGCCGCTGGCCTGGTAGGCGCATCCTTCCTGGCAGCCTGCGTCATGCCTGGCATAACCGCGGGCGCCGTCTGCGAGGCATTTGGCTGGGAGCGAGGCGCCAACAGCAGTTGGCGAGAAGCGCCCACCTACCACGGCATCATCACGGTCATCACAATCCTGAGCGCCGCCATGGTTCTCATGCCTGGTGCAGACCTCTTTGGCATCATGATGGTGTCACAGGTCATCAACGGCGTCCTCCTGCCCGTCCTGCTTCTGTGCATGGTCTTCATTGCCAGCGACAGACACGTGATGGGCAAGAACGCAAACGGCCGCATCTGGTCGACCCTCACCTGGTTCACGATCGTGGCCGTAGCCATCCTGACGGTAGTGATGTTCGTCTTCCAGACCCTAGGTTACTAAGGTAGGCTGGCATACAGGACGGCGGTGGGACCTGGTCCCTCCGCCGTGCCGATTTCCTCCCCGGTACCGCATGGGTCGGCCCCTTCGCGAGAAGCGGGGTGGCCGCCAGGTGTAGGGGCGGGGCCACGTTTGTCCAGGCGCAGTTTCGCAGCAGCGCGCCTTGCGCGTTGCGAGAATATCTGAGCACTGGGCAAACGTGGCCGCCCCATCCTTTTACTTGCTTGCCTTCTTGTACTCGTCCAGGAAGGAGTTGAACATGCCCTTCGTCTTGCCGAGCTGCTTGCCTAGGGCCTTCGATCCCTTGTCCACGGCCACGGAGGCCTTGGCGTCGAACTTCTTTGATGCTGCCGCACCCTTGACCTTTGCCTTTGCGTAGCCCTCGCCGGCCTTTGCCGCAACACCACCCGTGAGTTGCAGGTCCTTTGCGGCATCATCCACGACCATATAGCCCTTGGAGTAGCCCTTTACCATGCTGGCGGGGATGGGCAGGGCACCAACCAGGGACTCCGCCATGCCGCCGTCGCCCACGTAGAAGGCCTCCACCTTGCCAGTATTTTCGTCAAAGGATACATCGCTCACGAAACCCAGGTCCTTGCCGCTCCTTGTGCGAGCGTCCATGCCAGCCCACATGACGCAGCGGTCCCAGTCCAGATTCAGGCGCTTGCGTGCTGCGTCGTCGGTACCGTTCTTCTCGTCCGTGATCAGCAGATGGTCGTCTTCACGCGCAATGGAGTCATAGGCCACAAAGATGTCCTTGCGCTTGACCATGCCAGCAACGTCGGGTCTCTTTACCAGGTAGCCCACGAGCCTGCTTCCCTTGGGCGAGAAGACCGCCATGTGGATGCGGCCAAGCTTCTTGAACTCCTCCTCCTTGCCCTGCTTGGTCTTCTTGACCTTGTGCACGCCTACCTTCTTGCGTGTAAGCTCGCTCAGCCTGACCGTGGCCATCCGTACCTCCCGAAATCGACCCACCCAAAAGCCCTACGGATGGGCTTTCCCAACAAGAAGGCGGGCGGGTGCATCCTTGCGCACCACGCCCGCCACAAATTCGATGTGCAAAGTGACGAGCACTGCCTTACAGCATACCCATCACACCTGCTTCCTAGGCCTCCTTGGGAGCCTCTGCCGCCGCGTCCTCGTCGCCACCGGCAACCTCGACATGCACGGGCTCAACGGGCTCAACGGGTTCGCCCTCCTCGGTGGGGGTGACCTTGTCTGCCACGGTGTTCACGGCATCCTGGACCTGTGCCGAGGTGGCGCCGACCACGTCGGACAGGGAGTTACGCAGCTGGTCCATGCGCTCGCGAGCAAGGTCGACCTTTGCACGGAGCTCGTCGCTCGTGGCATCAACGCCGGGACGGACGTTGTTGATCTTCTCCATAACGACGCGAGAACCGCGCTCGTAGGAGTCCACTGCGCTATCCCATGCGTCATTGACCACGTCGGCCGTCATGGCGCGACTCTCGGCACCAGACCTCGGGGCGAGCATGACTCCGGCAACGACGCCTGCGGCCGCACCGATGATGCCGCCAACGATAAATCCCAAAGTACCCTTTGCGCTCATGACGTCCTCCTGTTGGTTATGGCCTTGTGGCCTGTGGTCGTGCGGCTTAGCCTAGGCTGGTCGCATCCCTCTGCAAATCATCCAAACGCCGCATGACACACGGCAACTAAGACACTCTAACGCACCCTGCGAGGTCCAGGGATGTATTCCTCGTGGACGGGGGCAGACTCGCTCTTTTGCGGCTCATCCTCGGGCAGGCCGTCCTCGTAGTGGCGAACCTTTGAAGCCTCGTCCTCGACGGGCTCCTCGCCATCCTCCCCCTGAGCACGAGCCTCTGCGAGGGCATCCTGGTTGTCCTTGTACTGATCGGTGAGGTCCTGAATCTGCTGGGCGTTGCGCTCGTTCTCCTCGGCTTCCTTCTGCTCGGGGTCAACCTTCGCATCAGGCCCCAGGTACTCCACGCGCTCGTCGGGCTTCACAGGCTCCACGACAGGCTCGGACGCAAAGGCATCATCGGGATTCTCGGAGTACTCCTTGTCCAGGAGCTCAGACTCGGAGAGCTCCTCGGCAGGCTCGTCCTTGGCAACTGCCTTGCCCTTGGACTCAAAGACCGACTCCTCTGCGGCCTCCTCAATGTCCTCGGACTCCCTGGACGCCGCCTTCTCCTCGGCCTCCTTCTCCTCGGCTGCTGCCACCTCTGCCGCCTCAGTTCCGTCAATGTACGACACAGTTGTCTCCTCCATCGACTGATCGTCCTCAAGGGACGGTGCCACCTCTGCTGCCGCAGGCTCTGCGGTAGCAGTCACTTCCTCAGTCTGTACGGCAGCGGCCTCTGCCTGGGCGCGGCGACGCTCCTCGTCCTGGCGGCTGATCTCGTCCAGATCGACCGCCCAGGAGGGCATGGCCGCCCGGCGGGCCGCCTCGGCCTCCTCCTCGCGGCGACGAATCTCCTCCTCGGCGGCCTTTCGGTCGGCCTCCTCGAGGGCCATCGCCTCTGCCTGCACCTTCGCGCGAGCCTCGGCAATCTGCTCCTCGCGCTCGGCAATCTGCTCCTCACGCTCCTGGAGCTTGCGCTGGTACTCCGCGGTAACCTCGGCACGCAGCTCATCCTCAACCTGCTGGCGATAGGTCACCTCGTGAATCTCGCCGATGTTCTGCACCATGCTGGTCAGTCCGGCAACGATGGCCTCCACATCGGGCACGGGATCTCCGCCGCCACCAAAGGCCCAGTTGGCAATCCAGACGGCACTGGAGAGGGCACCCATGACTAGGACGTCATCGGGGCAGGAGAGCTCGATGTCAAAGCTGCGGTCGTCTTCCTCCACGGGGAAGGTACGGCCAGAGATAATCTCTGCAGACTCGCTGGACTGCGAGAGGAGCTCGACCGTCATATGCTCCAGGAGGTGAGCGATCTCGGTGTCACCCATGACACCCTTGAAGGTCTCCTCCCTGTCGCCCATGCACACATGCTCGGTGATGTGGGGCATCAGGTAGTAGATGCGCGAGGTGGCCACCAGGTCCTCGCTAGTCATGAGAGGAGCGCCCTCGACGATGCGCACGCGCGCCGTCAGGTTTTCCAGGCCTACCCGGACCCTCTTGATTGAAATCATCTGTGCCATGGGCTGGAACCTTCCCTTGTACCGTCTTGTTCTGAATGCATTGTACCAGTGCGCGGCCGCGGCAGACCATTGCGCCTGTGGCAGGCCACTTCTGGCCCGTTGAGCGGGTCAGACTTTCCTACTTGTCCACTTGTTCTTCCTGGCCTTCCCGAGACTCTCGTCCCTCCCTGTCAGGATCCTCGGCAGGAGGTTCGTCCGCGTCCTCCTGAGGCTCTGGCGCCGTGACGCGCACCAGGGAAACGCGACGACGCCTGAGGGACTGGACGTGGAAGGTATACCCCTCCAGCTGGAACTCGTCCCCAGGCCTGGGCAATCCGTCGAACTCGTCCAGGATGAAGCCGGCAATGGTCTCGTACTCCTCTGAATCCTCGATGGGCCAGCCGAGCTCGATGGCGTCGTCGATAGAGTAGCGGCCGTCCACCAGCCACTCGCGCTCCGAGAGCTGGGTCAGGTATTTGTTGTCGGGATCGAACTCGTCCTCGATCTCGCCCACGACCTCCTCGACGATGTCCTCTATCGTAATGATGCCCGCGGTGCCGCCGTACTCGTCCACGACGATGACCATGTGGTCGTGGGCACCACGCATCTCGGACAGGAGGGGGATGATGTCCTTCGTGTCAGGGACGAAGTCCGCGTGGCGCATGTAGCGCTTGATGGGATCGGCAGCGGCGTGGTTGTCCATAGCGGGGCCGATCAGGTCCTTGATGTGGGCAATGCCCACGATGCGGTCGATGTCCTCGTGGTAGATGGGGATACGGGAGTAGCCCTTGTCCTGCATGATGTCGATGACCGTGCCCACGGTAGTGTCGTCTTCCACGAAGGTCACGTCCACGCGAGGGACCATGACCTCGCGGGCATTGGTGTCACCCAGGTCGATGACCTCGTGAATCATGGACTTCTCCTCGGCGGAGAGCTCGTCGGAGTCACGCACCATGTAGCGGATCTCGTCCTCCGACACATCCTGACGGTCCTCGGTGCCCTTGATGTGTAGGAGAAGGGCCAGGCCGTTGGAGCTTGCCGCAGTCAACCAAACCAGGGGATGGACAACCTTTGAGAAGCCCCTGAGCGGACCCGTGACCTTCTTTGCCACGCCCTCGGCATCCGCCATGGCGATGCGCTTGGGCACAAGCTCGCCCACCACGATGGAGAAGTAGGAGACGATGAGGGTGATGATCACCGTGGCGAGCGTGTTGGCCAGGCCCTGGTCCAGGCCAAATCCAGACAGCCAGGCACCCATGGGCTCGGACAGGCTGGTGGCTGCAAATGCCGAACTAAAGAAGCCCAGGAGGGTAATGCCCACCTGAATGGTGGCCAGGAAGCGGCTGGGGTTCTCCACGGCATCGGAAGCAGCCGCAGCGCGCTTGTCGCCCTCCTCTGCCTCATGGTCCAGAAGGACCTTGTGTGCCGTAGAAAGTGCCATCTCCGACATGGAGAAATACCCGTTGAAGATGGTCAGAATTACCGTAACCGCAATCGATATGGCTATGTTCATGTGCGCGTGTGCGCCCTCCCCGTTCTAGGCCGCAGCGGACTCCTGGTCCGCATCGGTGTAAATGTTAACAGTGTAGCAAAAGCGGGGACCTTCTCTGTAACGGCTAGGTATTGTGACCAATCCGCAACCCATGAGCCAAAAGGAGACGGGCCACTTTTGGCTCATTGAAAATGACGTTCTCCATAATGTGAGTCTCTTCCTGCTGCCTGAAGCCAAGCCGAGCCTTGCGCAGGCCAACATCCTCGAAGTAGTACTTGAGTGGCGTGCCGATATACTGCTTGCCCTTCACGCCATAACGCTTGGCGGAACTTATCAGGAAGGCGTCCTGAAAGTAGTCCAGATACTTCTTGATGGTGGGATCGCTGAGATCAGCCCTCTCAACGCTGCGGAAGGTGCTGGCAAGCCTCTGAGGGTTGGTGAACGACCCGACTGATGAGGACACGGCGTTTACCAGCTCCGAGAGCTGGGCATCGTTGCGTACGTGATTGCTCTCAACTATGTCACGCAGGTAGGTCTCGTCAAAGAGGCGGCTGAGGTAAGAGGCCTTGTCTTCGTCGGTGCGAAGACAACGAAGCCTCGCTCCCCGTGCGCGGACCACGAGAGAAGAAGAGGGTATAGGGCTTATTGGCAGCATGACCGGCGGCAGCATCTATACCGTCAACCACACCCAAGCCCAAGGTGTCCGTCGTCAGCACCAGCCGCTCCCCCTGATTGGCCCCAGGCGACGCAAGGGCGCAGTGGGGCCAGTAAAACATGAGAGGCCGCTTGGCTGGCTATTGCGGTTTCGCCATTACATACGCGTGCGCCCTTGTCGGACTTTCGACGAGCCTTCCCGCCTCAACGAGGTGCCTGATCTTCCTTTGGGCGGTCCTGGTCGTTACGCCGCCGGCCTTGGCAAGACTCGAACTCGTCACAAAGCCATCGCGCTCCACTATGGATGAGACAAGCGCGAGCGCGCCCAGACCGCCATCCATCCGTCCTCCCGCCAACACAGGGACGAACGCCCTAAAGACGTCTCCATCCTCAAGGGTGGGCACCCTGCCGCTGTAGAGCAGCGAGTATCGGTTGAGGTTTCGCACGCCACTGCCCAGCTCCTCAGCCCGCCCAATGCTCGCGAAAAAGCGAGCGATGATGGGGTTCTTGGGAATAGGGTTGAAATCCGACAGGCTGAGCCTGCCCTCGTAGAGTGCCCGGCTGGCGTTCTGGGTGGATATCGCATCGTCATCTATCACGATCCTGGCGACAAAGGGGCTCAGATACTCGCGGTGAATCAGCAAGTTGGACACAAGCTCGCGCACTATGATGTTTCGCGCGCTTACCCGTTGGTCTCCCTCCAGAGCAAAACGGTCGGGAAGATGCCTGCGCGCGAACTCGGATATTTGGTCGTACGCTTCGATGAGGTTGGTCTCCACGATAAGACGGTCGTCATAGCGGTCGGTGTTTTCATGTCGGCATATTGCGTCTGTGCGATAGGCCGGGCATACGTCAGCAATAAGCTCGTCAGTCCCAAGGAGAAGAACCGAGGCGAGCGTGAACCCCTCCTCGCCCGTATCGCGGTTGCGAAGAACGAGCCGCGCACTGCGGAGGAGCTCATCGTTACTAAGCTCACCCCAAGGGTGATCGGGCGACTTTGATACGGCCATCCTCCTCGCGCGATCTATGAGATCGTCTCGGATTTCGCTGCGGTCGATGTACTTGTACACGCGATTCTCGGTATATAGGTTCTGCTTGCGCGCATAGAGCAGCGCAATCTGATCGACGCCCGTGATTTTTACGTCCGTGTCAGCCAAGCGGTCGTAGACCACACCCTTGTAGCGATATACCGCAGGACCCATGGGCACCCAAACTCGCACGACGACAGTGTCCTCGTCGCAGGCGATGTCTTCCATCTCAGCAAGCGGTGCGGGGTCGAACAGCTTGGGGTTGTTGAGGACATTTGCGATGTTGCGCTTTACCTCAAGGGCACGCCTGCGTTGCATTCCCTCGACTCGACCTTCGTCTGTGACCCCTAGGAAGAGGTTGCCTCCCTGACGATTAGCAAAGGAGCAAATCGTTTCGAAGGTGTCAGCACCGGGAAGGGACCCGCAACGCTTGAGCTCGCGCATGAGCCCCTCGCCATCGCTAATGTGCTTGAGCATGCCTTCGTAATCCATGGCCATCTCCCCAGTCAGCTCGTACCGTGACGCATCAATTTAGGGTCCGCGATGCATCTTGTAGTTGCCAGGCGACACTGTCGCGACAGGATCTGTCGCTTGTCGTCTAAAATACCACAGCCCACGCCCTAACGGGCGACACTGTCGCGACATTGCCGTCGCTTGTCGCCCAAGGCCACCATAGGCCACAACCACACGCGCGGCACTGCGAGGTCGGCCTTGTCAGGACGTCTTTTGGGCGTAGAGCTGGAAGAGGTGGGAGACGATGCGCTCCTCGTCGCCGTTGAAGGAGACGCCGTAGGCGGCCTCTACATGCTGGTCTTCTTGGGCCTTCTTGGCCAGGAGAACATGCGGATCGAGGGCTTCAGATACTACCTCTTCTGCGACGACGATCCGCTCAGCACCACCTTCAGGGGTACTGAGTTGCGGCGGTCGGCATCCCAGAGCGACTTCACGACATCCTGCCAATGAGGTATCTTCTGCACCTCGTCAACCACAAGAATCGCAGGTCCCTCCCCACCGCGTGTCATGTTGCGCGCCCGTTGCCATTCAGTCGAGAGCCAGTCTGCATTTCGTACGAATGCGTCGTCCGCGCTTGCGTAATGCGACGCGGCGTCGATGTGTCTGAGCGCCTGTGTAATCATCGTGCTCTTGCCCGTCTGGCGCGGCACTCCGTGCGCAGCTACGAGCACAACGACAGATGGCGGCCGGGACTGGCGGTGGCCTGTCGTGCAGACTGCCGCCGTTTGTCCGACCCGATGAGCCAAAAGTGGCCTGTCCCCTTTTGGCTCATCGGCTTCCCGCCCCGCCTACGGTGCATTTCTCTCGCGCCACCCGAATGCATGGGCACGACTCGTGCCGACACACTTATGTTGAGAACACGTGTCATATCGTTGCGCCGCGTGCGCCCCGGGATGTACGCGGCTTGAGGAGGCATTATGGCTGCAGGAACCGAAAGGGTAAAGAATCTCGCGCTCGTGGGCCAAGGTGGCGTGGGCAAAACCATGCTTGCCGAGGCCATGCTGCACCTGACGGGCAAGACGACCCGCCTGGGTGGCCACGCTGGCACAAAGCCCACGCTGGACTATGACAGCGAGGAGAGCGCTCGTGGCTTCTCCATCTCTACGACTATCGCTCCCATCGAGTACGCTGGTTGCCGCATCAACGTCCTCGACGCTCCCTGCTACCCCGACTTCGTGGGCGACGCCTACGGTGCCCTATCCGCCGTGGAGACCGCCCTCTTTGTGGTGGATGCCGCCTCTGGACCTGGCGCCATCACCACCCGCCTCTGGTACGCCGCCGAGGACCTGTCCCTGGCACGCGCTCTCTTCATCAACCGTCTGGACCGTCCCGACGCCGATTGGGACACCGCCCTTCTGACCGCCCAGGACCGCTTTGGCAATAGGCTCGCCGCGGTCACCATCCCCATGGGCTCGGGCGATGCCTTCTCGGGCATCACCGACGTCGTACACATGAAGGCTCGCCACCTCGAGGACGGCAAGCCCGTGGTCGAGGATATTCCCGCTGACTTCCAGGATGCCGCCCAGCAGGCACATGATCAGCTGGTGGAGCTTGTCGTCGAGGCAGACGACGAGCTGATGATGAGGTACCTGGACGGTGGCGAGATCACCACCGAGGAGCTGGAGGGCCTGCTGGCAAAGGCAATCCTGGACCGCGTCTTCGTTCCCGTCTTTGCGGGCTCCTGCGTGCGCGAGGAGGGTGTCATCTCGCTCCTGGAGGATGTGTCCCAGTGGTTCCCCACGATGGCCGACTATGGCCGCGTGCCCCTGGTCAACGGCGAGGAGCTGGACATCAGCCCCGACGACGACCGTCCCGTCGCCTTTGTCTTCAAGTCCCTGCAGGACCAGCAGAACGGCAAGCTTTCCTTCATCAAGGTCCTTGCCGGTACGATCAAGCCCGGTGTCGAGCTCAACAACGCCCGTACCCGCAAGTCCGAGCGCCTTGGGCATCTCTATAGCATGATGGGTCGCGAAATGACCGACCTCAAGGAAGTCGCGGCTGGAGACATCTGCGTCGTCCCCAAGCTGGATGCGCTGACGGGCGACACCCTGTCCGTGACCGGCAAGGTCGAGGCTGCTGCCTTCCGCTTCCCCAACTCGCTCTATCGTGTGGCTATCGAGCCCGACGAGCGTGGTGGCGAGGGCAAGCTCTATGCCTTCCTGGAGAAGTCCGCTGACGCCGATCCGACCCTTACCGTCGAGCGTGACGAGAACACCGGACAGACCGTGGTCTCCGCCATCGGCGAGGCTCAGGTCTCCGTCCTCCTGGATCGCCTGGAGGAGCGTACGGGCGTGAAGGCCCATACCGTCAAGCTGCGCATTCCCTATCGCGAGACCATCCGCCGCGTGGCAAGCGCCCAGGGCAGGCACAAGAAGCAGACCGGTGGTGCTGGCCAGTACGGCGACTGCTGGCTGCGCATCGAGCCCAATCCCGGCACTGGTTATGAGTTCGTGGACGAGGTCGTCGGCGGCCACATCCCGCGCAACTTCATCCCCGCCATCGACAAGGGCGTCCAGGAGACCATGGCTGACGGCGTCGTTGCCGGCTACCCCATGATCGACGTGAAGGTCGCCGTCTACGACGGCTCCTATCACCCCGTCGACTCCAACGAGATGGCCTTCAAGACCGCCGCGCGCATCGGCTTCCAAAAGGCGGTTGCCCAGGCAGAGCCCGTCCTGCTCGAGCCCATGGCGCACCTTTCCATCACTGTGCCCGACTCCTACGCAGGCTCCGTGATGGGCGACGTCTCCGCTTCGCGTGGTCGTGTGGAGGGCATGGCTGCCACAGACGACAAGGGCGCCCTGGCAGGCTACACCACCATCGAGGCCACGGTGCCCTACGCCGAGGTCACCGACTATGCATCACGCCTGCGTTCGCTGTCGCGTGGCACGGGCGAGTTCACCTTGGAGATCTCGGGCTACGAGCAGGTACCCCACGACGTTCAGGAGAAGCTGGCAGAGGAGTACGCGCAGCGCCGTGCCGAGGGCAGGTAGGACCCAGGTGAATAATTAGGCGGCTGGCCATACTGAGACAGCGCCGAAAACCCGATGGCGCCCAGTGGAAAACCACTGGGCGCCATTCTCTAGGAAAGGAGGGCGCCCGTGCGTTGCGGACACCCTCCTGCTTTGACCTGCCTTGGTGGACCCTGACGCCCTTGCATCAGGTCGAGCCCTCCTAGTCGAGGACAGCCTCCTCCTCGGAGTCCTGCTCAGCAAGCATCTTGGCCTTCTTGTCGATGTCCATGATGGACTCCTCGAAGTCGTAGACCTTCTTGCCGGTGGGGTGCTCCTCAAGCCAGAGCTTCTGGGCCTCGGGCGCCCACTCCTTGGCGTAGCCGGCAACGCGGTCGTGCAGGGTCTCGACGGACTCCTCGGCCGTATACTGCGTGGACTTTGCGCCGGACTCGTGGACGATATCGGGCAGGATCTCGGGGTTCTCCAACATGGGGCAGGGCTGCAGCATGTTGTCGTTCCAGGGGTAGTGCGCACGATAGGACTGAAAGATGGGCTGCTGCAGGCACTCCAGCCAGCTATGCTCCTTGAAGTTGACGTTGGAGTAGTGGATGAAGACGCAGGGCTCCACGTCGCCGCGGGCGTTAACGTGGCAGTAGGAACGGCCACCAGCGATGCAGCCGCCAACATACTCGCCGTCGTTCTGGAAGTCCATGGCAAAGATGGGCAGGCCGCCCTCGATGCCGCGGACCTCGCGGATGCGCTTCATGACGTACTTGCGCTGCTCGATGGTGGGCATGAGGTCGGCGGAGGCACCCTCACCCACGGGCATGTAGTGGAAGAACCAGGCCCAGCGGCAGCCGTGGTCGATCAGGTTCTGGAAGTAGGCGTCAGAGGTGACGACGTCGATGTTGGCGCGGGTGTAGGCGGTGGAGGTGCCATAGACCAAGCCGTACTTGTGCATCAGGTCGAATGCAGCCATGACCTCGTTGAAGGAGCCGTCTCCACGACGGGCGTCATTGGTCTCCTCGGTGCCCTCGACGGACACGGAGAAGACGATGTTGCCCAGACGCTGGACCTCCTTGCAGAAGTCGTCGTCGACCAGGGAGGCGTTGGTAAAGATGTTGAAGAGGCAGTCATTGTGCTTCTCGGCGATCTTCAGGATGTCCTTCTTGCGGACCAGGGGCTCGCCACCGGTGAGCATGAAGAGGTGGGTGCCCAGGGCCTTGGACTCGGAGACCAGGCGGTCCATGTCGTCCAGGGTCAGGTTGAGGGCGTTGCCGTAGTCAGCGGCCCAGCAGCCAACGCAGTGCTTGTTGCAGGCGGATGTGGGGTCAAAGAGGATGATCCAGGGCACGTTGCACTGGTACTTGTCGGCCATCTCGGTGCAGGTGCGCAGGCCACGGAAGGCAGCCTCGTAGCCACCAGTCAGGACGACGTTCTTGATGACGTTGGGGTCGGTCTCGTCAATGAAGCGGAAGAGCCACTGCTCCCACTTGGAGCCAGGGTGCATGGCGGCGCGCATGCTCTTGATGGCACCGGGGTTGGTGCCGCGAAGGAGCTTTTCGGCCATATTGATGACGTGCTCGATGGCCTCCTCGCGGTTCTTGCCAGAGGCAGACTTGATTACCTGATCGATAGCGATGCTGAACGCCTTGCGCTCGGCAGCGTGTGCGATTTTGGATTGCATGGGCTATGTCCCTCTCTCAATGAGTCTTACACATGGTGCATGTTACAGCTTGACCTGTGGACGTCAAACACCACCGGACATTTCCGCAGCTTAAGCAAACACACTCCATATTTTTTGACCCGCGTTTAAAACTTTGAGGGTATTCTACCCCATCGAAAGCACCCCAGGCATCGTTTTTGCAACCAACACAGCAGCAATTAAAGTGGGCCTGACAAATACCCCTGGGACATTTGTCACACCCAAAACAAAAAGCGGCACCCGACGGTATCGACGGGCGCCGCTTCAAGCCGCTAGGAGGTCAGTCTTACCAGCACTTGATCTTTTCGATGTTCTCGCGAATGTGAGCGCAGGACTTGTGGAACTTCTCCTGCTCGTCCTCGGAGAGCTCGATGGGCAGGACGCGGTCCACGCCGTCGCAGCCGACAACTGCGGGAATGGAGGTGTAAATGCCGGTCTCGCCGTAGAAGGAGCCATCCTCGGGCAGGAGGGTACCGCAGGGAGTGACCAGCTTGGAGTCCTGGACAACGGCCTTGACCAGCTCGGTGGCGGCGTTGCAGATGGAGTACTCGGTGCAGCCCTTGCCAGCATAGGTCACATAGCCACCCTGACGTGCGGCGTCCTCCAGGGCGTCACGGTCAAAGTGGAAGTGCTCGGGGTCGGTGCGCTCCAGCTCATCAGCGGGAATGGTACCAAAGGAGACGTGAGACCAGGCGGCAAACTGGCTTGCACCGTGCTCTCCCAGCATCCAGGAGTTGATGGAAGAGGGGTTGAAGCCCGTCTCGGTGGCAAGGGCATGGCGGAAGCGAGCGGAGTCCAGGCAGGTGCCAGAGCCGACGATCTGGTGAGGCTCAAGGCCAGCCAGGTTGTAAATCATGGTGGCCACGACGTCACAGGGGTTGGCGATGGTGACGATGATGCCCTTGTAGCCCTTGAAGTGGGGTGCCCACTTCTTGGTCTCGGCTGCAGTCACCTCGAGCTCGCCGTCGCGGTTGCCAGCGGCAGCGGCCACGTGACCAGCGGCGTTGACCACGATATCGCAGTCAAGAAGGGCCTCATAGTCCTGGTGACAGTTGTAAACGCGTGCCTGACGCGGATAGAAGGGCATGGCGTCCTGGTAGTCGTTGACCTCGCAGGCAACCTTGCTCTCGATGTCGTCGACGCAGTAGAGCTCAGCGGCCAGGCCCTGGTACAAGATGGCGTTGGCCACATGTGCGCCAACGTGACCCATACCCAGGACGCCAATCTTCATGATCTTACCCATCGAAATCGCCTTTCTCTTCACCAGTCTCACGGTGGTGGGACAATCCAAAGTGCACATTAAACCATACAACAAGCCCCCAAAAAGCAGCAGCAGTGTTCCACAGCTTGCAACATCCAGAAAACAATGGTGCGCGAAGCGCGCGCCATTCTCCCTCCCCTTGTGAGAGCGATGGGCCAAGCGGCCCGAGCAAGCTAGTCTGCCTAGGCGGGAAGAGGGGGCGTAGCTTTGTCCCGCGCGCAGTTCCCACTAAGTGCGCGCGAAGCGCGCGCCATTCTTCCTCCCCTTGTGAGAGCGATGGGCCAAGCGGCCCGAGCAAGCTAGTCTGCCAAGGCAGGAAGAGGGCCCACATCTTTGTTCCGGCGCAGTTCGCGCGCAGCGCGCTGTTTGAGCACGGAGCAAAGATGTGGGCCCTCCCCCAGGCCAGACAGCCTAGACCGCACGCCCCGCCGCATGGCCCAGGCTCGAAGGCCCTTCTGGGGTCACTATATTGGGCGTGTAGCCTGACAGGAACTTCTCTTCGTAGAAGCCCTGGGGTATCTCCACCGGGTACTCGCCGTTGAAGCAGGCCATACAGTAGCCGCCACAGGGCAGGCACTTGCGCAGGCCCTCGATGGAGAGGAAGCCCATGGAGTCCGCACCGATGTAGTCGCGAATCTCCTCGACGGTCTTGTTTGCACTGATGAGCTGGTCCTGGGTGGCCGTGTCGATGCCGTAGAAGCAGGGCCATACCACCTCGGGAGAGGCGGAGCGCATGTGCACCTCGGTGGCGCCAGCCTCGCGAAGCATGCGAACGATCTGCTTGGATGTCGTTCCGCGTACCACGGAGTCGTCCACCATCAGGATGCGTTTGCCGGCGACGACGTCCGAAAGCGCGGTGAGCTTCATACGCACGCCACGTTCGCGCAGTTCCTGGGTAGGGGCGATGAAGGTGCGGGCCACATAGCGGTTCTTGATCAGGCCCGTCTGGAATGGAACGCCCAACTCCAGGGCAAAGCCCTCGGCTGCAGGCGTGCCACTATCGGGCACGCTGATTACCAGGTCCACGTCCGCCGGGGACTCGCGCGCCAGCTGGCGGCCCATCTCGTGGCGAACCTTGTAGAAGGAGCTACCGTCCTGCACGGAGTCGGGACGGCTGAAGTACACATCCTCAAAGACGCACTTTGCCTCGCCCTCCTGGGGCAGGCCCTCCGCACTGACGATGCCATCGTCAGAGATACGCAGGATCTCTCCAGGCTGCACCTCACGCACGAAGCTTGCTCCCACGATGTCCAAGGCGCAGGTCTCGCTGGTGACGACCCATTCCCCCTCGTCCAGTTTGCCCAGGACCAGAGGCCTGATGCCCAGGGGATCGCGGAAAGCATAGAGGGCATTCTCACGCAGGAGGACCATGGCGTAACCGCCCTTGATCATGGTCATGGTGCGACGGATGCCTTTGCGGATGTGATGGGTCTGGTGGGTAAAGTAGCCAATCAGTCTGGCCGCGACCTCGGAGTCGGTGTCGGAGCGGAAGGGAACCCCAGCCTCGACGAGCTCGCGACGGAGGTCATCCACATTGGTCAGGGTGCCATTGTGGGCGAGAGCGATCAGCACGTCCTCGATGGCAGAAAGGTGAGGCTGAGAAGACTCCCAGCTCTTTGCACCAGAGGTGCCGTAGCGGCAGTGGCCGATGGCAACCTTGCCCTGCATGGCCTGCAGGTCCTCGTCCTTGAAGACCTCGGTCACCAGGCCCAGGTCCTTGCGGACCAGGACGGTCTTTCCGTTGCCCACGGCGATACCGGCAGAATCCTGCCCGCGGTGCTGCAGCGCTCGCAGAGCAAAGTATGTCATACGAGAGACGTCCCTATTTGGTGCCCACACGCCAAAGACACCGCACTCCTCGTGGATTTCGTGCGTATCACCCGTGGTCATCTGTGCTTCGAGCTGGGCTTCCATGGATGCTGACATCTGCGCTCCCTATGCAGGTTAGAATGTAAATGTCCATTGGCGCGCCTTACAGCCGCGCGACACACGCGGATTTAGTCTACTTCATTCGTCCGCGTCTTCAGGAACATGACTGAAAGGGAAACAAATGGGTTACCGCACCTACACATGTCCGATCGCCAAGCGCTGCGGCGGTTGCGAATGGCTGTCGGTACCCTATCCCATCCAGCTCCGCCGCAAGCAGGAGGCCATGGAGGAGCTCTTTGCCGAGGTCTGTCAGGTAGATGGCATAGAGGTCTCCCCCATCCACGGTATGGAGGACCCCCGCGCATTCAGGCAGAAGGCTGCCGCCCCCTATGCACCCGGGGCAAAGGGCAAGAATCGTATCCGCACCGGCTTCTACCAGAGCGGATCCCACCGCATCGTCTGGTGCGAGAAATGCCTGGTGGAGGACCCCCGTGCCCGCGCCATCCTCAACGACGTCGCCCACGTGGCCGAGCATCTGGGCATCTCTGCCTACCAAGAGGACCGCGGCACAGGCTGCCTGCGCAATGCCGTGGTCCGCTGCGGCTGGCGGACGGACGAGGTCCTGCTGACCATCGTCACGAATGGCGAGCAGCTGCCCCGCTCGGAGGACCTCGTGGGCGCCCTCCTGGACCTCCACCCAGAGATTAGCTCCATCGTACAGAACATAAACGACCGCCGCACCAATGCCATCCTTGGCAGGAGGAACGTCACCCTATACGGGCCTGGTATCATGCACGACGAGCTCCTGGACTGCACCTTCGAGATCGGCCCCACGAGCTTCTACCAGACCAACCCCTCCCAGACCGAGGTCCTCTATCAGCTGGCCATCGACGCCGCCGGCCTACGCGATGGCGACCGAGTTCTGGACGCCTACTGCGGCACGGGAACTATCGGACTCTGCCTTGCAAACGAGGCGCGTCATGCCGGCATCGAGGATGTCGGGCTCGTCGGCGTGGACTCGGTGGGCAACGCCATATCCTCCGCACGGCGCAACGCCAGGGCAAACGGCCTTGCCGGCGAAAGCCACTTCATCCGCGACGACGCTACCGAGTACATGGCGCGTGTGGCCCAGAGTCAGGCACACTTCGACGTCGTTATCATGGACCCACCGCGCGCAGGCTCGACCCCCGAGTTCCTGGCAGGCGTGGCAGCGCTGGCTCCACGCCGTATCGTCTACGTGAGCTGCAACCCAAAGACCCAACTCCGCGACCTCTGCGAGTTGGGACCCCGCGGCTACCGCGTAGAATCCATCGAGCTCGTAGACATGTTCCCCCACACAAAGCATGTGGAGACCGTAGTATTGATGTCACGCGTTAGCAAATCAGAAGTTGTGGCGATGACAAAATGGAATTGAAGAAGCTTGACTATAACCTTACGGTCTGTAAGGTGAGGAATATTACGGAAACCGATCTTTCGTCTGATTTTTATTTTATCGGGAAAACGGATGAAGAACTTTCTCTTGTATGCAGGACAGAATGTGTGCCTGCTGAAACAATCGAGCGGGAAGATGGCTGGAAGGGTTTCAGAATACAAGGAGTCCTTGATTTTTCCTTAGTGGGCATACTAGCCCCTATCGCAGACATTCTCGCAAAGAACAAGATTGGTATCTTTGCAGTATCAACCTTTAATACGGATTATGTATTGGTCAAACAGGAGAACTTTGAAAGGGCGATGCAAGTATTAGCTGCTTCTGGCTACTCAGTTTTGTAACTCCCGGTTTTACGCAATGAAAGAGAGCAAGCCACCCTTATGGCTAATCCCATGGGGCAGCTTGCTCTTTTATTCTGTGATATCGACACTGATACCGGACTTGAATTTGAAGTGGCAGGGATGGTGAGGCACGATTGAGGCCGCAATCCGAATCCCAAGCCCCAACCTCACGTAGAACCCTACACCAACATTCGCGGACACGATCCTCAAAGGGCAAAAGTGCGTTATCCTACCTGGGATTCGCTTTGATGCCAGGAGGGGAGACCATGGATTCGGAGACCGTACGCGGAGCGTCAAGCCAACATCGCGCCCTATCCGCCCTGCCCAAGGCCTTCCCCCACACACTGCCTGTCATGGCGGGCTACCTGCTTCTGTCCATGACCTTGGGACTTGTCACGCACACCTACGGGCTACCCTTCCAGTATCCCCTGTCCATGGCTGTCGTCATTTACGGAGGCTCGGTCGAGTTTCTCGTGGCAAATATGATGCTGGGTGCCTTTGACCCCCTTCAGGCCTTCGTCGTCGCCTTTGTGGTCAATGCCCGGCATCTCTTCTATGGCCTATCAATGCTGCCCCGATACAGGGGCGTCGGAAAGAAGAAGCCCTATCTGATCTACGCCCTGAGCGACGAGACCTTCTCGGTCAACTGCTCCGTGGAAGTTCCCCAAGGCGTAGACCATGGCTGGTTCTATTATTGGGTGACCTTCCTTGACCAGCTCTACTGGGTCACCGGAGCCACCGTAGGCAACCTCTTTGGCAACCTTTTGACCTTCGACACGCGCGGACTTGATTTTGCCATGACCGCCATGTTCGTCGCCATCTTTGTCGACAACTTCCTCAGGGAGGACTGGCACGCCAGCTCCTTCCTGGGCCTGGGCATCACCCTGGTCTGCCTAGCGGTCTTTGGACCAAAGAGTTTCATCGTCCCATCCATGCTCGCCATCTTGGCGGTGTTGACGCTCTTGCGCCCAAAGACCACGTCGGAGGCAGGGGCATGACACTCATTGAGCAAGCCATAACAATCATCCTGGCGGGCATTGCCACGCTTCTGACCCGGTGCCTTCCCTTCGTGGCATTTCCCGAGGGAAAGCGAACTCCCCCCTACATCGAATACCTGGGCAAGGTACTACCTGCTGCCGTCTTTGGCTTGCTGGTGATCTACTGCCTCAAGGACGTCAGCCTCCTGTCGGGCAGCCATGGCATCCCAGAGCTCATTGCCGTTGCCGTAACCGCAGGATTGCAGGCATGGAAAAAGAACATGATGCTTTCCATCGCGGGTGGGACCGTATGCTATATGGCCCTCATCCAGCTGGTCTTTGTCTGACACGGCATGCCAGACAAACTCAAATCTGTGCCGTCCTAGTGTGCGGCGTGATGCTCTTCCTTCTGGACGTACATCTTTACGTCGGCGACGCGACAGAGCTTGTCCACGTTTATGCCCGGATACTCCCGCGTGCTCGCATAGCCAATGGAGATGTCGACACCATGTAGGTTTCCGTAGTTTCCAGATGCCATGATCTCCTTTATGCGATGACCCGCCTCGTGAGGGTCGGGTCCATCTGGGCCTATCAGCATCACGAACTCGTCGCCACCCAGACGTCCCGCAAAGGTCTTTCTGCCCACAGCGGGCTCGGTGGCCGTATCCTCGCCCTCCATACCCTCGAGACCCAGCGTGGTGCGAATGGCTGCGCCAAGGCCAGCAATGGCAAGGTCTCCCGTATGGTGACCATAGTGGTCGTTGATGCGCTTGAAGTTGTCCACATCAAGCAGACAAAAGGTGTAATCCTCCGTCAAATCCAAGCGTTCGACCACCTCAAAGAAGCGCGTGCGATTGAATAGACCCGAAAGACTGTCAAAGTGTGACTGTATGGCAAGCTCACGCCGTGTCTCATACAGCTCATGCAAGTTCACGTAGCTGCGAATGCGGTCGCGGGACGTGATGTAGTGCAGGACTAGGGCAACGACATAAAAGATGACCGCATTGTAGGCATCACCCATGGCAAGGGCCTCTGGCTTGCCCACCATCGCGCTACCTATCAGACCAGCCACGCCCAGGCCCAGCACGATAATCATCGGGAACAGACTGGTGATGAAGAAGATTGCGACGATGATCATGACCACATGAAATGAGGTTGCCACAACCGTATTGTCTGCAGCCGATGACGCGATTCCAAAGGACAGGAGCGCTATGGATACGAAAATCGAGATAAAGGCGCTGTGCCTCTCCGCCAAAGGCTTGATGTTGATGACTAGGGCAACCAGGGCAAAGCCCAGGGTCTCCATGCCGTACACGATCATGAACCGCGAATTGACTCCCGCGACCGAGAGGAGGAGGAAGAAGGCCATCACGACAAAGAATATCCTCGACAGGTCACGGGCGGACCTGAGATTGTGGCGGACTATGTTCGGCGCACACGAATCGTAGACTTCTCGGGAATACCCGTAGTGCAGGAAGGCTTCGAGGCGGTCCATGGCTGTACTCATCTTTCTTGCATTCAATCAATTACTCTTGCGAACCGAGGGGCTTGCCCCACTGGCGCAAGAGCGCACTAGCGGGGCAAGCCCAAGGCACGGCCTTATTCCGGGTCAATGATGACCTTGCGTCCCTCGACGTGGACGCGGTCCTCGGCCAGAAGCTGAATCACGTCGGGATAGAGCTCGTGCTCCACGGCATGGATATGCTCCTCCAGCTCGTCCACGGTCCAGCCCTCCTCCACGGGCACGGGACTTTGAGCGATGATGGGGCCGCAGTCGTAGTTGTCGTCGGCAAAATGCACCGTCACACCCGTGACCTTTACACCATAGTCGTAGGCATCCTGGATGGCATGGGCGCCCTTGAAGCTGGGCAGAAGGGCGGGATGCAGGTTGACGACCCTATTGGGGAAACTGGCCAGGATGGGGGCATGAACCATCCGCATGTAGCCGGCCATGATCACGTACTCGACGCCGTGCTGCTTGAGCTCGGTGGCGATGACCTCGTCGGCCACCATGGGGTCCTTGTAAATCTCCTTGGAGAGGGTCAGCGTCTGGATGCCGGCGGCCTCAGCACGCTTGAGTCCGTAGGCATCGGGCCTCGAGCTTACCACCAGCGCGACTTCGGCATCCAGGGTTCCCGTGGCGATACGGTCGATGATAGCCTGGAGGTTGGTGCCGCTACCACTGATCAGAACGCCCAGCTTCAGGGGCTTTTCCGGCTTGCTCATCGGTAGGTCACCTTCCCCGTGCCAGGCACGCACTCGCCCATCAGGAAGGCGTCGAAGCCCTCGCTGGCCAGGGCTGCCTTGACAGAGTCGACGTCCTCGGGTGCGACGATGATGGACATGCCGACGCCCATGTTGAAGGTCTTGTAGGCCTCGTCGGGAGTGAGACCAGCCGCCTTGATGCAGTAGTCGATGATGGGAGGCACTGACCAGGCGGGGCTGCTCGCCTCATCCCAACCACATCCAAAGGCGCCACCGCGATCAACGACCGCATCGACGTCGTCGGGCAGGGCACGATTGAGGTTCTCGGTGATGCCGCCGCCCGTGATGTGGGCCATGGCATGGAAGGGCACGCCCTTCTTGAGCAGGCGCGTGAGGGCGCCTGCATAGATGGTGGTGGGACGCATGACGGCATCGGCAATGGACTCGCCACCCAGCTCCTCCAGGGGCTGCTCAAGCTCCTCCACGGTCTTTCCCTCGATGGCGACCTTGCGGACCAGGGAGTAGCCATTGGAGTGAATGCCACTGGAGGGCAGACCCAAAATCACGTCGCCCGCATGGACCTTGTCAGGACCGATCATCTTTGGCCTGTCGACGACGCCCACGACGAATCCCGCCAGGTCGTAGTCATCGGGCTTCATGACGCCAGGGTGCTCGGCCATCTCGCCGCCCACCAGGGCGCAGCCCGAAAGCTTGCAGCCCTCGGCGATGCCCTTTACGATCTGGGCCACGTGCTCGGCCTTGAGCTTGCCGATTGCCACGTAATCCAGGAAGAAGAGAGGCTCGGCGCCAATGGGCACCACGTCGTCCACGCACATGGCCACCAGGTCCTGTCCGACCGTGTCATGCCTGTCCAGAAGCTGGGCTATGGCAAGCTTGGTACCCACGCCGTCGGTACCAGACACCAGGACGGGGTCCTCCATGCCCTTGAAGTCCTTCATCGAGAAGCACGAGCCAAAGCCACCCAGGCCACCGATGACCTCTGGCCTGTTGGTCGCCTTTACGGCGTCCTTGATGGCGTCGACCGCGCGAGCACCCTCGTCCACATCGACGCCCGCGTCGGCGTAGGTGATGTGCTTGGTCTGCTGTTCTGTCATGTCTGTTCCTCTCACCTAGCTTGCGGACGCCAGGGCCTTGTCCGCCTCGTCCTTGGGAACGCACACGAGGACACTTCGCCCATTCGTGCCGTCCGGAAGGTAGTACTCCTTATAGTAGTTGCAAGTCACCAGTGAAAACACATGGTCCGTACCCGTGATGACCTTATCCGCATCCGCACGCTTGGTGACGGCCTTTGACAGGAGACCGTCTAAGTAGCCCCTGAACTCCTCCGTGGTCGGGAAGTCAAACTGGCGGACCGTCTGATCATCGGCACGGACATAGTACATGAGCAGGGGCTCGAGTCTAGTGGCCCCCTGCTCCGTAACGTACCAGACCGTGTTGATCTGGTCGAAGGTCTCCTGCTTGTCCATGGCGGCAATCTGCTCGAACATGGTGCCGTTCTTCATATGATGGCCGTAGATGATGGTCTGCTGGTCCAGCATGCCCGGTCGCTGATTCTCGCAGTCCATGAAAATCTGACCACCGATGCCGTACTCGTGCTCTGCGGTGTGTCGCAGGTAGTAGGTGTTGTCAGTGGTCTGGTAGACGGGATAGTTAAGCGTCGTCCCGGGTACATACAGCCAGCCCACGACATCCTGGTTCACAGCCTTGAGACCGGCCCAGTCTACCTGAGGGATGTCATCGGGCTCGTCACTCACCTGCGCGTACTGGGCGAGCTTCTCGTTCTCGACCTCGATCTGGTGGTAGCGCCACTGGATGAAGCCGTAGATACCCACAGCCACGACCAGAAGGACGATGCCAACTACCATCAGCACGTTGGAGACGGTGCGAGACTTGCCCTTCTTGGGCTTGTCGGAGTCCGAACGATCCTTTGCCATGGAAACGACCTAGCCCTCCGCCATCTGCTTCTTGAAGTCGGCAATGACCTGAGCGTAGTGGGCATCAGAGGTGGCCAGGATCTGCGTGGCATAGATGGCAGCGTTCTTTGCCCCGCCGATGGCCACGCAGGCCACGGGCACGCCTGAGGGCATCTGCACCATGGAAAGCAGGGAGTCCATGCCACCCAGGTCGCTCGTCTTCATGGGCACGCCGACGATTGGCAGGGGTGTGTAGGCAGCCACGACACCACCCAGGTGGGCAGCCTTGCCAGCTGCGGCAATAATCACCTTGAGTCCACGCTCCTGGGCGGACGCGGCCCACTCATGCACCTTGTCGGGGGTACGGTGTGCGGAAGCCACGACCAGCTCGTAGGGAACGCCGAACTCCTCGAGCTGCTTTGTGCAGGCCTCCATAGCGGGAAGGTCCGACTTCGACCCCATGATGACACCAACGAGCGGTTTTTCAGCCATAGTGCTCCTCCAAAGGATGTTTATGGGCGTACCAAGGAAAGCATCTGTTTCCAATCCCGGACGTCGCTGGCGATTGAAGAGAGCCCTCTCAGAACGCATTCAGTCCAAGTATAGATGCTCGCACAAGACGTTCGTGTTTCCTCTTCGCGATACTTTCCTGAAAAGATTGCACCACTATTCCACCTTGTCTATCCTGTTTGACTGCATCGAATCAAAAGCCATGTAAGGAGGGCATCGATGTCAGACGCACACGACCTTTATCTGTATCGGCGCAAGGGGAACTACGCCCCGCGCGTTGGCGCTGTCCACGATCTGTGCGGCTATGGCAACTGCTCGCTCGTCGTCGCCATTACCATCGTCTCTGCCGCGGGCTGCGACGTATGTCCCGTGCCCACTTCGCTCTTTTCCGCCAACACGAAGTTTCCCGTCTTCTACATGCACGACACCACCGACATCCTCAACGACTACCTGGATGCCTGGAACAAGGAGAAAGTCGACCTGGATGCCATCTACTCGGGCTTTCTTGGCTCCGCCACCCAGGTAGACGTAATCAAGCGCATGTACCTGGAATATCCCCACGCCCTGCGCATCGTCGACCCCGTAATGGGCGACGACGGAAAGAAGTACCCCACCTACACCCAGGAGATGTGTGATGCCACTCGCGAGCTGGTCGAGGGGGCGGACCTCCTGACCCCCAATCTCACCGAGGCCTCTTTGCTCACGGATATCTCCTATGAGGGACAGGACGTCGACGATGACTACGTGCATCGCATGATTGATGCCCTTCTGACAATGGGTGCAAAGTCAGTGGTCCTCAAGGGCGTAGTTCGAGGAGACGGCAAAATCCGCAACTACCTGGCTGGTGAGGGATACGCACCTGCAGAGGTCATTGCCGAAGAACTGCCCTACATGTTGCACGGGACGGGTGATGTCTTTGCCTCGGCTACCCTGGCAGCAATCATGTGCGGTAGGAGCCTCTACGACGCGGTGGACTTTGCCAGCACCTTCGTCCACGATGCCATGGTCATCACGCGCGAGCAGCCAGATTACGAGATGCGTGGCGTTACCTTTGAGCCAGTCCTCGGAGAGGTCACGGACCTGCTGAGGAAATAGCCCCGTCCTCGCCATGGGCGCCCCATCCCTTGCCCCAATGCTCAGACATTCTCGCGTCGTAAGGCTCCGCTGCGAAACTGCGCTTGGGACAAGGGATGGGGCGCCTCGTACTGAGGGCAGGTGTAATCCACCAGGGCGCGACCTCGTATGAGCTCGAAGGCAACGCCCCTTGAGCGGGGCGAGGTTGATGCGCGCTTCGCACACCCTATGATGAGGACCCCGCGAGGCTTTTTCCTCGCGGGGTCCTTTGGTTACTGCAGCCAGGTTATTTAAACTGATGGGCTTTGGCCACTTGTTTGACTAGAGGGCGGCGCCGCCGGACGTTGATGACGTTGTCGTATCTGATGCACCGTCCCCATCGCTGGTCTTGCTTGCGTCATCCGCGCTATCGTCCGTCGACTTGCCATCTACGACGTCGGTCGTCTCGGAGTCCAGCTCCGTCTTTGACTCGTCCTTGCCAGACCCCATGAGATTCGTGATGAACTCGGGAGTGAAGGAGGATGTGATGGACTCCTGGAGCTGGTCGGCCGTCTGAGCGTCCACGCCCGTAATCGTGCAATTGAAGCGGACGCCGTTGCCCTCGGTGGTGGTCTTTGACCAGATGAAGGTCATCAGGGTCTTTCGCGAACCAGAGGGCTCGAGGAGACCAAAGAGACCAGCCTGCTGCAGTTCGCCCTCCTCGTTCTCGTAGACATCGACGTGATAGATGACGGTGTTGATGTCAGGATTCAGGAGCGCATTGACCGAGAAGGCCGCTGCCTGAATCTGGGAACCAGCGAAGGACTCGAGGGCATTCTTGGACGAAGTGTCCGTGACGGTGACCTCGATGCGATGGGTGTTCTCATCTGCCTCCTGGACACTGAAGTCCGTCGGGAACTGCGTGAAGCCAGTGCCCCATTCGACGCCGTGGTCCAGGGCCTGGTAGACGGTATCGATGTTGACGTCAGTAGCCAGGTCGGCAGTCGTCGCCCTGCGGATAATGCCCGTGATAATCTGCATGCCAACAATGACAGCGAAGAGGATCACGATGAAGGTGACGGAAGTACGCGTGATCCTCTTTCCCACGTCGGAGCCCGAGGGATCCGCATCGGACAGCGGGTCGATGGGCGCCTTGCGGCGCGAGCGAATCTTGTCCAGCGTGATGGCCGTCTCTTCGCTTGTGTGACCCGTGTCATTCACCGTGCTAAAGAGCTTCTCGGCCTCTTCGGCGTTGAGACTGCCCTTGGGAATGAGCTTGAGCTTGCGTTTAGTTTTGCGGTCTTCCCTGGCCATACGGCTTCTCCCAAATACGCGTAGTCGTGCGCTCAGAACTCTAGCTCTATAAGTATAGGCAAGGTTCCAGGACCTTTACCACTTGAAGGTCCAATAATTACCCAACCTCTGCTTCCGTGGGCGGTTCCAACCGATGAGCGATGGCATCGCACACAAGAGCACCCACGATGGTCTTTGAATCCTCGATGCGGCCGTCCAGCACGGCATCGATGAGCTCGGGCAGCTCGACCAGGTCCACGTTGATGAACTCATCCGCGTCGGGATTCGAGTGATCGAAGGACAGACCCGTCGCCATGTAGATGTGAATGCGTTCGTCGCTATAGCCCACGGCAGGGACGATGGTGGTCAGGAAGGCCATCTTTTCAGCCCTCATGCCCGTCTCCTCCAGAAGCTCGCGCTCGGCGCACGCCAGGGGGTCCTCGCCCGGGTCAAGCTTGCCCGCGGGAATCTCCACGGTCACACGGTCCAGGGTGGCTCGGTACTGCCTGACCAGGCAGATTCTTCCATCGTCCGTGAGGGCAACAACCGCAACGGCACCGGGGTGGCGCAGGACATCGCGTTGCGCCGTCCTGCCGTTTGGAAGCCTGGTGCTCAGGCGGTCGATGTCAAAGATCATGCCCTGCCAGGCAACGTCCTCGCTCAGAATCTGCTCAGACAGCCCCTCGTCGCGGGGGTCATCGTTTCCCAGCACCAGTTTGCGGCGCTCGGGACGACCTGACTGGTGGTCGGACGTGCCACGGTCCCCGTCAAAGGTAAAGGCCCTGATGCCGTTCTGCACGTTGCTCGCCGCCTTAGTCAGGTCTGTCCCCTCGATCTCCACGCCCTGCTGTTCTTCCCTGTCGTTCGTGTCAGACACTACTTCCTCCAACTACAGGCGCTCGCGGCCCTTGATTGCCTTGATGCCAATGTCATGGCGATAGGTCTTGCCCTTATAGAAGATCTTGTCGCAGGCCTCGTAGGCCTTGTTGCGTGCATCTTCGAAGGTCGTGGCAACAGCTGTCACGTCCAGGACGCGGCCGCCGTTGGTTAGGACGGAACCGTCATCGCCGAGCTTGGTGCCGGCGTGGTATACGAAGACGCCATCCATCGCGTCAGCATCCTCGATGCCCGTGATGACATCGCCCTTCTCGTACTTGACGGGATAGCCACCGGCGGTCAGCACGACGCTCACTGCCCAGTCATCATCCCAAGAGACCATGGCAGGGTCCAGAGTGCCGTCGTCGCATGCCAGGAAGCACTCGATGAGGTCTGCCTTCATGCGTGGCAGTACCACCTGGGTCTCGGGATCACCAAAGCGTGCGTTGAACTCCAGGACCTTGGGGCCGTCCTTGGTCAGCATGAAGCCACCATAGAGGCAGCCGCTGTAGGGCGTGCCGTCCTCGCGCAGCTGGTCGATGACCTTCTGCTCGATTTGAATCATCTGATCTAGCTCGCCGTCCAGCAGGATGGGAACGGGAGAGTAGACGCCCATGCCGCCCGTATTGGGTCCACGGTCGCCGTCGAGCGCGCGCTTGTGGTCCTGGGCGGTGGCCAGGGGCACCAGGGTCTTGCCGTCGCTCAGGGCGAGCAGGGAGCACTCGGGACCCTCCAGCATCTCCTCGATGACGACGGTGTTACCTGCCTCGCCAAAGGCGCCGTTGAAGCAGTCGTGGACGCCGGCCAGGGCCTCCTCGGTGGACTGAGCCACCACGACCCCCTTGCCACCGGCCAGACCATCGGCCTTGACGACGCAGGGTCCACCGAGCTCGCGCACGTAGTCGGCGCAGGCAGCCTCGTCGGTAAAGCTCTTGTAGGCAGCCGTGGGCACAGCAGCGCGGGTCATGACCTTCTTTGCGAACTCCTTTGAGCCCTCCATCTGCGCGGCAGCGCCAGAGGGGCCAAAGACGGGGATGCCGGCAGCGCGCACATAGTCAGCTACGCCAGCGACTAGGGGTGCCTCGGGACCCACGACGACAAGGCCAATGCCATGTGACTTCGCAAACTCAGCCACCTGCTCGCCTGAGCAGGGATCCAGGTCCACCTTCTGGGCGAGCTGATACATGCCGCCGTTGCCAGGAGCCACCCAGAGCTTACCCGCGTGGGGCGACTCGGCGAGCTTGACCAATAGAGCATGCTCACGACCACCAGAGCCCAGTAGCAGAATATCGACCTTCTCGTCCTTCTTCAAGCTCATGCCCGTTTCCTTTCCTCATGTGCCTCGTCTGCCGTATTGCTGTCTTGATTATGAACGAAGGACCTCCCCGACGGCATTCGCCACCGAGGGGTCCCTCGTAGAAAAACCTATGCGCTCTCCCTGGGCAACGGCGCTACTTCCAGAACCTGTTGATGGTCTGCTCGCGGTCCGGGCCCACCGTAACGATGGAGACGCGGACGCCTGCCAGCTTCTCCAGGTAGGCGATGTAGTCCTGTGCCTCCTGGGGCAGGTCTTCGAACTTGCGAACACCCGTGATGTCGCACTTCCAGCCAGGCAGGGTCTCGTAGATGGGCTTTGCCTTCTCTACCAGGGGCTCCAGCTCGGGCAGGGTTTCGTAGCGCTTGCCGTCGACGTCGTAGGCGACGCAGACCTTGATCTCGTCGAAGTCGTCCAGGACGTCCAGCTTCGTCACAGCCAGGTCGGTCAGGCCATTGACGCGGGCTGCGTACTTGATCACGTTGGCGTCATACCAGCCGCAGCGACGCTCGCGACCCGTGGTCACGCCATACTCGTGGCCAACCTCGCGGAGCTTCTTGCCGGTCTCGTCCAAAAGCTCAGTCGGGAAGGGTCCAGCGCCGACGCGAGTCAGGTAGGCCTTGGCCACGCCGATGATGCGCTTGATCTGGGTGGGACCCACGCCCGAACCCGTAACAGCACCGCCAGCGGTGCAGTTGGAGGAGGTCACGAAGGGATAGGTGCCGTGGTCGATGTCAAGCATGGTAGCCTGGGCGCCCTCAAAGAGGATGCTCTTGCCTGCCTCGAGCTCCTCGTTCAGGAAGGCCGAGCTCTCGATGATGTGAGGACGGATCCACTCGATGTCCTCGTGCAGCTGTTCAAAGATCTGGTCCACCGTGTAGGTTGGCAGTCCGTAGACCTTCTCTAGGATGGGATTGGTATAGGCCAGGGAGTCAGCCAGCTTCTGGCGGAAGGTGTCATCATCCAGCATGTCCTGGATGCGGACGCCCGTGCGGTTCATCTTGTCCATGTAGGTAGGGCCGATGCCGCGCTTCGTGGTGCCCAGGTTCTTCGAGCCCAGTGCCTGCTCGTGAGCGCCATCGAGGACCTTGTGGAAGGGCAGAACCACATGGGCGTTGCCCGAAATCTTCAGATTGTCGGTCGAGATGCCCTGGCCCTCGAGCATGCGGACCTCTTCCATGAGGACCTCGGGGTCGACGATGCAGCCGTTACCGATGACAGATGCGGTGCCCTCGTACATGACACCCGAGGGGACCTGGTGAAGAGCCAGCTTGTGGCCGTTCGCAACGACCGTGTGACCTGCGTTGGCGCCACCTGCGAAGCGGCAGACGACATCGAAATCAGCGGCGATCTCGTCCGTAATCTTTCCCTTACCCTCGTCGCCCCACTGGGTACCTACGAGCACTGTTGCAGGCATGTTGAATTCCCTTCTGGAATAAAGAACAGTTCCTCAACAGTATAGGCCCTCGCGTCTGACGCTGCAGTGACAAAGGGACCAGGCCATCTCGTCCCAAAACATGACAAGGGGGCCAGGCCCCCTTGTCACGCTTGCATCTATTCGTCGTGGAACCTGTCGACCTCCACGAACTTCGTCGAACTGGGCAGGAACATGAGGGGCACGATGTCCAGTGGGCCGGAGCGGTTCTTTGCAATGATGAAGTCCGTCACGTTCATGTCGGGACGATCCTCACGCGCGGCTTCCTCCTCGGTCATCGAACGGTCCAGGAGGATGACGATATCGGCGTCCTGCTCGATGGAGCCTGACTCGCGCAGGTCGGAAAGCTGGGGCCTCTGGCCCTTTCGGTCCGTCACCTGACGGTTGAGCTGCGAGAGGGCCACTACGGGGACCTCGAGGTCCTTGGCCATAATCTTTATGCCACGGGACATCTCCGAGACCTCGGTGGCTCGGCTGTCAGATCGGCGCATGCCCGATGGTGGCGAGAGGAGCTGCAGATAGTCCAGGAGAACGATGCCCTTCTCCTTGCCCTTGAGCATGCGGCGTGACTTGGCGCGAATCTCGGTCACGGTCGTACCAGGCGTGTCGTCGATCATGATATCCAGGGACGAGAGGTCGCGCGTGGCCTCCATGATCTGGTTCCACTGGTTGGCCTTGATGCGAGCGCCACGGATGTCGGAGAGGGGAATCTTCGCCTGGGCGGATAGGAGCCTCTGGGCAATCTCGATCTTTGACATCTCGAGGGAGAAAAAGGCTACGGACGCCCCGTTGGCGGCCGCGTTGACCGCCAGGTTCAGGGCGAAGGAGGTCTTTCCCACACCAGGGCGTGCGCCAACGACGATCATCTGTCCCGCGCGCAGACCCTGGAGTCTGGAATCGATGCCAGGATAGCCGGTCTGCACACCCAGGACGCTGTCCGGATTCTCCGTGGCAGCAGCCAGATCCTCGTAGAGGTCCCCCATGACGTCAGTGAGGGTGGAATAGGTATTCTTGATCGAGCGCTCCGTGACGCTCATCAGCATCTTCTCGGCCTCGCTCACGACCTCCTTGGTGTCACCCGGGGCATCAAAGGCAAGTGCCGTAATCTTCGTCGATGCGGTGATGATGTCGCGCAAGGTTGCGTCACGCTGAAGAATTTCAACATAGTGGGGCCAGTTGACCAGAGCGGTGGTCTCTTGGTTCAGGTCGATGATGTAGCTGGAACCACCAACCTTGTCCAGCTCGCCAGCACTCCTCAGGTGGTCTGCCAGTGAGATGGCATCCACTGCTGCGCCGCTGTTGAACATGTCGTTCATAGCCTGGAAAATCAGGCGATTGGCATACGAGAAGAAGTCCGAGACCTTAAGACTCGTAAGGCAGTCCTGGAGGATGTCCGGGGACATAAGCATGGCCGAAAGCACGGACTGCTCCGCGGCTATGTCCTGGGGCATCGTCTGGGATCCCTGAGAGCCACCTTGCGAGTAGTCCTCATACCCGAAGTTGTCGTATTCGTCAGCCATGTGTGTCCCTTTGTGCAAGCTTTTGTAAGGTACTCAATCCCAAGTTTCAAAGAATGTCAAATAGGCCTATGAGCTGGGGCTTGTTCAAAGGTCCCCGTCTCTAGCGGTGCGTTTGTAGCTTTTCGACGTTTTCAACATTTTTGAGAAAATCTCATCCTGCAAGTTTTCTACATTTCCGCTTTTTAACGTCTCTACCTGCACTTTAGGCTTCGGCGATGCAATCCGTCGTCACCGAAGCCAAACAATATCATGTTTTCGCAGGTAAACGCCACATTATTCTTCTAAAGACGAAAATGGGACCCTTGGGAGCGTAATGTCCCAAGGGTCCCATCTGAAAAAACGAGCTCAGTCGCCAGATAGCTTTTTAGTCCTGACCTGCGGAGATGTTCAAATGTTCAAAAATCAGAACACCTGTCTTAGGCCCAGGGAATCGCTACTCGGCGGCCTCTTCGGTAGCCTCTGCGGTCTCCTCAGCGGCCTCCGCCTCAGCAGGAGCCTCCTCGGTCTCGGCCTCAGGCTCTTCGGTAACACCTGCGAGCACGGAAAGCTTAGCGTTGATGTCACGATAGAGGTTAATCTCGACGTCATGCTTGCCAGCGGTCTTGATTGCGGCAGCATGGGCGATGCGCTTGCGGTCAACCTCGACACCAAGCTGAGCCTTGACCGCATCGGCGATCTGGGTCGTGGTGACGGAGCCGAAGAGCTGGTTGTTCTCGCCGACCTTGACGTCGACGGTCACGGTCTTGTCATTGAGCTGCTCGCGCAAAGAGTTTGCGTTGGCGATACGCTCAGCCTCACGCTTCTCGATGTTGCGACGACGCTGCTCAAGCTGCTTGATGTTGCCCGGGGTAGCGGGCTGGGCAATCTTATTGGGGAACAGATAGTTCTCTGCAAAACCCTGGGCGACCTCAACGACGTCGCCCTCTCCGCCCTTGCCCCTGAGCTCATCCAGAAGGATGACTTTCATGGGAACTCCTTTGAATCGTCGGCATCAGCCGACCTCTTGCCTGTTGGTTCGCGAACTAGCCGCGGTTGCGGCCACCGCGGCTGGAAACCACGGTGACGGTGTACGGCAGGAGCGCCATCTCACGAGCGCGCTTGATAGCGAGCGCGATGTCGTGCTGATGCTGCGTGCAGGCGCCAGTGACACGACGGGGCTTGATCTTGCCGCGATCGGTCATGTACTTGCGAAGGAGCTGGGTGTCCTTGTAGTCGATGAACTCGACACCCTCCTTGCAGAACTGGCAATACTTGCGACGCGGCTGGCGCTGCTCAACTTGCCTTTGCTTAGCCATGTCTTTGCCTTTCTTTGGTGGCTAAAAGCCACGCTGGTTCTTAGAACGGGATGTCCGTATCGTAGATATCCGCCGAAGGCGGTACCTGAACGGGCGGGGTCTGAGGCTGCGGTGCAGGCTGGGGTGCAGGCTGTATCTGCGGTGCGGCCTGGGGAACGCCATACTGAGGCTGCTGATACCCCTGGCTCTGCTGCTGACCATAGGACTGGCCACCACCCTGCTGATTGCGGGAGAGGAACTCTACCTCGTCCACAATCACCTCGAGCTTGCTGCGCTTTTGCCCGTCACGTTCCCACTGGCTCCAGCGTAGCTTGCCCTCGATGGCAACTTTCGAACCCTTGGAGAGAAAGCGATGCAGCGGCTCGGCACGATTGCCAAACACAACGCAATCCACAAAGTTTGGCCTGTCTTCCCAGTTACCCGTCTGCTGGTTGCGAACGCGGTCATTGACCGCAACGCCAAAGGTGAGCACATTCGTGCCACTTGCCGTCGCCCTCAGCTCCGGATCACGAGTCAGATTGCCGGAAATGATAACCCTGTTGATGCTCATGCGATCACTGCCTCTCTTCTTTGGGCCCTAGGGTCCGACCTCCGTGCTTACTCCTTGTCGTCGCGGCGAACGATCATATGACGCTTGACGGCGTCATTGATGCGCAGGACTCGGTCGAGCTCGGCGATCTGTGCAGGATCTGCGTGGAAGTTGACGAGGATGTAGTCGCCCTCAGTGAGGTTATCAATCTCAAAAGCGAGCTTGCGCTTGCCCCAATCCTCGGCGCTGTCGATCTTGCCGCCATTCTCGTTCACGGCAGTCTCGATACGCTTCGAGACAGCATTGCGAACCTCATCGGTGGATGCGGGATCAACAAAATACAGCAGTTCATAAGCCTTCATGTGGTCACCCCCTCTGGACTAACGGCCCCGGTTAGTGAAGGATGCTTCCGGGGCAGGAAATGTCAAGGATATACTGTACCATGTCGGAGCCAAAGAACTGCAGTCCCAACGTTTTACACACATCTTCCCCGTCATTCCTGCTTCGCCTGACATCAGGTTAGCAAGGCAAAGTGACAGTAAACTAACGCTCCGCTGGCATGAAGCTAGCGGGGCGTTCTGAAAGACACTGGTAGAAGCCTTTGACTTCATTTCACTAAGAGCCAGGCCTTTGAAATTTCACCACAGCATCTCCACATATGCAGTTATTGCTGCGTGCCATCTCCATGATTGTCTTGGCCTTGGCCAGACACGACATTGTCGTTGGAAGGACTTCCATTGAACACGACCCCGTTTCCTTGGCCCTGCTGGCCTTGTTGGCCATATGAGGTTCCTGCACCCTGATAGGGCTCCTGAGGAGGCTGTTGGCCCTGCAGGGGAACTGGAGGCAACGTGGCCTGGACAGAAGCCATTGCCGGCTCAGGCAGGGGATCCTTGCTTGCTCCCCAAGCTGGGACGTTGAACTGTCGAATCCATAGAGCCATCAGAAGGGTGTTGATGATTCCCTCGAAGGAGCCCAACACCATTGCCACGGCTACGAAGATCGCTGACGTGGTCATGGCCTGCCCTAACATGTTCGAGGGTCCCGTCAGAAGGCTCGTCGCAGAGTAGGCAGAGATAGCCGCTCCCGTCAGATAGAAAATAAAAATCATCATGGGAACGATCATGATTGCGCCGCAAATCAATTCGACAAGGAGCTTGATTCCCGTAACCTTCGCAAATCCGCCAGCATCGCGCTTCACCATGTCCCAGAGGCGGTCCACACGATAACCAGCTCCGATTCCCTGGTAGATCGAGGCCCTCACGCCTGCAACTTCGATGAAGGTGTTCACGAAAATCATCAGAACCATAATCAGGAAGCTAGGCCAACCTTCAAAACTATCCCCAAATGCATTGGCGAGGACCGCATAGATCAGCGCGCAGACGAGACCGTAGCCGAGCATCACGACGAACACGCGCCATCCACCCTTTATGCAGCCACCGATGTCTATGTTCTTTTGCTTTGGTGCGGCGTCCGCGCCCCAGGCGACAAGCCGAGCCCACTCATAAAGGTAACCCAGCACGCCTAGAAATCCCAGAATGGGCACGAACTCGCACAACGCCAAAAGCAGAACGACCTTGAACCAGCCTTTATTGCCAGTAAGAAGTTTCCAGGCGTGGGAGAAATACTTCGTCTCCTGCATAATATTCCCTTCAGTTTACAAATACGGCGGATATTGGAATCCAAGGGCGGACTGTTAATCATCTTATTCCAAGTGTACTACCCTACTTCCTCGTCGCTTGGCTTCCGATAACTCTAACATCCAAGCGATGGTCGATAGTCCAAGTCACCGAATCGCTGAGTAGCATTACGCCAAGAAAAAAAAGAGCCCGCTGTGCAGGCTCTAAACTACAAAATGGCGGAGGAGGAGGGATTCGAACCCTCGTACCCGCGAGGCGGGTAAACGGTTTTCGAGACCGCCGCATTCAACCACTCTGCCACCCCTCCGTAAGGGTGAAACGGCGCCCGTAGGCGCCGTCTTTAAATTCTGGCGGAGAGTCTGGGATTTGAACCCAGGATACGCTTTAGACGTATACACGATTTCCAATCGTGCTCCTTCGGCCACTCGGACAACTCTCCTCAAAACCGCAAGCGGAAGTATAACCCATCCAGACGCACTTTGGTAGATAAAATTTCAAAGATGATTTCTCCACAGGAAAAAATTTCCTAGAGTCCTTCCACTACCTAAATTCCCTCGACATACAAGCAATTCACACGTACGATTGCAAGCATCAAAAAGCAGCACCATCAGCGCACAATACAAATGCCGAATAGGAACAACCTGAGCTATGCTTCCATCCCTCTTTGCGATATCGCCAGATGTTACAGCCCCAATACCCATATGGTTAGACCTACTATCGGTCATGGTGGGCTCTCTGAGCGGCATCTTGGTCGCAAGAGAAAAGGAACTAGATCTGGTGGGTTTCATTGCCCTATCGCTCATGTGTGGCCTAGGAGGAGGTCTCCTTAGAGATATGATCATGCAGCGTGGCGGCGTATACGTGCTTACATCGCCACTAGCCATTCCTCTCTCCACGGCAACGGGAATCCTAGGCTTCTTATTTTCCGGGGCCCTGCTCAAATTCCCCTCGCTCTTGGAATGGGTAGACATCTTCTCAGTCGCACTCTTCGTCGCAGCAGGAACCGGAAAGGCAATGAACTACCAGCTTTCACTTTGGTCATGTCTGCTCATGGGAACCTTTACTGGCGTTGGAGGCGGAATGCTCAGGGACATATCCCTGGGAGATACCCCGAGGATTTTTCAAAGAAGCAATCTGTACGCCCTATGCGCCGTTGTCGGCTCTGCAGCCTACTACCTACTCATATATATAGGAATTAACCGATTCTGGGTTGTCGTAGGCTGTGTGAGCGTTGTCGTAACGCTTCGCAGACTGTCGCTACGCTACGACATCATGTCTCCAAATAATGTAGACCTCACACCAAAGGTCGGCCATGCTGCAAAGAAAGCCTATGTGGAAACGAAATATCATGCCAGAAATGTGGCAAGGCACCTACGAAAGAAGTAATGATCGCAGGGCAACAAAACAGTCATCGATCCAATACCATGATGAACCCGAGTCGAACTATCTTGAAATAGACCCTCTTAAATAACCCAATCACGGTGCTATAGGCAGAGGACAAAAACCATGCTTAAACAAGCCCTCAGTGCATCCATTAGACATAGAAAAAATGTCTCAAGATAAACCAGACTTTTAGACAATAAAAAAGGGCCCAGTCGGCCCAATTAAATTAAAAGAAACGCCCCTTGCTGGTCGGCGGCGTCCTGCTCTCCCACGGACTGACTCCGCAGTACCATCGGCGCTCGGGGGCTTAACTTCCGGGTTCGGAAT
>ONBR01000010.1 GCA_900316105.1 uncultured Olsenella sp.
CTACATAAAGCCAATCTCCGGACACACGACGCTCGGGGCAGCCCAGCGCTACCTCGAGCGCGACGGACGCGCCCTCGCCCGGGACTTCATCAACCTCGAGCCGCCGATTATCGGGCTATCCGACGACGGAGAGCCTGTGTACGGCGCCTACGACTGGGCGTCCACGATGGACGCGACAAGGGCCACGATGGGTAACGACACCCCATACAGGGGCCGAAAGGCCCGAACCTATAAGCACTATGTCTTCTCGCCCGATCCGAGGGACGGTATCGGGCTCTCAGAGCTCCGGTCTGTCACCATGTCATGGGTGCGTGAGAACTTCGGCGACTACGAGGTCGCCATCGTCTACCACGACGACAACGAGCACCACATACCGCACGCCCACGTCATCGTGAACAACACGAACCTCGAGACGGGCCGCAGGCTCCAAGACCCGGACCCGAGGTCGCTCAAGAGGTCGGCGCAGCGAATCGCCAGGGAGCACGGGCTTACCTCCTACGTCGACGAGCCAGCGGACCCTGAGACCGGAGTCTTGCCCGACTCGAGGCCTAATGCGCGAAGAAGCGTCCGTGCCTCAGAACGCTCGCTCGTCCATCGAGGCGAGTACTCATGGGTTGCCGACATAAGGGCCCGCGTGGACATCGCCAAGGGAATTGCACGCGACCTCGGCGACTTCGAGGCCGCTCTGGCAGGTATGGGCGTGGGCGTCCGCGAGTCTATCGGAACTAAGGGCGACTGGGTGTACTCGCTATCTGAGACTCCGTCCAGACAGGTCACGGGATCGAGACTCGGGGCCGCTTACACCAGACAGGAAGTGACCTCCTGGATGAGGAGTCCGGTGAGGGCGAAGCCTAGTGCCCTCACTGCGGACGGGGCGAGGATAGTCGCGGCGCATGCCATAGAGGTCCGCGACCTAGGCGAGCTCGCACGACTCTCCGAGGCCGTGGACGTCGTGTCCCGAGGCGGGTTCACGAGTCTAAGAGCCATCGACCTCGCGATCGAGTGCACACGCAGGACCACCGGAAAGGAGGCGGTCGTCCAAAGGCTCGAACGCGCACGTGAGTACTGCACCGCCCACCACATGCTACCAGAGACGAGCCCTGGCGGCACTCGCAGGGCATCTGGGCAGCGGTGCGGCCATTCCGTGCGGACGACCCAGCAGCAGCAACATTCGGGCGGCATGCGGCCACGCAGCATTCAACAGAACCACAGCAGGGAGAGGGGCCAAAGATGAGGGTGACCGTACGCTACGAGGACGGTTCCGTCGAGGAGTTCGACGCAGGCACGCTCACGACCGAGAGTGCGCTCGGGCGCCCCAACGCCCTCACCGACATGCACATTACGATCGGCGACGGCGTATGGGCCGACGTCAGCTGGTATCGCATGCCGACCGCCAGTTCCGATGGGCTCGCGACACGGCTCCCCGGCTGCAGGGTCCACCTCCTCAACGCGGAGGAGCTCGCCCATGCGCGCTCGATCGAGCTCGACGGCCGCCTTCAATGGCTCCGCGTCGGCGATGACCTGTGCGACGTCACGTGCCTTGATGAGATCTCCGACCTCATGCACGAAGGCCCCTCAACCAGCATGGCAGGCAGGGCGGTGTGGCTGCATGACACGCTTCTGCAGGTCCTTCCCACACGCAGGGACTCCCACGAACGAACCTGCGCAATGCTCGGGCTGACGCCCTCGAGCTACGAAACCCTCTCGAGAATGGCTGGATACGGCTCCTCCGAGGATGACGCCTTCCCCGTCCAGTTGTGAAGATTGTATGACTCAGCTCCTTAGGGACGCTTAGGGACACTTAGCTGCCGACGCCACAAGCGTCGAATCGCCCGTTTCGCGAACATCCCCGTCAGGCAACAACCACCTTTGACAGGGAGGAGAACGAATGAGAGAACAGACGACGAGGACACCGAGAGAGCCGGAGCTCATATCGATCGTCGAGGCGGCGAGGATGCTCAACGTCTCGACAAGGACAGTTAACAGGCTCTGCCTGGACGGCAAGCTCAAGGCCGTGAGGATCGGCTGCCAATGGCGCATCAACAGGCGCGCCCTGCGCGAGGCCGCTGGGCTCGAATAGCGATGTCGGAGGAGTCGGCATCCTACTCGCGCGTCTGGGGGCCCGTTGTGCACGCCATGGTGCAGGCGGGCGCTTCCGGGCAAGAGTGGGCCGTGCTCGTGGCGCTTCTCCGTTGGCAGAAGGACGGAGGCAGCGTCCTCTCAATGGGTGTGCCCACCATTTGCAAGTACACCGGCCTTGACGAGGACACTGTGAGGCACCGCTTGGCGAGCCTCCTGAGGAGGCGCTACGTGAGCCGGGGTGGCTACGAGTTCCCCATTCTCGAGCACGACAGGGAGGCCACGAGGGGCCATGCGGCTTCCTACAGGCTCGGCGTCCCCAAGCTCGGGCCAGAGGACGGGTCGAACATCCTCAGCCGAAAGGAGCGCGTGGAGTGGGACAGGAGAAGGCGCGAGGAGGGGATGGAATGACAGGGACGTCATACCAAGGGTTTTGGAGGTCCCAGAAACCTATGGGATGACAGGCGCGTCATGCCAACAACCTCGAAGGCAGACAATTGACGGTCTCGAATCGGCCCCTTGGAATGACAAGCCCGTCATGCCAAGGGGCCCAACCGTTCGATGGATTGGCCCTCCTCTGACAGATTGTCTGCTGCGCTCCAAGGCGTATGACAAATCTGTCAGTTTGGGAATCCGTTTGGGATGATTGGAACGTCATGCCAAACGGACAGGCTTGTCATGACCGCATGACAGGAACATCATCCTTAGAAGAAGTGTTCATAAGAATCTTGGTGAAGAATCTCTGAGCCATGAGGTCAATAAGACTCGGCTGCTTTGAAGCTCCATGTGCCCAATGGCAGTTTATGCATCGCGCTCTTTGGCCTCCCGTTCGCCGATTCGCGATTTGGTGCAAGCTGGGGGCCGAATTTGGTGCAAATATGGTGCAAACCGGCCGAGGCCTTGGTGCAAGCAAAGAAAAAGGCCAGAGAACATAGCCTCTGACCTCGTGTTTTCTGGTGGGCGATGCTGGATTCGAACCAGCGACCCCATCTACCAGAATAAGGTCCCCTGTCCAGACCCTTTTTGGGGTAATTTTGCTCTCCCCTCTTTACCTACAACTTTATAGTTGAGCTTTACTAGAGCTTTAGACTTACTTGAGTGTTTGAGACAGTCATACTTGAGGGTTTACTTTAGACTTACTTAATGGTTCTGAGTCCTCCACTTTATCCTTCGAACAAAGGAGAGGCGTCAGCGGACTAGGTTCCGCCGACGCCTCCATGAAAATACATTCTCATCGATCTGCAAGGCCTCTAGGCCTCGTATGTACGGGGGTTAGTACGTCTCCTCGATCTCCCTCATGCGGCGATTCAGCCAGGCGTTGGTGGGCACCTGGATGCCATGCCTTGCGGCACGGCGCATGATCTCGCCGGAGAACTCGTCCACCTCGGACTTGCGATGGGCCTGGCGGTCCTGACCCATGGAAGGCGTCGCCTTGGGATCCAGGGAGTTCTCAAGGGCTATGGCGAAGTTGAGGTCCTTCTCGGTCAGGGGAACACCCTCGGCATTGCCGACGGCTATCACCTCTCGCATGGCAGCCACGAAGGTCCTGAAGCTCTCGCCCTCGCGGTCGAGTACCTCTCCATAGGGTTGGTCGTAGACAGCGCAGGTCTGGTTGATCCCCACGTTCGTCAGAAGCTTGGCCCACATGCGATAGCGGATGTCATCTTCCACGACGAAGGGAATTCCAGTGACCTCAAAGAGTCCTCGGACACGGTCGAAAGCCTCCTGAGGGGTTTGCTCGAATCGGCCTATATGGAGCTGCCCAGGCTGGGTGTAGACGAGCGAGGAGCCCTTGTGAACGGCGTCCATGCCCTGGGCCACACAGGGGACCACACGGTCCCAGCCATAGCGCGCGGCCACCTTTGACTCGCTCGTGATGCCATTGAGGACGGAGACGATGACCGTCCTCTCCCCTAGCAGGGATTCCACCAGATCGAGGGCGCCCTGCAGACCGCCTGACTTCACGGCAATCATGACCAGGTCCACGGGACCCAGGTCCCGTGGCGTCGCGTTGCGGAAGTCCACGGGTTTGCCATTGACGCTATAGCTCTCCCCCGCATGGCGGGCCAGACGTGCCTCGTCCATCACGAAGGCCACCACGTCGGTGCCGCAGGAAGCCGCTATCGCATCGGCATAGAGAAGGCCCAAGGCGCCCTTGCCGATGATGGCCACACGGGGCTTCTGGAGCGTGTTCTGGGCCGCATTATTGGTCATTCGAGTCTCTCTCCTATGCTGGGAAATCAGATTGCTTTGGCGGGGCTGTGGCGCCTGATTGCTAGCCTAGTCCTCGCGCCAACCCTTGCATACGTCCACCCAACCGTCCGCGCGGGAGAACTCCTCCAGCTCGGGAATCGTGACGCCTATGGCGCTGTTCTCGCTGCCGGCCGCGGGCCAGACTTGCTCGAAGCGCTTCAGGCTCTCGTCCAGATAGCAGCGAACCCCGTCGTTGCGGTCAAAGGGGCAGACGCCACCCATTGGATGGCCCACTAGATCCACCAGCTGGTCGGCGGGAACCATCTTTGGCTTGGTATGGAACCTGGCCTTGAAGGGGGCATTCCAGACCTTTGCGTCACCCGCGGAGACAAGCAGGATCGCAGAGTCGTCCATCTGGAAGGCCATGGTCTTTGCGATGCGGGCAGGCTCTACGCCGATGTCCTGCGCAGCCTCCTCCACGGTGGCACTGGACTCCTCGAACTCCACGACACGATCCTGCACGCCCCAGGCACTCAGATACTCCTTGACGCTCTCGACCGACATGTATGCCTCCTGGCTCCCCGGCTCGATTTTTCATTGGGGACCATGATAGGCAGGAACGACGGACCTTCAAGGGGGGCCGATAAAGGCGAAACGCAGCTGTCACGTAAAGGTGGAACGCGATAACGGGTAGACTGTTGCCAGCAAAGAAAAAGCTCGCACAGCTGCCGCACGAAGGGACTTCACATGCCGAAGGACGCCAAAACCGTTAAGGTCTTTACCCTCATCGCCCTCCTTCTGGGCCTCGTCACCGCCATCGCTGGCATCGTCCAGCTGGTTCAGGGTGTGGAGGAGCCCGCTCCCCTATTGACCCTGTGCGCCGGCATCGTGACCCTGGTGCTAGCAGCCCGAGAGTCCATGCTCGCCAATGTGCCGAACAACGCGAGCAAGGTCTTTAAGCTGGGAATTCTAGCAGCCCTGATAAATGGTGCGGTCTGTGGCGCCTCTTACGCGGTCGGTGCTCAGACGAGTGTCTTAGTGGTCGTCTGCCTGGCTGCTAGCGCATTCGCGAGCCTGCTCGTGGCAGTCTTTGCCCGCGCAGTCGTGAAGAGGCTCGAGCGCGCGTAAGGTTCCCGCGCGAAGGGGGCCAAGACCTGCTATCACCACATTTACCTGCTGAAACGTATGGCGGCGTCCCTAGGGGCGCCGCCATGCCTCTGCGGGGACTTGCTGTGAGCGACTGGTGACACGGGGCCGCAGGTCGGCCGCGTCGTGAGTCCTCCAAACGGCTTGGACTCTCGACATTCGTGCTGCTATCAGGCCGTTTACCTGCGGTTATGCAGAAGGCGGCAGCCCCTGGGGCCACCGCCTTCTTCTTTGATCAACCCACAACGTGGGACGGGCAACCCACAGCGTGAGTTAGGCAGGCATGCTAGGCGCGCTGGGAGACGACCTTCTGGGCGACCAGGGCCGCGACCTCGTCCAGGGCAACGTCCTTGCGCTCTCCCGTGGCACGGTCCTTGAGCTCCACGGTGCCACCCTTGATGCCGCGCTTGCCACAGACGATCTGGTAGGGGAAGCCCATGAGGTCGGCATCGTTGAACTTGACGCCGGGACGCTCCTTGCGGTCGTCCAGGACGACCTCGATGCCAGCGTCGCACAGGTCCTGGGCCAGCTTCTGGGCAGCGGGCCAGACGAGGTCATCCTTGGTGTCCAGGGCGACGACCTCGACCTCGTAGGGGGCGACTGAGACGGGCCAGATGATGCCGTGCTCGTCGTGGTGCTGTTCGACGACGGCGGCCAGGGTGCGGGAGACGCCAATGCCATAGCATCCCATCAGGAAGGGCTGCTCCTTGCCATTCTCGTCGGCATAGGTGGCGCCCATGGTAGCGGAGTACTTGGTGCCCAGCTGGAAGACCTGGCCACACTCGATGCCACGGGCGCCCTTGAGGGGCTGACCGCACTTGGGGCAGATGTCGCCGGGCTTGGCGGTGATCACGTCGACCCACTCGGAGATGGTGAAGTCGCGGCCCTGCTTTGCATGGACGAAGTGATAGCCAGCCTCGTTGGCGCCGATGGCCCACCACTGGGAATCTTTGATGGAGACGTCACCGCAGGCGCGGACGCCCTCGGGAAGGTCGATGGGGCCGATGAAGCCCTTGACCAGACCGAACTGCTGGAGCTCCTCGTCGGTCATCATGTGATAGGCGCCGAAGGCGTGCTCGGCCTTGACGTCGTTGAGCTCGTGGTCGCCAGGGACGAATACCACGACGGGCTTGCCCTCTCCGTCGACCAGGGCCAGGGCCTTGCGGGTGCCTGCCTCGGGGACCTTGAGGAAGTCTGCTAGCTGAGCGATGGTCCCGCAACCCGGGGTCTCGACCTTCTGAAGGTCGCCCTCGTCGCCCTCGACCAGCTGGATGGCGGCCGTGGCTGCCTCGGTATCGGCCGCGAAGCCGCAGTCGTCGCAGTAGACCAGCTCGGCCTCGCCGGCGTCTGCCAGACCCATGAACTCGACAGAGGTGTCGCCGCCAATCTGGCCGCTATCAGCCACAACGGGCAGGGCCCTGATGCCGCAACGGGCGAAAATCTTTGCGTAGGCGTCCTTCTCCTCGTCGTAGCACTGCTGGAGGGACTCCTGGTCGGCACTGAAGGAGTAGCCGTCCTTCATGATGAACTCGCGGCCGCGCATGAGACCGAAGCGGGGACGGAGCTCGTCGCGGAACTTGTCCTGGATCTGGTAGAGGGTGACGGGCAGCTGCTTGTAGCTCTTCAGCTCGTCGCGGACCAGGTCGGTGAAGGACTCCTCGTGGGTGGGGCCAAGGGCGAACTCGCGGTCGTGGCGGTCGGTTATGCGCATGAGCTCGGGACCATAGTCATCCCAGCGGCCGGACTGGTGCCAGAGGTCACCGTCGGTGAGGATGGGCACCTGCATCTCCTGGGCGTCGATGGCCTCCATCTCCTCGCGGATGATGCTCTCGATCTTCATGATCGAGCGCCAGGCCAGGGGCAGATAGCTGTAGAGGCCCGAGGCCCCCTTGCGGATCATGCCGGCACGCAGGAGCAGCCTGTGGCTGGCCAGCTCTGCCTCCGCGGGATCCTCCTTGAGCGTGGGGGCATAGAGCCTCGACATCCTCATGTAGCTCTTCAACGTGCATTCCTTTCTCTTCACGTTCGTGATGTGAGTCCATTCTTGACAAAAAGGCCCGGCTTTCACCCAGAATCTCGGGGGTTCTTGGCAAGAATGGACTCACAACGTGGATGGCGGTCCCGTCGCAAGCTAGCGGCGGGACCCGCACTAGTTTACTCGTATCGGACGCTTACTCGTAGCGGGCGTGGATTTCCTTCATGAGCTCGTCGACGATGTCCTCCTCGGCCACAGTGCGGATCTTCTGACCGTTCTCGAAGAGGACACCCTTACCCTGCCCGCAGGCAACGCCCAGGTCGGCATCGCGGGCTTCGCCGGGACCATTGACCACGCAGCCCATGACGGCGACGGAGATGGGAGCCTTGACCGTGGACAGGCGCTCCTGGACCTCGTTTGCGATGTCGATGAGCTTCACGCGGGTGCGGCCGCAGGTGGGGCAGGAGACGAGCTCGGGATGGAGGCGGCGCATGCCCAGGGATGCCAGCAGGTCCCAGGCAACCTTGACCTCCTCGACAGGGTCGGCGGTCAGGGACAGGCGCATGGTGTCCCCGATTCCCTCCTCCAGCAGGATGCCCACGGCAACGCAGTTCTTGACCGTACCCTGGCGGAGGGTGCCCGCCTCGGTGACACCCACGTGCAGGGGCACCTGGGGAAGCTCCCTGGAGAGGGACCTATAGGTGTCCAGGGTCGTTGTGACGGAGTGGGCCTTTGCAGAGACGACCACGTCCTTGAAGCCTCGCTGGTCGAAGTGGTCCACGAAGGAGCAGGCAGAGGCCACGAGCTTCTGGGGCAGGGTCAGGTCCTGGCGGACGTCGTACCTTGGGTCCAGGGAGCCGGCGTTCACGCCGATGCGGATGGGGATCCCCGCCTCGCCCGCGGCGTCGATGATAGCATCCACGCGCTCGAAGGAGCCAACGTTGCCGGGATTCACGCGCAGGGCCGCGGCACCATGCTGAGCTGCGGCGATGGCCAGACGGTAGTCAAAGTGGATGTCTGCTATCACCGGGATGGGGCTCCTGGCGCAAATCTCCTCGAAGCTGGGAACCACATCCTTGCTGGGGACGGTCACGCGCACGAGCTCACAGCCCGCGTCGGCCAGGCGGCCGATCTGGGCAAGGGTGCCCTCGACGTCATCGGTGCGGGTCGTGCACATGGACTGGACCGAGACGGGCGCTCCCCCGCCCACGGCCACGTCTCCCACATGGACCTGGTGGGTGCGGCTGCGCGCAGGCTTGGGCTCGGGCTGTTTGGGCTCGGGCGTCTGGACGTCAGAATCTAGCATGTCGATACGCCTTCCAATCTGCGTGACAAAAGGGCCTGGCCCCTCTGTCACATTTTGGGACGCAGGGGCCTGGCCCCTTCGTCACATCTATCCCATGATGAAGTTCGCGATGTCGTTGCGGAGCGCGAACACGAATATGAACATGAAGAAGGCCAGCCCCAGGTAGGAGACAGCCAGTTGGGCCTTCATGGGCAGGGGCCTGCGGATGATCAGCTGGATGAGCTCGATCAGGATCTTTCCCCCGTCCAGGGGCGGGATGGGCAGGAGGTTCATGATGCCCAGAGACATGGATATCATCGCCACGAAGAGCATGAGCTCGTAGGCGCCAGCCGCCGCGGCCTGTCCCGCCATGGCCGAGATGCCCACCACCGAGGAGGTGGTGGAGAGGGTCTCCATGGTGTGCTGGGGGATGATCAGCCTGATAGCAAACTGTGCCACCAGTCGTCCGTAGTTGACCCCCGTGGCAAAGGCATCGGCCACACTCAGGGTGACGTGCTTGTACTGGGGCTGGATGCCGATGACGTCCACATGCTGGTCCTCGGGAAGGTCCACCGTGAGGAGGAGCTCCTGACCATTGCGCCTCACCGTGAGTGTGAAGTCCTTGCCCTCCCCCATCACCTGGGTAAGGGTGGACGCCAGGCTATTCCAATCCACGACCGCCGTGTTGTTGACGGCCGTAATGGTGTCGCCCACGCGGACGCCTGCCGCATAGGCGTAGCCGCCCTCGTCGACGACGCCCAGGGTGTTGGTGTTCTGGGCCACGTCCGTTCCCACAGCCGAGAGGCCGACGGTGATGATAGCAATGCAGACGAGGACGTTGACCAGGGGACCGGCAAAGAGGGTGACCACACGCTTCCAGAAGCCCTTGCCCAGGTAGGTCTGGGACCGCTCGACTGCAAGGAAATCGCTGGCAGACAGGGTGATAGCACGGGGCTCGCCGGCCTGGGTGCTCCCCTCCTCGGTGAGGTCGCAGCCCTTGTCGTACTCCGTGCGCAGGTGGCCATCGCGGGCCAGGGTGCGAAACTCCTGGGGGTAGTCCTTCTGGCCCTCGTACTCGCCCTTGTCAGGGTTGTAGAAAGGCTCGATGGAGGCCCAGTCCGAGAGGGTGACCAGCATGTCCAAGGCACGATCCTCGTCTACGCCCAGACGTTCGGCCACGTCATGGGCGCTAGCGCGGCCGCGCTCCTGGACGAAGGCCAGGCAGTCGGCGAGAAGTTCGTCCTCCTCGCCCTCCATGCCGCAGATGCGGGTATAACCACCCAGGAGGATTGGGGTCACACCGTAGACGGTACCGTGGGTCTTTGACTTCCAGGCCAGGCGATAGCGGCAGGGCATGCCCAGGAAGAACTCCGTAACCCTCATGCCGCAGGCGCGGGCCGAAAGGTAGTGCCCGCCCTCATGCACGAAGACGAGCACCGAGAGGACCACGAGTCCCCAGAATATGGCAGATATGACGGTGGTAATGCTACCGATCAAAGAATACCCCCAAGATAGAGGACGAAGAATGCCGTGGAGCCGCCAAAGAGCAGGGAGTCGGAACGATCAAGGAGGCCACCGTGGCCAGGCATGATATCACCCGAGTCCTTGACGCCGACGCCACGCTTGATACGGGACTCGAAGAGGTCTCCCATCACGGAGAAGATACCCACGAGCACGCCGCAGAGGATGGCGATGGGAAGTGGGATGTTGCAGACGCCCAGGGCCCAGACGAGGATCCAGACCGCCATGCAACCAACCAGGCCGCCAATGAGGCCCTCAATGGACTTCTTTGGCGAAATGCGGGGTGCTAGCTTGTGCTTGCCAAATCGCGATCCAACGAAGTAGGCAGTGGCGTCATTGAGCCAGACGGAGCCCATGACACCAAAGGTCAGAAGGGCGCCATTGAGACCAGGATCTACCATGCGAACGCAGACGATGCTCGTATAGAGCAGCGAGGTGTAGAGGGGGCCAAAGAGCGTGATGGCAACGTCGGCGATATTCGCACGCGGAGTCATCACGTACCAGCCCGCAAGGATCACCAGGAAGACAAAGAGGATGACCACGCAGCCCACCAGTTGACGCGTAAGGGGCACCAGGGGAAAGAGGATTGCCACCGCTAGTCCCAGAACCTCGTTGGGCATACGGCCGGAGAGGCGGGCCATGCGGTAGAACTCGGAGCAGCAGGCCCAAGCCATGGCGCACGTCAGGATAGCAAGGGGGATCTGTCCCCAAAAGATGACCGCCAGGGTCCCCAGGGAGTAGATAGCACCCGAAAGGACGCGAGCAATGAGGGCCTCGGCCTTGCCGCGAGCCTTCTGGCCGCGCAGCTGGCCCTCGTCACGCCGGTCGCTCTTTGCCTCGCGCTTGGCCTCCAGTCGGTCGATGCCGCGCTCGAGACCACGGCTCTCCCCCACGGGACCCGCCGTCTCTGACTCCATGGAATTGTTGTCTGTGTCTGTGTTCATGTCATAACCCTATAAGAAGTGGCTATTTGGTTTTGACCCCACCGAAGCGACGGTCGCGACTTTGATAGGCTCGGATGGCTCTGAGGAACTCCCAGCGGTCAAAGTCCGGCCAATAGGTGTCCGTCACATAGAACTCCGTATAGGCCAGCTGCCAGAGGAGGTAGTTGGATAGACGGAGTTCACCCGAGCTACGAATCAGCAGGTCAGGATCAGGTAAACCAGCAGTATAAAGATAACTCTCAAGTGCAGCTTGAGAGATTTCCTCAACCTTCAAGGAACCCTCAAGTACATCTTGAGCCAGCATTTGAGCGGCCCTAGTGATCTCTGCGCGGGAGCCATAGTTGACTGCCAGGGCAAAGATCATGCCTGTGTTGCCCTTGGTCTCCTCCAGACCCTCCATGAAGACGTCGTAGGTCTTCTTTGGCAGGGCCGTAAGGTCTCCGAAAAAGCGAAGTTGGACGTTCTCCTGATGGAAGAGGGGTAGCTCCTTCATCAGCGTGGTGGCAAAGAGATGCATGAGCATGTCTACCTCACGCTGAGGGCGCTTCCAGTTCTCCGTGGAGAAGGCGTAGACCGAAAGGACGTCGATGCCCATGCGTACGCAGGTCGTCACGGTCTCACGCAGAGAGTCCACGCCAGCTGCGTGTCCCTTCGTACGGTCCATCCCGCGAGCCTGGGCCCAACGGCCATTGCCGTCCATAATGATGGAGACGTGCTTGGGCCTGCGCTCGAGGTCTATATCCTCGAGCGTTATGTCCTCGGGAGCGTCCGCGTAGTAGGCACGAAGCTTCTCGCTATCGAATTCCATGAGACTAGATCTCCATAACCTCGGCGGTCTTGACCTTGAGCATCTCGTCGATCTTCTTGGTGTAGGAGTCAGTCACCTTCTGGATGGCCTTCTTCTCGCGGGCAACGTCGTCCTCGGAGATCTCCGTGGCCTTCTGGTCCTTCTCGGCCATCTGGATGGCGTCGCGACGGGCGTTGCGGACGCCCACCTTTGCCTCCTCGGCGTACTTGTTGCACTCCTTCACGAGCTCCTTGCGGCGCTCCTCCGTGGGCTGAGGGAAGGGCAGCTTGATGCAGACGCCGTCGTTGTTGGGGGTAATGCCCAGGTCTGAAGCTTCGATGGCCTTCTCGATTTCCTTGAGGCAGGACTTGTCCCAGGGCTCGACGATGAGGAGGGATGCCTCGGACTTGATGGCGGCAAGCTGGTTGATGGGAGTCATCGTGCCGTAGTAGGAGACCTTGAGGTCGTCCAGGACGTGGGGGTTCGCACGACCGGTGCGGACCTTGGTGAAGTTGTGGTTCAGGCCGTCGATGGACTTGTCCATCTTCTTCTTGGCGGCGTCAGTGTAGGTGCTCATTGTGTTCTCCTAACCGTCAATAACAGTGGTACCAACAGGCTCGCCCTTGAGGGCGCGCTCAAAGATGTCCTTGCCATCAAGGTTGAAGACCATGATGGGCATGTGGTTGTCGTGGCAGAGTGCCGTGGCCGTGGCGTCCATGACCTTGAGGTCCTTGACCAGGACGTCAGAGTAGGTGATGGTGTCGAACTTCTTTGCGTCCGTATACTTGACCGGATCCTTGTCGTAGATACCGTCGACCTTGGTTGCCTTCATGAGAACCTCGGCACCGATCTCGCAGGCACGAAGGGCCGCGGCGGTGTCCGTGGTGAAATAGGGATTGCCAGTACCTGCGGCAAAGATGGTGATGCGGCCCTTCTCCAGGTGACGGATGGCGCGACGACGAATGTAGGTCTCGGAGACCTGGTGCATCTCGATGGCGGACATGACGCGGCAGTCCATGCCGTTGTGCTCGAAGGTGTCCTGGAGGGCCAGGGAGTTGATCACCGTGGCCAGCATGCCCATGTTGTCACCCTGGGCACGATCCATGCCTGCAGCTGCGCCCTGGAGGCCACGGAAGATGTTTCCGCCACCCACGACGACGGCAATCTGGACGCCAGCCTCGTAGGCGGGCTTTATGTCATCGGCGATGAGCTGAGGGACCTCGGGATCGATGCCGAAGTCTTTGGAGCCCATGAGGGCCTCTCCCGAAAGCTTCAAGAGAACGCGATGGTACTTGTAGTCAGACATGGACCACTCCTTTGCGAGTAGCACGAACAGAGTTTGTTCATTCTTTTCAATTCTAACCCATCGGGCAGGTAAGCGTGGCTTAAGGCCAGCCAGTGGACCTGGCACATAAAAAAGGCCGACGCCAAAGCGCCGGCCCCTGACGGACTATCTGTCCAGCCTACTCGCCGAAGTTGAAGCGGGCGAAGCCGTTGATGGTGATGGTGTCACCAGCGGCCTTGCCGACCTTCTTGGCCAGCTCGGAGATGGTGGTGTTGGAGTCCTTGATGAAGACCTGCTCCGTCAGGACAACCTCCTTGTAGAACTTCTCCAGCTTGCCGTTGGCAATGCGCTCCTGGATGGCCTCGGGCTTGCCGGACTCGGCAGCCTGAGCCATGTAGATGCCCTTCTCGTGCTCGATGGTCTCGGCGGGCACGTCCTCGCGGCGGGCTGCCACAGGTGCAGCAGCGGCAACCTGCATGGCAACGTCGTGAGCGAAGGTCTTGAACTCGTCGTTCTGAGCAGTCTCGGGCTTCTCGAAGGAGAAGGAGACGATGTCGCCCAGCTTGCCGCCCAGGTGAATGTAGGCAGCCAGAGCGCCGTTGTCAGCGGTGATGCGCTGGAAACGGGCAATCTTCATGTTCTCGCCGATGACGTGAATCATCTCGGTGAGCTCGTCGGCGACGGTGGACTCGCCCATCTTGCAGGCCTTGAGGGCCTCGGCGTCAGCGGGGTTCTCCTCGGCAACAACCTTTGCCAGGTCCTTGGCGAAGCCGACGAACTTGGGATTGGTGCCGACGAAGTCGGTCTCGCAGGTGAGCTCGAGCAGGGCGCCCTGCTTGCCGTCCTCAGAGACGTAAGCGGCGACGGTGCCCTCGTTGGTGTCGCGACCAGCGCGCTTGACGGCCTTTGCAACGCCCATCTTGCGCAGGACGTCAACGGCCTTCTCGATGTCGCCGTCAGCCTCGACGAGTGCCTTCTTGCACTCCATCATGGGGGAATCGGTCATCTCGCGCAGCTGCTTGACCAGAGCGGCGGTTACTTTTGCCATGTGAGTTCTCCTTTATGTGAGAGAAGCGAATGATACGGAATGGGACTACTCAGCCTCGGGAGCCTCTGCGGTCTCGACTGCAGGGGTGGTCTCGCCGGAAGCCATCTCCTCCTCGGAGATCTGCTCCTTGCCGGTGCCAGCCAGAACGGCGTCAGCCACGAGCTCGCACATGAGGTTGACGGAGCGGATGGCATCGTCGTTTGCGGGGATGCCATAGTCGACGACGTCGGGGTCGGAGTTGGTGTCGAGCAGGGCGACGACGGGGATATGCAGGCGGTTGGCCTCACGGATGGCGATCTCCTCGCGCTTGGAGTCAACGACGAAGAGTGCCTGAGGCAGGGACTTCATCTCGCGGACGCCACCGAGGTTGCGCTGAAGCTTCTCCAGCTCCTTGGTCAGGACAGCCTGCTCCTTCTTGCCACGGAGAGCCATGGTGCCATCCTCGACCCAGCTCTCGAGCTGCTCCATGCGGTCGATGCGGGAGCGCATGGTGACGAAGTTGGTCAGCATGCCGCCGAGCCAACGCTGGTTGATGTAAGGCATGCCGCAGCGCTCGGCCTGAGTGGCGATGGGCTCCTGAGCCTGCTTCTTGGTACCAACAAACAGCACCTTGCCACCCTTTGCAGCAGTCTCCTTCAGGAAGGTGTAGGCCTGGTCTGCGCCAAGGACGGTCTTCTTGAGGTCAAGAATGTAGATGCCGTTGCGCTCGCCGAAGATGTAGTTGCGCATCTTGGGGTTCCAGCGACGGGTCTGGTGGCCATAGTGGCAACCAGCCTCAAGAAGGGTGCGAATGTTGATCTTTACTGCCATGTTCTAACCTCCATTGGTTGATCCTCCGCGTGGTGTCAATCCTGCCCTCCACCCTCGGCCGTGGCAAATGGCCTTGGGCACCATGGAGTACAAGTAGCCACGCGTGCGTAATAGTGCTGTACCCATTGCACAGCAGCTTACGATATTACCACATAGTTTCCAGCATTCGCCAGTGGGTCTGGACCTGTGCGCGTTTTATGGTCCTACCGTGCAGGCGCCACTTGGGGGGCCAGCCCCTGCATGGCATTTTGCCACTTGGGGTGGCTACCCCAAAGTGGCGCTACTCGGCGCGGGGATGGGCCTGGCGGGCAGCGTCCTTCAGGCGGTCGATGGAAACGTGGGTGTATATCTGGGTGGTAGAGAGACTGGCGTGGCCCAGGAGCTCCTGGACGCTACGCAGGTCCGCCCCGCCTGCCAGAAGCTCTGTGGCATAGGTGTGGCGCATCGCATGGGGCGTGATGCCTGGTCCCAGTCCTGCCTGACGGACCCGCTTCTCGAAGGCATCACGGAGGCCCGCCGCTGACATGGCGTTTCCCCGTGTGGAGACAAAGAGGGCGTCTGTCCTCTCCCCCTTCGCTGCAGCAGCAAGCTCGGACCTAGCGCCCGAGACATAGCCAGCCAAGCGGTTGAGCATTCCCTGATAGAGAGGAACTATGCGCTCCTTGGATCCCTTGCCGAAGAGCTTGACCTGGGACTGACCGAAGTCGATCCCATCCACCTTGAGCTGGGCAAGCTCTGAAATACGGGCACCCGTGGCAAAGAGAAGCTCTATTAGGGTGGCATCACGTACCCCAGCCGCGGACTCGTCCGCCTTGCATGCCTTGAGGAGCCTTGTCACGTCGTCGTTGGAGATGGTGTGGGGCAGAGTCCGCGCGATCTTTGGGCTGGAGACGGCGTCTGCCGCGGCGCCCTGGGTCAGGCCCTGGCGCTCCAGCCAGCGCGAGAAGGTCCTCACTGCGGAGAGCCGACGGTTCACCGTCCTGGTAGAGTAGTCCGCCCTTGAGAGCTCGCCCAGAAAGCCCCTGAGCTGTCTGTGGGTGACCGTAAGGGGCGAGAGCTCCCTCCTCCTGAGCCAAGCCCCATAGGCCTCGAGGTCACCCTCGTAGGCCCTGGCCGTGTTGGGCGAGAGGTTCCCCACGTGAAGGAGATACTCGATGAAGCTCCGCTGGAGCTCACGAAACTCCTCCGTGGGCTCCAGGCGCTCGTCCACCTCGGACTCATGCGCCATCGTTAGCCCCCGAGTCCGGACTGGCGATCGTGTTGAATAGGTCTCCCCTCTGTGCCAGGTAGTCGGCCAGGTCCTTGGTCGCACGGTCGGCATAGGCCTGGTAGCGCTCCTTCTTTTTTCTGCGGGTGCCACCCAGGGAAGGCACAAGGCCGAAGTTCACGTGCATGGGCTGGTAGGGAGAGGTAGCTGGATCGGTGGCGTAAGCCACCAATGAGCCAAGGGCGCCCGTCTTGGGCAGGCCCACGTGCTCCAGGCCCTCAAGGTCGGCATAGGTGTTCAAGGCCGCCAGAAGGCCCGAGGCGATGGCCTCCGTGTAGCCCTCTGTACCGCAAATCTGACCGGCAAGGCGAATCTGGCTATCGGGAATGGCAAAGGTCCCGTCCAGAACGCGTGGACTGTCCACGAAGGAGTTTCGGTGCATGACACCGTAACGGAAGAAGTCCGCGTGCCCCAAGCCGGGAATCATGCGAAAGACGCGGGCCTGCTCACCCCAGGTGAGGTTGGTCTGGAAGCCCACCAGGTTGTAGGCACTCTTCTGGGCGTTCTCCGCACGAAGCTGGACTGCAGCCCAGGGGCGCCTGCCCGTACGGGGGTCAGTGAGGCCAACGGGCTTCAGGGCACCGAACCGCAGGGAGTCACGGCCCGTCCTGGCCACCTCCTCCACGGGCTGGCAGGCAGAGAAGAGGTCTCTCTGCTCGAAGTCCTTGAGCACCACTCGTTTGGCGGCAATCAGCTCGTCGTAGAAGGCGTCATACTCCTCCTTGCTCATGGGGCAGTTCAGGTAGTCTCCCCCATCGGTCTCCTCATAGCGCGACTGGGAGAAGATCACGTCCCTGTCCAGGGTCTCGGCGTCCACGATGGGAGCAGCCGCATCATAGAAGGAGAGGGCGTCCGTGCCCAGGCGCTTGCAGAGGCTGTCAAAGAGAGCCTGGGAGCAGAGGGGCCCCGCTGCGATGACGCAGGGTCCCTCAGGAAGCTCCGTGACCTCCCGGTGTTCCACCTGGATCAGGGGTTCGGCTGTGATGGCATCAGAAACCAGGGCCGAGAACTTCTGACGGTCCACGGCCAGGGCACCACCCGCAGGTACGCGGGCCTCGAGGGCAAAGCCGATGAGGATGGAGCCCATGGCCTTGAGTTCCTCCTTGAGGAGGCCCGCCGCGCTGTCGTGGCGCATGGACTTCAGGGAGTTCGAGCAAACGAGCTCGGCGAAGTCACCCGTGTGGTGGGCAGGAGAGCTCTTTTGGGGACGCTGTTCCACCAGAAGGACCCTCACCCCTCGCCTTGCCAGCTGCAGGGCGCACTCGCTACCCGCAAGTCCTCCGCCAACGACCGTCACCCTCGCGTCCGTCATCGCAATCCCCTCTCTGCCAACAGGCTCAGGGCTAGCCAGCTGCCGTACCCATGGCCCGTGAAATCTCGTCTCCGTGACGCTCCATCATCTGCTCGTGGGCCAGATAGGCCTCCTTGGTCAGACTGTACCTGCCGTCTGCCAGGCGCGTGACCACGCCACGGCTCTCGTAGTCCGCAAGGGCCTTGAGCACATCCAGAATGTCACCTTCCAGGTAACGTGCCAGGTCGTCCGGCCTCACGGGCTCGCTGATGAGCGCAGAGAGTATTCTACCCTCAGGTGCTGGCCTCCCCTCCCGTATCATGCGAAGGATCCCATAATCAAGGGAAATGCGCTGTTCCAGGTCTAGCTCGGAGGCGATTACGTAGGCGCCCTCGGAGATGAGCTGGTTTGCTCCCATGGACTCCGGAGAGAAGATGCTCCCCGGCACGGCATAGAGGTCGCGGCCCAGCTGCTCGGCGGCCATGGCCGTAGAGAAGGTCCCCGACCTGAGCCCCGCCTCACAGATGACCACGCTCTGGGAAAGGGCGGCAATGATCTGGTTGCGCTTTGGGAAGGCAAAGCGTCGGGCCGTCTGACCCCAGGGCTCCAGGGCAATGACCGCCCCCTGCTGACGAGCCCGGGCAAAGACGTCCGCAGATGACTCCGGGTAGACCATGTCGGCACCCGTACCGGTCACGACCACCGTGGACCCTCCCGCGTCCAGGGCTCCGCGGGCGGCCGCAGAGTCGCAGCCCATGGCCCCACCAGAGACGACCACGATGCCGCACTCCGCGGCAACGCGACCTGCCAACCGTGCCACTGCCAGGCCGTAGGGAGTAGCCTTCCTGGCCCCTATGATCGAGATGCACTTCTCGCTCAGCACCTTCGGCGAGCCGATGCCGTGAATGACCGAGGGAGGCTTTTCCAGGTCCTCCAAAGACGACGGCCAACCTTCAGCACCACGTCTGAGATCCCATGAGTTCTTGTCTTTCATGTCACTTCACCCCCAGGCGATTCCTATAGCTGCAGGCCTCGAGCACGTGGTCTCGGGTCACGTTCTGGCTTTGCTCCACGTCGGCAATGGTCCGGGACACCTTGGTCATCTTTACGATGGCGCGAGCCCCCAGGGCCATCCGCTTCGAGACACCCTCCAGGCAGGACCTGGCACCGGGGTCAAAGTGAAGCTCGTCAGCCAGGGCGACCCCAGAGGGCACCTGTCCTCCCTGATCAGCGGCGCGGTCGGCCGCACGGGCCACATCGCTTCCCCAGGTGCGCTCACGCCAGTCGCGAAGGTCATGGGCACCCTGGACGAGCCCCCGCATATCAGTCGAGCTCATGCCTACGGCACCGTTGATTACCAGGTCGGAGCTGGGCCTGCGGACGTCTATGTGCATATCGATGCGGTCCATGAGGGGACCGCCGATCCTTCCCTGGTACTGGCTGATGCGGGCCGCCGAGCAGGTGCAGGTGTGGCCTGGGTCGCCCAGGTGGCCGCAGGGACAGGGGTTTGCCGCCGCTATGAGCTGGAAGTCGCAGGGAAAGGTATAGACCCCATCCACGCGGACCAGCCTGACCACGTGGTCCTCCATGGGCTGGCGGAGCGCCTGCAGGACGTTGGTCGCAAACTCGGGGAGCTCGTCCAGGAAGAGGACTCCCCTGTGAGCCAGGGAGATTTCCCCGGGAATGACTGGCCTACCTCCACCCACAAGGCCGCCTGCCGATATGGAGTGATGGGGAGCACGAAAGGGCCTCACCCGCTCCAAGCCTGAGGGGCGTGGCTGGCCCGCCACCGAGCTCACCAAGAGGACCTCCTCCAGCTCCTCGTCTTTCAGAGGTTCCATGATGGTAGGCAGGCGTTTTGCCAGCATGGTCTTTCCCGAGCCAGGAGGTCCCACCATAAGGAGGCCGTGACCACCAGCAGCGGCTATGGCCAAGGCGCGTTTGGCACCTTCCTGTCCGTATACGTCTGCAAAGTCCAGGCCCTTCGCTCCCTCGACATCCATCCCGTCAGACGAAGAGACAATCGGGGGCGGACCAGGGAGATTGCTCAGACCGGCACGGAGCTCCCCTAGGCTTCGCAAGGTCTGAATCTCGCAGCCGCTGGCCCTGAGGTGCGAGGCGTCGCGCGAGCACACCAGGGTGACGCCAGTCCTTCGGGCAAGCATCTGGTAGGCCACCATGCCACGGGTGGGACAGACCTCCCCCGCAAGGCCCAGTTCGCCCACAAATATGCGGTCACCCAGGCCTTCGAGGGGAATCTGTCCGCTCAGAGCCAGGATGCCCACCGCAATGGGCAGGTCGAAGCCCGTACCGGTCTTTTTGATCTCGGCTGGCGCAAGGTTGATCGTGAAGTGGAGGCGAGGCATCGTGTAGCCGCAGGCCTTGATGGCACAGCGGACCCTATAGCGGGCGTCCATGACCCCCGTACCGGGCAGCCCCACTATGGAGAAGCCCGGCAGGCCGCTGGAGACAGCAATCTCCACCTGGATGGGAAGGGCCTCGACGCCACGCAGGCAGGCCGAGGCCACCATCACCGTACTGGCCCCCATCAGATATCACACACAAAGGCGCCGACGAGGTGGCGAAGGTTGGCGTGGTGCTCCGCCTCGACCTTTATGGCAATCACGTCAAAGCGGATGTAGGTACACTCGGGATGCTCCTCCAAGTACCTCAAGGCGATGTTGCGGTAGCGCTTCTGCTTCTGGTCGTTCACCGCAAGCTCGGGAATGACGTCGTCGTCTCCCTGTAGGGCCAGACGGGTCTTTACCTCCACCAGGACCACGCAGTTGTCCTCGCGGGCCACGATGTCCGCCTCGCCATAGTAGTTGCGCATGTTGCACTCGACGATCTCATACCCACGCTGGTCCAGGTACCTGGCCGCCAGGAGCTCTCCCCTTTTTCCCAATTCCTGGGCGCTCATCTGCAGGGGGTCCTTGCTGGTGCGACTGCACTCGTCCATCACGGAGTTCCAGGCACTCTCGCGTCTGCGCAGGGCTTCTGCGTCGCTTATCATCGCATCAGGATTGGAGTCGTCTCCATCCTCGTAGGAATCCCCGAAGCCGCCTGCCAACTCCTCGTCCGAGAGGGTCGCCTCCTCGACCTCCGCAAAGTCCCGGTCCATCGAACCGCTCTGGCCAAAGACCGTGCGCGTCTCGCTACCTGTGTGTTCCATGCCGTCCTCCTTTGTTCGTGGCTTGGAGGACAGCGTCTCAGGCGAGACTTGCGGCTTTCTATCCTGGAACTGCACTTATCTGCACGGGGCATGATGATTACAAAAATTTCGGTCATCGTCCCAGGTCAGCGCGGTTGTCTTTCCCAGCGTGGACCGTGGGCCAATCCGTGCCTTTCTAGAAGAGGGGCGGCGTCTCCAGAAAGTTTCCACAAAAGCTCACGCGATGGATCGGCGAGAGCCCATGGGCCTTGATGGCAGCGATGTGGTCGGCAGAACCGTAGCCCTTGCACTGGGCCAGGTGATACTCGGGATAGAGGGCGTCGTAGCCCACCATGATATGGTCCCTCGTGACCTTGGCCACGATGGAGGCCGCGGCGATGGAGGCCACGCGAGAGTCGCCCTTTACCAGGGTATGCTCCTTGGGGTGGACTTGAACGGGATTGCCATCGATCAGAACTGCGTCTGGGTCCACGTCGGCGTCCTCGATGGCACCCGCCATAGCCATTCTCAGGGCCGTGGCCATGCCGACGGCATCGATGGAGGCAGGCTCCACATGATAGATGCCCACGGCCTGGGCGACGTCCAGGATGCGGGCCGCAAGGACCTCACGACGAGCGGGCGTGAGCTGCTTGGAGTCATTGATACCCCAGACCTTTGGCTCCTGGGGTAGGGCCACCGCGCAAACGGTCAGGGGGCCGGCGATGGCCCCTCGGCCAACCTCGTCCACCCCCAGGACCATGCCAGGGCCGCCCAGGTCCAGCTGCAGCTGGTACATGCCCTCCACGCGCTCGCGCTCGGCCTTCTCGCGAGAGAGGCGGTGACCAGCCACCTCCACGGCATGGCGAACCTGCTTGCGGGGGTCATCCTGGTAGCGCTCTATCAGGGCGGGAAGCTCCTCCAGCGGGGCATCCGAAAGACGTGCCGTGACCTCGCGCGCCGTCGCGGCATGGGCAGCAGCCATCGCGTCCTCCTTCCATCGGCATCGGCGGCAGTCTCCACCAAAAACGTGACAATTTCCTCAGGGGAAATTGTCACACAAAAAAAGCCCCGGTCTCCCGGGGCTCACGAGCAAAGTGGAACTTAGCGCTTCTCCTTAAGGCGAGCAGCCTTGCCCACGCGATCGCGCAGGTAGTAGAGCTTCGCACGACGGACGACGCCATGGCGCATAACCTCAAGCTTTGCGATCTTGGGGCTGTGCAGGGGGAAGGTACGCTCGACGCCGATGCCGAAGCTGATCTTGCGGACGGTGAAGGTCTCGCGTGCGCCAGCGCCGCTCATGCGGATGACGTCACCCTGGAAGACCTGCTCACGCTCGCGGTCGCCCTCCTTGATGCGGTAGTGAACCTTGACGTTGTCGCCAGGGCGAACCTCGGGGATGTCCTCGCGGATCTGCTGGCGCTCAATTGCGCGGATGTAGTCCATGTCTTTTCCTCGTCTCTAGAGGTGTCGTCACACGTGAGCGACACATAGGTTTACACACAAGGATATATTCTACGAGTCGATGGTTCCCAGCACAAGCAAATTCTGCCAAATGTGGGAGAGACACCACATCCCCACATGACAGAAGTGAATAGCCCCCTCTGTCACTAGCTGTGGCGGAGGCTGGGAGCACGCCAGGCCTTGGGGATGCTGAGCTCCTGGAAGAGGCGGATCGCATAACGGTCGGTCATGCTGCTGACGAAGTCGGCCACCCTGACGGAGGCATCGTCAGGTCCAAGCTGATACTCCACAGGCATCTGGTCGGGGTGAACGACAAAGTAGTCAAAGAGGGCCTCCAGCATGCGGGCAGCCTTGGGTTCCTCCTCCTTTGCGTCTCCCCTGCTGTAAAGGTTGTCAAAGAGAAAATGTCGCATGTCCATGAGGGCATCCCAGACCTTGGACGACATGGCAATCTGACCTGCACGGGCGCTCGTCCTGACGATGTCGTGGACCATGGTCTCGATGCGCTCCGAGCTGGAGGAGCCCAGGACGGCTCGAAGCTCCGCGGGCAGCGTCTCCTCGGTAAGGACGCCGGCTCGCTTTGCGTCATCGATGTCGTGGGTCACGTAGGCGATGCGGTCCGCCCTGGCAACCACGCATCCCTCGGCTGTCTGGGCAGCATCGCCCTGGTTGTGGGAGCGGATGCCGTCGATGACCTCGGCGCAGAGATTGAGGCCCAACCCATCCTTTTCCAGGCGCTCGACAATGCGGACGGACTGCTCGTTGTGGCGAAAGAGTCTGGGGTCATCTGGACCACAGCCAAGATAGCGGGCCATGGCATGGCGGAGGGCACGCTCCCCGCAGTGGCCGAAGGGAGTGTGACCAAGATCATGTCCCAGGGCGATCGCCTCAGTGAGGTCCTCGTTGAGACCCAGGGGACGGGCGATGTCACGCGCAATCTGGGCGACCTCCAAGGTGTGGGTCAGGCGGGTGCGGTAGTGGTCGCCCTCAGGGGCAAGGAACACTTGGGTCTTGTTTGCCAGACGTCGGAAGCTCTTTGAGTGGAGGATGCGGTCGCGGTCGCACTGAAAGCAGGTACGCAGAGGATCTAGGGGCTCGGGCCTCTGGCGACCGGAGGACTGGTCGGCACAGAAAGCCAGGGGGCTCAGCAGCAGGTGCTCCCTGCGCTCCAATTCCTCGCGCGAAACGACCTCGAAGCCCTTTGCATCAGACATGCCAGCCTCCCTGCAAGAATGTCCTTTTTCCCATTCTAGCGGGAACGTATTGGGACGAGGGCGTGGGACAAATACCCCGGGAGAATCTGTCACACACAAACAGCCCGACATTTACCCCTGGGGTATTCGTCCCACCCATCCGCGAGAAAAAGGGAGGAGACCAGAAGGTCCCCTCCCCTATGAGCAACTCATCAAATGCGCGAGATTATTACTTCTCGAGCTTCTTGGGGCCACCGTTGGAGTTGATCTTTGCCTGTGCGCAAGCCAGACGTGCGATAGGCACGCGGTAAGGCGAGCAGGAGACGTAATCCAGACCCAGATCGTAGTACATCTGGATGGAGTCGGGATCGCCACCGGTCTCGCCGCAGACGCCGCAGACGATAATCGGATTGGCCTTGTGGCCGCCCTCGACGCCCATCTTGACGAGCTTTGCGACACCAGTGTCCAGGGTCTCGAAGGGGTTCGTCTTCAGAATCTTCTTCTTGAGGTACTGAGGAATGAAGGCGGACTCGACGTCGTCACGAGAGAAGCCGAAGGTGGTCTGCGTGAGGTCGTTGGTGCCGAAGGAGAAGAAGTCGGCGTACTTGCCGATCTCGTCGGCGGTCACGGCAGCGCGAGGCAGCTCGATCATGCAGCCAATGGGGATGATGAGCTCGACCTGCTCGGCCTCCTCGACGACCTTGATCTGCTCCTCGACCTGCTCGCGAACGAGCTTGAGCTCCTCGACCGTGGAAACCAGGGGCACCATGATCTCGGGCTTGGGGTCAAAGCCGCGCTTCTTGAGGTGGGCAGCAGCGGTTGCGATGGCACGAACCTGCATGTCGTTGAGCTCGGGATAAACGATGCCCAGACGGCAGCCACGCAGGCCGAGCATGGGGTTGGCCTCCTGGAAGGAGTCAAGCTTGGTCAGGCGCTTGCGCATAGCGGCCAGCTGGTCGTCGGTCTCGCCGCGGCCCTCGGCCTTGGCAATCTCCACCGCGAGGTCGCGGGGGTTGTCCAGGAACTCGTGCAGAGGGGGATCCAGCAGACGGACGATGACGGTCTTGCCGTCCATGGCCCTGAACATGCCCTCGAAGTCACCGGTCTGAGCCTGCAGGAGCTGACCCAGTGCCTGCTGCTTCTGGCCCTCGTTGTCGGCCAGGATGAAGGACTGGATGATCTGCTTACGCTCACCCAGGAACATGTGCTCAGTACGGTCGAGGCCGATGCCCTCGGCACCGAAGTCGACGGAGAGCTGAGCGTCTGCGGGGTTGTCTGCGTTGGTGCGGACACCAAAGTTGCGGCCACGAGAGGAGTCGTGACGGACCTCGTCTGCCCACTCCAGGATGGTCTCCAGGTCGCCGGTGAGCTCGGGACGGACCAGGGGCACCTCGCCCAGGATGACGTCGCCGGTTGTGCCGTTGATGGAGATGATGTCGCCCTCGTGGAGCTCCACGTCGGTACCGGAGATGGTGACGACCTTGTGCTTTGCGTCGATCTTCAGTGCCTCGGCACCGCAGACGCAGGGTGCGCCCATGCCACGGGCGATGACGGCGGCGTGAGAGGTCTTTCCGCCATGGGAGGTCAGGATGCCCTCGGCAGCGACCATGCCCTTGAGGTCGTCAGGAGTGGTCTCCCAGCGAACCAGGATGCAGGGCTTGTCGGCCTCCTTGTAGGCCACGGCAGCATCAGAGGAGAAGACGACGGCGCCCACGGCAGCGCCAGGAGAGGCGTTCATGCCCTTGGCAACCACGTCGAGCTCTGCCTTGGAGTCGAACTGGGGGTGCAGGAGCTGGTCGAGCTGCTCGGGAGCGACGCGCAGGATTGCCTGCTCCTTGGTGATACGACCCTCCTCGTACATCTGCATGGCTACCTTGAGTGCGGACAGGGCCGTACGCTTGCCCACGCGGGTCTGCAGCATCCAGAGCTTGCCCTCCTGGATGGTGAACTCAAGGTCCATCATGTCGGCGTAGTGATCCTCGAGGATCTCGAAGACGCGATAAAGGTCCTTGCCTGCCTGCTCCAGGCCTGCGGTCTTGGGCAGGTCGGAGATGGGCTCGGTGTTGCGGATGCCGGCCACGACGTCCTCGCCCTGGGCGTTGACCAGGAAGTCGCCGTAGCGCTCGTTGGTGCCGTCAGCGGGGTTGCGCGTGAAGGCGACGCCAGTAGCGGAGGTGTTGCCCATGTTGCCGAAGACCATGACCTGGACGTTGACTGCGGTGCCCAGGGTGTCGTCGATCTTGTTCTGCTTGCGGTAGAGGATGGCGCGCTCGGTGTTCCAGGAACCAAAGACTGCCTGCTCTGCCAGTCGGAGCTGCAGGAGAGGATCCTGGGGGAAGGCTGCAACGCCATTGGGGGCAACCTCGGGGTGGGCCTGGGAGTCGACGTTCTTTGCGAAGATCTCCTTGAAAGTGCCCGTGAGGTCCTTCAGGTCGTCTGCATCGAGCTCGGTGTCCAGCTTGACGCCCTTCTCGGCCTTCTTTGCGTTGATGGCATCCTCGAAGAGCTGGCCGTCGACACCCATGACGACGTTGGAGAACATCTGGATGAAGCGACGATAAGAGTCCCAGCCAAAGCGGGGGTTGTCGGTCTTCTTGATCAGGCCATAGACGGACTTGTCATTGAGACCGAGGTTAAGGACCGTATCCATCATGCCAGGCATGGAGAAGGGAGCACCGGAGCGGACGGAGACCAGCAGAGGATCGTCGGAATCGCCGATCTTCTTGCCCATGCGCTTCTCGAGGTCCTTGCGGTACTCGTCGATCTCGTCCAGCACGCCCTCAGGCCAGACGTTGCCTGCGCTGGAATATGCCACGCAGGTCTGGCAGGTAATCGAGAATCCCGGAGGAACAGGGAGTCCGATATTTGCCATCTCGGCAAGGTTTGCTCCCTTGCCGCCGGTGATCCACTTGGCCTCGTCGACGGTCTTGCCGGCAACCTCGGTAACGTTGTTGCCGTTCTCGTCCGTACCGAAACGATAAACGTGCTTTTCTGCCATATGACACCCCTTACTAAGCTTGTTGGCCCACATACAGGCCACCGTATCCTAGCCTGCCGCCGCCAAGGTGCTTGCGGACGGCTCTCCCCATACTAGAGAGCCCACGCGGACGGACGTATCACACATCCGTCTGCGTGAGCAATCTTTCGATAACTGGATTTTTTGCGAGTGTCAGTTGACAAATAGGTCCGTTAAACCTCTGTCGCCTCGTTGTCACTCCTGCGGCCCGTCTCGTAGCGGGGCTCCTCCCCCGTCAAAGTGGAAATGACGGTGATGGCGGGGCCCAGCAGGTCGATGCTGGGGATGCCGCGGCGGTCGAGCTCACGGCGGATGTCACGACGAAGGTTGCGGTCGACGATCGTGTGGAAGACGGCCATGGGGACGTTCTCCTCAACGACGTTCTTGTCCAGGTAGTCGCAGACCATTTGGACGGAATGGACGTTGCCAAGCTGCTTGATGTCAACGACGTTGTCGCTGAACTGGTCGGCAGCTGCCTCGACGACGCTCGCAGCGGTCTTGCCACGGGCATCGGAAAGCACGAAGACTATAGGGGTGACCTGCGCAAAGACATCAATCTCTTCAAGCGTATCCTCTGGCATCTAGCTAGCCTCCCAATCTGTAGGCGGTGCGGGTGACGGACGCCGCCCGCTCCCGCTGGTATTCTACTTCTTCTTTGACAGAGCACCGATATTGGCCACGTCCTCGAACACGGAGGTAAAGAGGTTCAGCAGCCTCAGACGGTTCTCCCTTACCATAGTGTCCTCGTCCATGACCAGTACGTCATCAAAGAATCGGTCGATGGGTGCCCTCAGTGCCGCGAGAGCCGCACAGGCGGCGGGATAGTCTCCCTTTGCCAATGCCTTCTTTACATTGGCATCGCCTTCGTGGCAGGCAGCGAGCAGGGCCTTCTCGGCCTCTCCCATTGTAGACTCATCGACCTCGGTGCCCAGCTTGGAATCGGCGAGGTGCGCAGCACGTGCATAAGCCGTGGCGAGGTCCTCGAAGAGCTCCTTCTGGTCGTTGCGGGCATCCTCGAGGGCATGGGCGCGCTGGAGGAACTCGTCGGGGTCGATGACGCCCACGGCGGAGACTGCCTCGATGGTGTCGGGGGCAATGCCCTCGTCACGGGCGATGGACTGGAGCCTGCCCGCGATGAAGCCAGCGACCTTGCCAGCCACGTCCTCGGCGTCGAACTCCAGGCCCTGGGCAGCATAGGCGTCCAGAGCGGTGTGAATCAGGTCGCAGACATGCACCTGGGGCAGGGTGCGCAGCATGGCGATGACGCCGATGGCCGAACGGCGGACGGCAAAGGGGTCGGAGGAGCCGGTGGGCGGCTCATTGATGGCAAAAAGACCGCAGATGGTGTCCAGCTTGTCAGCAATGGCCACGCACTTGCCCACGGTGCCCTCGGGCAGGTCGTCGCCGGCAAAGCGGGGACGGTAGTGGTCGCGGATGGCGTCGGCCACCTCGGCGGCCTCTCCGCAGGCATGGGCGTAATAGCCGCCCATGACGCCCTGCTGGCTGGTGAACTCCACGACCGCCTGGGTCACCAGGTCGGCCTTGGCCAGGTGGGCGGCGCGGGCCGCATGGGACTGGCCCTCATCGTCGAGACCCGCCTGGGCCGCCACCACGGGGGCGATCCTTTCCATGCGCTCGGTCTTCTGCAGGACGGTGCCCAGCTTCTCCTGGAAGGTGACCTCGGCCAGCTTGGGGACATAGGTCTCCAGGGGCTGCTTGAGGTCCTCCTCATAGAAGAACTTCGCATCATCCAGACGGGCGCGGACCACGCGCTCGTTTCCGTCTACGACGGTCTCGGACACAGCGGGATCGGCGTTGGAGACGACCACGAACTCGCGGGTGAGCTCGCCCTCCGCATCGTAGATCGGGAAGTAGCGCTGGTTGGTCAGCATGGACTCGCAGATGATCTCATGGGGGACGGCCAGGAAGTCCTCGTCGAACTTGCCCACCAGGACCGTGGGCCACTCGCAGAGGTTCACGACCTCGTCGAAGACCTTCTTGGGCGTGTCCACGTGTGCGCCGCCGCGGGCCTTCTCGACCTCGGCGATGCCGGCGCTGATGACCTCGACACGCCTCTGCTCCAGCATGACGTAGGCGTCCTGGAGGACTTGCTCGTAGGAGGCGGGGTCCTTGACCAGGTGCTCACCGGGAGCGAGGACGCGGTGGCCGCGGGTGGTGTTGCCGCTGGTAACGTCAGCGTACTTGACGGGGACGACCTCCTCGCCCAGAAGCGAGCAGATCCAGCGGATGGGACGGACGAAGGAGTCGTGCGTACTCCCCCAGCGCTGGCTGCGGTAGTTGGGCCACTGAAGGCCGGCGATGGTCTTTTGGGCCAGGTCGGTCAGGATGGGCATGGCGGGACGGGAGGGCGTGTGGCTCTCGGCAAAGACGTGCTCGCGGCCGTCTGCGCCCACCTTCCTCACCAACTGGGAGGGGTCCACGCCGTTCTTGCGGGCAAAGCCCTGGGCGGCCTTGGTGGGGTTGCCGTCGGCGTCGAAGGCGATGTTGGCCGTGGGTCCCTGCTTGACCTCGTTGATCTCCTCGGTGGCAGTGGCGACGTCGTGGACGTAGGCCACGAGGCGGCGCGGGGTGGAGTGGCAGACGACCTCGCCATGTGCCAGGCCGGCCTCGTCCAGACCCTTCTGGACCAGCTTGCCCAGCTGCTTCTGGGCGTTAATCAGGGGCGCGGAGGGCATCTCCTCGGTGCCGATCTCGAACAGGAAATCCTTAGTATCTGCCATCTTAGGCCACCTCCCCCTTCTGGACGTTGTCATCGGTCTTTGAGGCGACCTCCGCCAGGTAGGACTCGCAGCAGGCCTTTGCCACGGCACGGACGCGCAGGATGTAGTTGGCGCGCTCGGTGGCCGAGATGGCACCGCGAGAATCCAGGAGGTTGAAGGCGTGGGAGCACTTCATGACGCAGTCGTAGGCGGGCAGGGGGAGCTTCTGGTCCAGGCAGGAGTGGCACTCGGTCTCGTACTCGTCGAACTTTGCACGCATCATCTCGACGTTGGCGACCTCGAAGTTGTAGGCGCTGAACTCGCGCTCGTTCTCCAGGAAGACGTCGCCGTAGGTCATGGGCGTGCCGTCGGGCAGGTAGGACCAGATGATGTCATAGACGGAATCGACGCCCTGGGCGTACATGGCGATGCGCTCAAGGCCGTAGGTGATCTCGACGGGGACGGGGTCGACCTCGATGCCGCCCACCTGCTGGAAGTAAGTGAACTGCGTGACCTCCATGCCGTCCATCCAGACCTCCCAGCCAAGGCCCCAGGCGCCCAGCGTGGGGCTCTCCCAGTCGTCCTCGACGAATCGCACGTCGTGCTTTGCGGGGTCCAGGCCGATGGCCTTGAGAGAGCCCAGGTAGAGGTCCTGGGAGTCCGCAGGAGAGGGCTTCAGGACGACCTGGAACTGGTAGTAGTGCTGCATGCGGTTGGGGTTCTCGCCGTAGCGGCCGTCGGCGGGGCGACGGCAGGGCTGGGGGTAGCAGGTACGCCAGGCAGAGGGCCCCAGGGAGCGCAGGAGGGTGGCCGTGTGGAAGGTGCCGGCGCCCACCTCGGAGTCATACGGCTGCATGACGGTGCAGCCCTTTTCGGCCCAGTAGTGCTCGAGGGCCAGGATCAGGTCCTGGAAGGTCAAAGAGTCCTTGTTCATTCCAACATGTCTCCAATCTGACACGGAAGCCGGAAGCTAGAGCCCCCGGATGTCCGTGAACGGCCAGTAGATGAAGCGGGCGTGCGACGACACGGAGTCGATGCTCACCGCGCCAAAGTAGCGGGAATCGAGGGAGTTCACGCGGTTGTCCCCCATGACCCAGATGCAGCCATCGGGAACGGTATAAGGGTAGCTTATGGGACCCGAGAGGAAGCTGGCGTATTGGTCCAGGGGGTAGCTGGGACGTCCCTCCACGTATGGCTCGTCCTGGGCCACGCCGTCGATGTAGAGGACGCCCTCGCGCAGGTCCACGGTCTGGCCCCCGGTGGCGATGACACGCTTGATCAGGGTCTGGCCCGAGCCGTCGGGATCGTCAAAGGTCACCACGTCGCCCGGCTTGGGGTCGCTGAAGTGGTAGGAGACCTTCTCGCCGATCAGCTGGTCGCCCAGCTGGATGGTGTCCAGCATGGAGCCGGAAGGCACGTAGTAGACACCGATCACAAAGACCCTCAGAAGGGCAAAGACACCAAGGGCCACCAGGAAGGTGACGATCCAGGAGCGCAGGGCACCCCCGCGGTCATCCTCGTCCTCGATGGGCTCGTCGCTTTCGTCAGTCATCGCTAGCCTCCGCATCGTCCGTCAGCCCGGCGCGCTCGCGGGCTACCCTTGCCAGCTCCCACTCGTCCTCGGAGAGACCCGCCCCCTCGAGGAGGTCGGGCCGCCAGAGGGCCGTGCGCTCCACGGCATTGGCGCGGCGCCAGTCCCTGACGGCTCCGTGGTCGCCCGATAAGAGCACATCCGGCACCTTCATGCCGCGGTAGTCCGCAGGTCGGGTGTACTGGGCGTACTCCAGAAGGCCGTCCGAGAAGGACTCGTCCTTTGCCGAGTTCTCGTCTCCCAGGGCGCCCGGCAGGAGGCGGACGATGGCATCCATGACCACGAGGGCAGGAAGCTCGCCTCCCGTTAGGATGTAGTCGCCCAGGGAGATGGTCTCGTCGGCAAGCTCGTAGGCGCGCTCGTCGATACCCTCGTAGCGCCCACAGACAAAGAGGATCCTCTCCTCGCGAGAGAGCCGCTCTGCCTGGGACTCGTCGAAGCGGGTCCCGCAGGGAGAGAAGAAGATCACGTGGGGCCTGGCCTCTCCCCTGGCCGCCAGGTCCTCCACCGCCTCGAAGATGGGAGCGGGCTTCATAAGCATGCCCTGTCCCCCGCCGAAGGGTGCATCGTCCACCGTATTGTGGCGGTCGTGGGTCCACTGGCGCAAGTCGTAGGCCTCGAAGTCAAAGAGGCCCTTATTGCGGGCGCGGCCCAGGATGGACTCGCTCATGTAGGGTTCGAAGACCTGTGGAAAGACCGATAGCGTCTCCAGCCTCATCAGGCATCCTCCCCCTCCGGGACCATGCCCTCGGGCAGGTCCACCACGACGGTACCGTCCTCGTCTATTCCGCGCACATACTCGGGCACGACCGGCACCAGGATGGTCCCCCTGGGACCCTCCACCTGCCAGCCGTCATTGGCCACACCCTGCATGACCTCGACGATGCGGCCCAGAAAGCCCTGGCCCTCGTCCACGACCTCGCGGCCCAGGAGGCCCTGGGGGTCGTGGAGGCCAAAGTCCTCCGGCAGCTCGTCCGTCGACACCAGGAGGGATCTGCCAACGAGCTTCGACGCTCCATCCAGGTCGCCTACGCCCTCAAGTCGCACAAGCTGACCTACCCTGCCCTCGTCGGCAGCGGCGACCCTCATGCTGCGCGGCCCCTTGAGGCGTGGCGGCACCACCCAAACCGTCATATCCGGCTTGAGCAAGACAGGGAGGCCGTCGGCGGGAACCGCCACGACCTCCCCTTTCTTTCCGTGTGTCTTTTGCACACGGGCTATAACTCTGTACGTTTGGCGCACCGTCTTATCCCAAGACCTCGACTTCTACGGAAGTACCAACCCTGGACCCCAGGGCGCGTGCAAGCGTCCTGATGGCCTTGATGGTACGTCCACGCTTTCCGATGATGCGACCAGCATCCTCTTCGGCGCAGGAGATCTCAATCAAAGACGAGTCGTCGCTGTCCGTAACGTCCAGGGACACGCTGTCCTCGTCCGTCACCAGACCGCAGACGATGTACTCGACAAGATCTGCGACCTTATCGCTGGGAAGCTCATCTACGTCCTGCTCGAGTGCATCATCTGTGGCCGTAATCTCATCTGCGGCCACGATTGCTACTCCGCGTTCTCTTCGGCAGCGGCCTCGGCAGCAGCGGCGGCCTTTGCGGCGGCCTTCTTGGAGAGCTTCTGCTTCTTCTCGGGGGCAGGAGCGCCAGACTTCACGATGTCGATCAGGTGAGCGACGGTGTTGGAGGGCTGGGCACCCTTGGCGACCCACTCGTCGATCTTCTCGAGGTCGAGATCGATCGTCTTGGGGGAGGTCAGGGGGTTGTAACGACCCACGAGCTCGATATAGCGACCGTCACGGGGCATGCGACCGTCAGCGACGACAACGCGGTAATACGGACGCTTCTTGGAACCATGACGAGAGAGGCGAATCTTAACTGCCAATGTAGTACTCCTTACATCGCGCGACGCATCGGATAATAGAAGGAAAGTAGCGCGTCGCATCTCTACACAAAGCAACTTGTCATGATACGACATATGGGAGGTCAAAGGCAGTGCAGATTTTGTGAAAGGCTCTCCTAGCCCGCAATCCCCTCTTGGCAGATACCCGTTGCCACTTTTTTACGCTCATCATCAACTTATTTTGGCCTTGTGTACTCAAAACGATGAATGTTAAAAGTGCTAAACCCACGACTCCCACAGGAGGGAATTCGGGCAAAGCGGGTTTAGAATCGCTCCAAACAAACTGTCAGCTATCCAAAACGCGCAAGAATCCGAAGCGGGCAGCTGGCTATCTTTGGAGGAACGCATGAACATCCTAGTCGTGGAAGACGAGAAGAACCTTGCCAATGCCATCGTTCGCATCCTCAGCGACGAGCACATCAACGCCGAAGCCGTCTACGACGGGGCCGATGGTCTCAAGGCAGCCCAGGGCGGCGGCTATGATGCCGTCATCCTGGACCTCATGCTTCCCAGCATGAGCGGCATGGAGATCATCAAGCAGCTGCGTCACGAGGGCAATTCCGTCCCCGTCCTCATGCTGACGGCAAAGACCTCCACCGAGGACATGGTCAGTGGCCTGGACGCTGGCGCCGACGACTACATGACCAAGCCCTTTGAGTCCGAGGCCCTCCTCGCCCGCATTCGCGCCATCACCCGCAGGCAGGGCGACGTCGTCATCGACGTCATGCGCTTCGCCGACCTCTCCCTGGACCTCTCTTCCCATGACCTGTCATCCAACGGCCACCGCGTGCACCTCTCTGGCAAGGAGTTCCAGGTCATGAAGATGCTGATGAACTCCAACTCGCGCGTCACCTCAAAGCAGGACCTTCTGTCCAGTGTCTGGGGCACCTCCTCCGATGCCTCCGAGAACTCCGTAGAGGCCTACATCTCCTTCCTGCGCAAGAAGCTCAACCATCTGCACTCCCACGTGCAGATCACGACCCTGCGTATGCTGGGCTATCGACTGGAGGACTTCTCGGAGGAGTAGGTCCAAAGGCCCTCCCCGCGCTAAGCTAGACAGGCGCAAGATTCGCAAGGCATCCTGGAGGGACCATGCTCAAGCCACTCAAGCGAAAGTTCGTGCTCATAGTGAGCATCCTGGTGGGCCTCGTCCTTGGCGGGGTCCTCGGTATGTCTCTATGGAGTTCCTATAGCTCACAGCAGCATTTCATCTATGATGCCCTCGAGCGGAACCTGGACGGCAACCTGACCGACCTGCCCGTCATGGGCCGGCCACAGTCGAGCGACAACCTCAGCACGAACCTGGTCGTGATGGCCCTCGAGATATCCCCCGCAGGCATCGTCGTGGCAACAAACAGTCCCAGTGCCACCCTGGACGCTTCCACCCTCAACACCGTCATCAGCTCCGCCCTGAGAGTGGGAGACGGAGGAGGGAAGCTTTCCGACAGCGGAATCGTCTGGAAGTCCAAGCTGCTTGCCAACGGCAACATCCGCATCGCCCTGGCGGACATTACGGGACCCTACAGGGCCTGGGAGCTTCAGGCAGCCCGCACGGTCATCCTCGTGCTTCTGGCCTTCGCTGTCATAGTCATGGCCTCCTTCTTTCTGGCGGACTGGACGCTCAAGCCCGTTGCCACGGCATTCGAACAGCAGAGGCGCTTCATTGGCGACGCCTCCCACGAGCTCAAGACTCCCCTGACCGTGATTTTGGCCAACAGCGAGATCCTCCTCAAGTCAAAGGACCTGACCGAGGAGGACCTCCGCTGGGTAAAGAGCACGACCGACGAGGCGAAGCACATGAAGGAGCTGGTCGGTGAGCTCCTGGAGCTGGCAAAGGCCGACGAGGGCACGCTCAACAAGGGCTCCTTTGCCTTCCGCAAGGTCGATATCGACCTCTCGGACATGCTGGAGTCGGCCGCCCTGGAGTTCGACGCCATAGCCTTCGAGCGTGAGTGCACCATCGACACCCACATCCAGTCCGGCATTCACCTGGACGGAGATAGCGAGTGGATAGCACGCCTGCTGAAGATCCTGATAGACAACGCCTGCAAGTATGCCCAAGGGGGATCCACGGTGACCGTCTCCCTCTACATGGAGAAGGCCAAGCAGGCCTGCCTCTCGGTCAACAACATGGGCGAGCCCATCTTGGCGAAGGACCTCCCCCACATCTTTGACCGCTTCTACCGGACGGACGAGGCCCGCACCCGTAGCGACAAGGCGGGAGGCTTCGGACTGGGCTTGGCCATTGCAAAGGGCATAGTGGAGGCACACGGGGGCACCATAAGCGCCACCAGCACGCAAGCACAGGGAACGACCTTCACGGCGCTGCTGCCGGCTCGCCAGCAGGCGGATTAGGGCTCGGCCCCTTTGCGGGGACTCTCCCTGCCTGGACGCCCTCGAGCCTTGCACGGCGCCGCTTGCTCGGATGCTGGCCTCAGGTGCTGGCATGTCCTCGCGTGCCAAGACGCCCTGGTATTTTCCTATTTGAGATTGTCGTCGTATCTGAGGTCGCTTCCCAGCGAGAGGGCCTTTGACCCATACTTGCTACGAATGCTGTCCGCCAACCGGGCCAGTCGTTCGTGATTTGCAGCCGCCTCTTCCTCCCTGGCATCCTGCGGCTTTCCCGCCTCGTCGAAGAGCGAGAGCTGGACGGGCTTCCTTCTGCCGTCAAAGCCGCTCACCCCGACGCCCAGCAGGCGGACGGGAGTGCCCTCTTGCCAGACCTCATGCAGGAGCCCCAGCGCCGCGCGGCCAAAGACCGCCTCGTCATCCGTGGGAGCCTTTAGCTGCCTCTGGACCGTGTGGGCATGGGCATAGTCGTATTTGAGCTTGAGGGTGACCACGCTGCCTTTGAGGCCCTTCGCCCTCAGGCGCGTGCCGGTAATCTGGCTGATGTGCTGGACCGCCGCGGTCAGCTGGTCCGTGGTCGTGAGGTCATGGGGAAAGGTCCTCTCGCTGGAGACCTGCTTGGGCAGGCTGTTGGTCGCCACACTGCGGACCCGGCTGGACTCTCGTGCCCCCGCACGCATGACCAGGGAGGGTCCCATGACGCCAAAGGCCCGGCGCATGCGCTCGGGGTCGGCCGTGGCAAGCTCACCCAGCGTGCGTATGCCCATCGAGGCAAGCTTCTTTGTGGTGGCAGGCCCCACCCCACTCATGGCCTTTACGGGAAGTGGCGCCAGGAAGGCAGCACCGTCTCCCGGCCAGACGGCACAGAGGCCGCGGGGCTTCCTGAGCTCTGAGGCGATCTTTGCCACGGTCTTGTTCTGGGCGATGCCAATGGAGCAGGTGACGCCCAGCTGGGAGACGCCCTCCTGGATACGCCTGCAGATGAGGAGTGGGTGCTCCTTGGAATATCGACCTGGCGTCACGTCGAAGAAGGCCTCGTCGATGGACATCTGCTCCATCAGGGGCGTCTCGGCCTCGATCAGGGCCATAACCTGACGAGAGAGCTCGCGGTAGCGCTGGAAGTGCGGAGTCACCCAGATGGCTTGGGGACAGAGGCGTTCGGCCTGGTAGGACGGCATGGCGGAGTGCACGCCAAAGCGGCGGGCCTCGTAGGAGGCGGTGGACACGACGCCGCGGTGGTCAGACCTGCCGCCCACGATCACGGGCTTGCCACGCCACTCGGGGTGGTCCAGCTGCTCCACGGAGGCAAAGAAGGCATCCAGGTCCAGAAGGCCGATCGCGGGCCCCTCCCAGGGACGAAGCTCCTCGCCCGAATCCTGAGCCATGCAGTCCCCACCTCCCCGCCTCTCGCAAGGCGCCACTTGGGGGGCTACTCCCAAGCGGCGCGTGGCATGCTAGTCGTCTGCGGACTCATCGACGCGGGAGGTCTCCTCGGACGAGTCGTCCTTCCAGAGAGGCTCCTCGGCGGCGCCGTCCAGGTTGAGCTTGACCCAGGGCGCGTCGCCCCAGAGGCGCTCCAGGCGGAAGTAGTCGCGGGTCTCGGGCTTGAAGACGTGAGCGACCAGAGAGCCGTAGTCAATGACGATCCAGTTGGAGCGCTGCCTGCCCTCCACAGAGATGGGCTTGAGGCCGCTGGTCTGGGCGACCTTGTCGCGAATCTCCTGGACGACAGCGTCCATCTGGGGATTGTTCTGCGCGGTGCAGATGAGGAAGTAGTCCGTGACGTCAGAGATGCCCGTCAGGTCCAGCAGGATGATGTCGGTTGCCTTCTTGTCGTCGGCGGCCGCGGCGGCAACCTTTGCGATCTCGAGCGGAGTCATTGCCATGAGTGAATGCTTCCCTTCTAGTGTGCGGGCAGGGCCCGCGCGCTTGCCAGCTGGTCAGTCTAGCTCACCAGCTGGTTGTATATGTCGATTGTACCCGGATAGAGATAGCGCCTCGTGTCGACCACGTAGGTGATGCCAGAGGCGAACATGTAGAGGTAGACCTGGTCCAGGGGCTCGCGGTCGGCCACCATCTGACGTGCGCGCTCGATGTCCGGAACCGCCTTGCGCAGAGGCTCAATACCATCTGCCACAAAGACGATCATGTCCAGGGCCGTCATGTCGGCCGAGCCCACCGTGTGGAGGGAGATGGCACGCCAGACGGCATCGGGCAGGTCCGGGTAGGTGGCAGGGAGCTCGCGCGCCGCCGTGATTCCGTGGAGGAGGGGCTGGACCAAGTCCAGATTCACCCCCATGTCGACGCCCAGGCGACGGGCAAGGTCCACCTGACCCTGGGCGGGCAGGACCTTGTCCCAGTCATGCAGGAGGCCCGCCACGCGAGCGCAGAAGGGGTCCTCGCCGTAGGCCAGGGCCATCTGCTCGGCCGTATGCGCCACCGTGAGCGAGTGGGCGAAGCGCTTTGGCTTGGCCTCCTCCATGTGGACGCGGAGGTCATCCTGGAGACGGCCCAGGACGGTCAGCTGGTCGGACGTATAGTCCGCCCTCAGACCCTTCAGGCCGGCCAGGGACGGTAGGTCCTCAGGGATAGCGTACGCAAGCTTCTTGTCCTTTGCCACGGCTACTCCTCCCTCAGGGACCCATAGCGCGAGGAGTGCACGCCATAGAGCTTGTGCTTGTGGATATAGCCCGTCACGGTGTCCGGCGTCAGGTAGCGCAGGCTCTGACCCACGCTCACGCGGTCTCGCAGGTAACTGGACGAGATAGCCAGGGCGGGCACGGTCAGATAGCGAACGTCAAAGGAAACGGAGGACTTCTTCAGGGTCTTTCGCGCGTGCTCAAGGTCGTAGCCCGGACGGGTGGCAGCCACCAGGGTGGCCAGGCTGGCGACCTTCTCGGCGTTCTTCCAGGCCATGATCTCGGCCACGGCGTCGGCACCGGTGATGAAGTAGAACTTCACGTTGTCCGGATAGAGCTTGCGCAGGAGCTGGAGGGTGTCTGCCGTATAGGTGATGCCCCCGCGGTCGATCTCGAAGCGAGAGGCCAGGAAGTGGGGGTTGTCCGAGGTGGCCAGGAGGGTCATGGCGTAGCGGTCCTCGCCCGAGGACACCTGCTTGTCCTGTTTGAAGGCGGGACGGCCGGCCGGCATAAAGACCACCAGGTCCAGATCCAGGTCGTCGAAGGCCTGCTCGGCGGCAACCAGGTGGCCATTGTGGATGGGGTCGAAGGTGCCGCCCATGATACCCAGGTGATAGGTCCTGTGGGGATCCCGGCCCAAGAGGGGCAGGTCCCCCCTGTCCACGACCTCCTGGGCAAAGTCTGTCAAGTTTTCTGCGTCGTAGTTCACGATAACTGCTTTCTCGAAGACGCTGCCTAGAAGACAACCAGGTCGTCGCGGTGCACCGCGGGACAGTTGGCCTTCTGGGGAGAGAACCTGCCGATCACGTCCAGCCTGAGCCCCTGGCAGCGGGTGAGCTCCTCGGAGCTGTAGCGACTGATGCCACGACCGATGAGACGACCGTCCAGGGACCTCACGTCCACCAAGTCCTGCTCGGCAAAGTCGCCCTCCACGCGGCGGACACCCACAGGCAGGACCGAGGCACCCTCCTCTAGGACGGCACGGACTGCCCCGTCGTCCAAGACGATGGAGCCCTGGGGCCTTTCGGAGCTAATCAGCCAGAGCTTGCGCGCGCCCTCGTAATGGGAGTCGGGTGCGGGGTCGATGCGGGTCTGGGGACCACGTCCCGCCACGGCGTCCACGAGGGCATTCGCGCGACGGCCCTTGCAGATGACCATGGGAACCTGACCGGCAAGGGCTATGTGACCGGCTCGGAGCTTGGTCCGCATGCCGCCCGTGCCCACAGAGGAGCCCGAGCCGCCCGCCATGGCCTCCACCTGGGGCGTGATGCCCTCCAGATGGTCGATGAGACGGGCGTCAGGATCCTGGGAGGGATTGGCCGTGTAGAGGCCATCGATGTCCGAGAGGATCACGTAGAGGCTGGCCCCCACGAGGGTAGCCACGATGGCGCCCAGCATGTCGTTGTCGCCGAAGGCAAACTCGGCCACCGAGACGGTGTCGTTCTCGTTCACGATGGGGACGGCGCCCAGCTCAAGGAGGCGACCAAAGGTATTGCGCGCGTTGAGGTAGCCCTGGCGGTCTGCCAGGTCATGCCGGGTCAGAAGGATCTGGCCCACGGAGAGGCCATGGGCGCCGAATGCCCTGGCGTAGGCCTGCATGAGGGCGGTCTGCCCCGCCGAGGCACAGGCCTGCAGGGAGGGCATGTCCTTGGGCCTGGAGGGAAGCCCCAGCTGGGCGAAGCCAGCAGCAACGGCGCCAGACGAGACTAGGATGGGCTTGTAGCCCTCGCCCCTCAGACGGGCCATCTGGTCTGCGAGGGAGGCCACGAAGTCCTGGTCCACTCCCCCGTCGGAATCGACGAGGGTCGAGGAGCCTACCTTGAAGACGACGATGCCCTGGGTGTCAAAGATGTCGCTCACTGCTGGTCAGACCTGCCTTCGTCGATGGGGTCGTCTCCCGCAGCATCCTCGTCTCCTGCAACATCCTCGTGCGAAGGAGCCACGTCCACCACGTAGACCTGGGGGGTCTCTTCCTCCTCGTCCTCGGGCACATCTGCCTTGGCCTCGGGATTGTCTCCCTCGTAGTTGAAGGAGAAGCCCAGGATGCGGACCTCGTCGCCGGCAGCACAGCCGGCCTCCTCCAGGCGGGCGGTGATGCCAGAGCGCTCCAGGCGGTGCTGGAAGAAGGCAACGGCCTCGTCGTTGTCCCAATCGGTCTGGACCACCATACGCTCGATGGAAATACCAGAGACGCGCCAGACGTGGCGGGACTCGCGGGTGACACGAATCTGGCGCTCACGCTTCTGGCGACGGCGCTCGTCGATCTGGGTGAGTTCCTCTGCCGACTGGTCGCCCTGACCCAGAACGATGTTTGCCCTGAGCTTGGCGACCTCGGCAGCGGTAGCCGAAAGGAAGTCGTCCAGACCCTGTCCGGTCACTGCGGAAACGGCAAAGAAGGACTTCCCGTCAGCCTCGGCCTGGGCCTTGAGGCGGGCAACGTTCTCCTCGACGCCAGGCATGTCACACTTGTTGGCCAAGACGATCTGGGGGCGTTCTGCAAGGTCGGCTGCATAGGCCTTGAGCTCCTCGTCGATGGTCAGGTAGTCCTGGACGGGGTCGCGTCCCTCATAGCCGCCCGTCATGTCCACGACGTGCAGAATCAGGGCCGAGCGCTCGATGTGGCGGAGGAACTCGTGGCCCAGGCCCTTGCCCTTGCTAGCGCCCTCGATCAGGCCGGGAACATCGGCCACGACGAAGGAGGAACCGTCCTTTGCGCGGGCGACGCCCAGGTTGGGCACCAGGGTGGTAAAGGGATAGTCGGCGATCTTTGGACGGGCCTTGGAGATGCGGGCAATGAGCGAGCTCTTTCCCACCGAGGGCATGCCCACAAGGGCGGCGTCGGCCATGAGCTTCATCTCGAGCTGGATCCAGTGGTCCTGGGCAGGCTCGCCCTTCTCGGCAAATGCCGGGGCACGACGGACGCTGGTCACGAAGTGGATGTTGCCCCTACCACCAGCGCCGCCGGGGGCAACGATGACGCGCTGGCCGGGCTGGGTGAGGTCAGCGATGAGCCACTGGGGCTCCATGGTCTGGGGGTCCAGCTCGCGGACCTGCGTGCCCATGGGAACCCTGAGAATCAGGTCCTTGCCGTCGGAGCCGTGGCGACGGGCGCCGCGACCATGGGTGCCGCGCTCGGCGGCAAAGTGGTGCTTGAAGCGGTAGTCGATGAGGGACGAGAGCTGGGGGTCGCACTCCAGAATCACGTTTCCACCGTGACCACCGTCGCCGCCGTCGGGGCCGCCCTTGGGGACGAAGGCCTCGCGGCGGAAGCTCATGCATCCTGCTCCGCCGTCGCCGCCGCGGACGTTGATGCGGGAGAGGTCGGTGAAGGTTGAGGTGGGCAAGTTCATCCACCCTTTCTATCGAGGTTTCGGTCGAGTCCATCGGCCGGATCGTTACATACGGATTTAATGGTACCCCAAAGGGCGCGAAAGGTTCCGCGCGGGCTTTGTGACCACGACAAGTGCGCAGGTAGCTTGTGACGACGGCAGCGCGACTGGAGGCGGACTCGCAAGGGGACAGCCCCCGCAGGAGAGAGACGGTTCTCTTGCGGGGGCTGACGGACGGCAGAGGTCATTGACCCGAAATGTCTATGCGGTTCGTGACGCGTCGGTTCGTGACGCGCCGATGGATCGCCTGCTAGAAGAGTGCCCCCAGAACGACGATAGCCACACCGAGGACGAGCAGGACGACGTCCAGGGCCCTGAAGGGATAGCGCTTGTAGGAGGACTCGCGGCTGCGCAGGTAGAAGCCCCTCTCCTCGGCAGCCAGCGCCGTGTCGTCCGCCTTTGCCACGGAGCCGATCAGGAGGGGTGCCGCAAGGGGCATCATCAGGCGCAGCTTCTTCAGCGGATTGGATGAGTCGAACTCAACGCCGCGGGCGGTCTGCGCCTCCATGATCTGGTTCATCTCCTGAGAGAAGATGGGTACGAAGCGCAGGGCAGTGGTGATGGTGAAGGCGTAGCGGTAGGGCACGTGGAGCTTCTCCACCGCGGCGTTTGCCAGGTCGTTCAGGCGGGTGATGCTGAGCATCAGGACAAGGGGCAGGGCAAAGGTGACCAGGCGTAGGGCCACGTGGAGGCCCGTGTCCAGGCCCTTGTCGGTGATCCAGAGGACCAGGGGTTTGCCATCACGGACTATCATGGTCTGGATGAGAAACATGAAGACGCCCAGGCCCACGAAGGCGCCGGCAAGCTTGAGGGTCTTTGCCCCGATGCCGGCGTAGAAGCCGATGGCAATGACCAGCAGGAGGAGGGCCAGCAGGCACCAGTACTCCTGGGCCAGGAAGACGGCCGCGCAGATGCAGATGGCCAGGGCCACCTTGGTCAGGGGGTTGGCGCGATGGAGGGCCGTGGTGCCCTCGGAGTAGTCGAGAATCGATGCCATTTAGGCCACCATCCCTTCGGTGACGCGGACGACACTGGAGACCTCGGTCGCGCCGTTGAAGGCGGGTGAGACGTCAGCCGCCAGGCGCTCCGAGAGCTGGGCGATCTGGGGCGCGGACACGTAGGCCTGGCGGAGGAGCTCGTCGTTGCGGAAGATCTGGGCCGGATTGCCATCGGCCAGGATGCGGCCGTGGGCCATCACGACCAGGCGGGTTGCGAAGTCCGAGGCCACCTCCATGTCGTGGCAGACCATCACGACGGCGCAGCCGCGCTCTCGGGCGGCGTTGACGGCGTCCATGACCACCATGCACTCGCGGTAATCCAGGCCGCTCGTGGGCTCGTCCAGGATCAGGACGTCGGGATTCGTGACGACCACCGAGGCCAGGGCGACGATCTGCCTCTGGCCGCGGCTCAGCGAGAAGGGTGCCGCGTCGGCGGGCAGACCAAAGTAGTCCACCGTGTCACGGGCACGCTCCAGGGCGGTCTCCTCGTCCACGCCCAGGAGCTCCAGTGAGAAGGCCACCTCCTCCACGACGGTGTTCTTGCAAATCTGACGGTCGGGATTCTGGAAGAGGGTGGACACGTGATGGGCTATCTCGGAGGTGCGGGCTGAGGAGGTGTCCAGGCCGCAGATGTTGACCCTGCCCGAAGAGGGCTTGAGGAGGCCGTTCATGAGCTTGGTCGCCGTGGTCTTTCCCGCGCCGTTCTGTCCGACGAATCCGACGAGCTCGCCGGGATGCACCTGGAAGGACAGGTGGTCCACCGAGGCCATGCCGGGTCCGTAGGAGAAGGAGACGTCGTCGAAGGTCAGGACAGGCTCGCCCGCATGGCGGCCCGGCTGGGGCGTAACGGGGACGTCGTGGGCCGGGGGCTCGGCATCCTGGGGCCCGCGTGCGGCCGTGCGGCCACGGTCCCCTACCAGGCCGGCAATGAGCTCGTGGGCCTCGTCCACCGTCAGGCAGACCTTGTCCGAGAGACCATCTGCCGCCAGCTTGTTGGAGACGCGGGTCACACGGGGGCTGTCGACGCCCAGCTTGCGGAGGGCTGCCGAATGGGAAAAGACCTCGCGCGGGGTGCCCAGGAGGGCCAGCTTGCCCTCGCTGAGGACGGCAACTCGGTCGCAGTACTCGGAAAGGAGGGCGACCTTCTGCTCGATGACAACGACGGTCATGCCGGCACGGTTGAGCTCGCGCAGGGTGTCGAAGACCATCGTGGACGACGCCGGGTCCAGGGCGGCCGTGGGCTCGTCCAGGACGATCACGGAAGGACGCAGGGCCAGGATGGCGGCGATGGCGACCTTCTGCTTCTGACCGCCAGAAAGAGTTGCGATCTCGCGATGGGCCAGGTCTGAGATGCCACAGGTTGCCAGGGCCTCTGCGACGCGGGCGGGAATCTGCTCGTGGTCCACGCCGAAGTTCTCCAGGCCGTAGAGCATCTCGTCCTCAACGTTTGAGGCAACCATTTGGGCATCGATGTCCTGGAGGACCGAGCCCACCATGCGGGAAACGTCAGTGAGGGCGATGTCGCAGGTGTCCTTGCCGTCTACAAGGACGGCGCCGCGCATCTCACCCGCAAAGTGGTGCGGGATGGCACCAGCGAGGGCCGAGGCCAGGGTCGTCTTGCCAGCGCCAGAGGGGCCGATGACGCCCAGGAACTCGCCCGGAGCCAGGGAGAGGCTTATGTCGTCGAGAGCGAGACGCTCTCCCTCCGAGTAGGTGAAGGACAGGTGCTGCACCTCCACCGGCACTGAGACAATGGGGACGGAGCTTTTTGTCTCTGAGACATTAGGGACGGAGCTTTTTGTCTCTGAGACATTAGGGACGGAGCTTTTTGTCTCATTCGCCTTGAGCTGCGAGACATTGGGGACGGAGCCTTTTGTCTCATTCGCCTTGGGCTGGGCGCTGAGCTGCGGGCTGTCCTGGGCGCCGAGCTGCAGGCTGTCCTGGGCGCCGAGCTGGGCTCGGGCACCAGCCAGGGGCTGAGCCTCAGGCTGCCCTGTCCCCTTTGTCTCTGAGACAGTTTGCTCCGTCCCCTTTGTCTCTGAGACAAAGTGCTCCGTCCCTAATGTCTCGGAGCCGTGGCGGACTACCTTGGAGAGGGCGGGATAGAGGGCGCCCACGACCAGGGCGTTGGCTATACCCGTGCCAAAGACCACAGGGAACATGACCACGATGTTTGCCACGGGAGCGCCCAGGACCACCACCGTTGCCATGGAAGCAAAGATCAAACCAGAGACCGAAGTGGTGAGGAAGGTAGCCCACATGGGAAAGGCCCTGGGATAGGTCCGGTCTCCCCTACCCAGGCCCAGAACCAGGGCAGCCATCAGGGCGGAGGCTGGAATGTCGCAGAGGTACTCCAGACCAGGGATGGAAGTGGTGATCTGGATGACCGTAGCCGCCAGGATGCCGATGAGCACGCCACGCGAGACCTTTGGCCTCAGGAGCAGGATCGCAAGGCAATAGGCCGAAATCACGAACTCAGGCTGGATGCCCGTGATGGCCAAGGCCTTTCCCACGGTCATATTGAGGATGAAGCCCGCGGCGAGCAGGATAGCGATCAGCACCAGGGATGACACGTCCAAGCGACCGGTCTCATGGACCTTGGCCGTCCTGACCTTCTCGGCTTCTTTCTGGCGGTTCGACAAGATACCCTCCTAGCAAAGCCGCGCCGCCCGGTTCCGCCAGGCGGCGCGCTAACGTACTACGAATAGCTTAGCGCTTGATGGCCTTCTTCAGGGGCACCGAAAGCACCTGGACGACAATCGCGTTGAAGACAGCGGTGCCCAAAACCAGGGGAAGCTTGACCAGGACAGTTGCCATAGCAGCGCCCATGATCACGTTGCCACCGACAGCGAAGAGAAGGCCGGAGACGAGGGTAGTCACGAAGGCTCCCACCAGGGGCATGACCTTGTTGGAACCAAAGGCGCTGCGAACGAAGGCGCACATGACCAGGGCACCCACGACCTCGGTGAGGAAGTTCAGGCCGGGGATGGAGGTGGTCAGCTGGATGACTACCGCAGACAGGACGCCCATGACCACCGCCTGGCCGAAGTTTGGCTTCAATATCAGGATGGCCAGACAGTAGGCCGCAATGATGAACTGGGGTTTGATGCCCACGATGGCCAGGGCGTTGCCCAGGGTCATGTTGAGGATGAAGCCAGCTGCGAGCAGGATGGCCACGAGGACCAGACCAGCGATGTCGAAGGTGCCCTTGGAGTCGGTCTTGACGGTGCGAACCTGTGCCTGATTGATGTCTGCCATGATGTGTTCCTTTCCCTTTTGGTAGTGCCTGGCTGATTGGACTTGACGCATTGTTGCTGATAGGACAGCCTGCAGAGCTAAGAAAAACGGCCCCCGGTCAACCCGGGAGCCGTCAAATTTCTGCAGGTGGCAGTGAGCGACTCAGAGTCGGCCGAAGCGGGAATCCATGTGCCACCACCAAACCTGACGTGAAATGGTCTGCATGGTCCGCTCCTCTCCTACTCTCTGACGGAAATACCGTCACCTTTCGTTCACTGGCAGCAGATTACACGAAGCAAGGGCAGACGCAGGCGAGAATCTGTCCAAGGCACCGCTTTGTTTCAATCTGGAAATAATGGCCCTCACCATTACGTGTCGCCGCGTATGTCGCAGGGGATAGCCCCCGCGACACACCCGCGACACACGCTACGGCACACCGCGACACAAAAAGCCCCGCCGAAGCGGGGCTCATGCATTGCTTTGTACCCAAGGCTACTCTGCGGGAACGACCTTCACCGTGTGCTTTGCGCCCTTGTGGAACTCAACCACGCCGTCGCAGAGTGCGAACAGGGTGTCGTCCTTGCCGCGACCAACGTTCTCGCCGGGATGGATGTGCGTACCGCGCTGGCGGACGATGATCTGACCGGTCTTGATGGCCTGACCACCAAAGATCTTGGTGCCGAGACGCTGAGAATTGGAGTCACGGCCGTTACGGGAGGAGCCGAGGCCTTTCTTGTGTGCCATGTCTAAACCTGCCTAACTATCGAATATTTCCGAGTGAATGAGCTATGCCAGCTCGGGCAGCTCGCTCACCTGCAGCTTGGTCAGGTTCTGGCGATGGCCCTTGGTGCGATGATAGCGCTTACGCTTGTGGAACTTGAAGACGGTGACCTTCTTGTCCTTGAACTGGTCGAGGACCTCGCAAGTGACCTTCTTGCCTTCGAGGGCGGCAGCGTCAACGACCGTCTGCTCGCCATCATTCAGCATGAGGACATCAAGCTCGACCTTGTCGCCAGGTTGCGCGTCGAGCTTCTCGACATCAATGATGTCGCCCTTGGCAACCTTATACTGCTTGCCACCAGTGGTAACGATTGCGTACATAATTTACCCTTCATTACTGCCTTTAGGTGCAACAGACAGAAATATTACCAGCGCCTGCCCGCACAGTCAACAAAAAAGGCCATTCACATCAACCCCACTTTACGCCAAATCCACAAGACCTAGGCGCAGGTCGCGAGGGTGATACCTCACATAGCGTAGGAGCGGACCCCACCCTCCTCGTGCCACTGGGAGAGCCTGGTTACGCGCAGGGACCGAGGAGCGGCAAGCCCCTGCGACTCCATGGCCTTCTGGATTAGGATCTGAGGCCGCAGCGAGGCCGCCTCATCGGTAGCGGTCTCAAGTTTCAGCGTCAGCGCGTCGACCTCACCCACGACCTCCCAGGAGAGGAGGCAGTGCGAGAGATTCACGTGCTTCTCCTTGGCGCCACGCAGGTAGCAGAGGGTCCCCTCCCCCTGAAGCTGCTCGATGCCTCGCTTGAGAACCTGGGGGTCACAGGGCTCCAGGAAGTCCACCTGCCAGGAGGCGTGGTCCAGCCAGGACTCCAGGGCGGGCTGGGGGTTGGGCGCATAGGTGACCTCGATGGGGGCAAGGGAGTGCGGGGTCGCCCCCTGCAGAAGCTCCAGCGCCTGGTCCTCGTCCACACGATCGGTCAGGTAGACGTCGTAGTACTCGTCCGCCGAGGCAGCTCCCACGGGCAGGGCCTGGGAGAACTGGAGGCGGATGCGGCGGGCAAAGCCGTTTCCGACCGCCAGGGGCAGGCCCGCCCTGCGGACGCAACGGTTGATGGTGTTCACGATCTCCAGGTGGCCCAGGAAGGCCAGGCGGCCGTCCTTGCGGTAGTGGACGCGGAGGCGCCACTGGTTGCGGCGCTGCTCGCGGGGGTCACGTCCCACGATGCCGGCCCGCATGTTCTGGTCGCGGACCATGTCCACGCTCTGGGGCGCGTACTGTGCGCCAGCCTCAGCCACCTGTGCAGCCAGCGTCTGGCCAGCCGCTGCGGTCACCCCGTCCTTTCGAGCCATGGCATCTTTCCTATCCGACATGACGATCACCTGCGATGATGTTGTGGACGCCCAGGTTCTGGCAGACCCCACAGCCCGTGCAGGAGGTCCTGGTGCAGTCGGGCGTGGTCACGCCCTCCAGGGCACGGCGCCATTCGCGCTGGAGGTAGCCCTTGTTTACCGCTGGCGAGGTGTGCTCCCAGGGTAGGCGTGCCGCCAGGTCAAAGGACTCGGCCGCAACCTCTGGCAGGTCCAGGCCAGCCGCACGCCCCGCCTCCAGCCAGGTGTCCAGGGAGAACTCGTCAGTCCAGGCGTCAAAGCGGGCTCCCCGCCTCCAGGCCTCCAGGATCACCTCGAAGCCCTGACGACCCATCTTCGAGAGGGCCGCCTCCACCATAGAGACCTCGGCGTCGTGGTAGGCGATGCGGATGGAGCGATCGTGGTTGGTCGTCACCAGGAGCTCCTGGCGGCGACGGACCTCATCCATTCCCAGCTGGCCCGCCCACTGGAAGGCCGTATGGGCCTTGGGGACAAAGACGGCGACCGAGATGGATACGGAGACCTTGGACCGGCCCCTCTTTCCCGCTATCTCCCGACCGATCTGGAGGACGCGCTCGGCCGTGCGAACGATGGCCTTGATGTCCTCGTCGGTCTCGGTGGGGAGGCCCATCATGAAGTAGAGCTTCATGCGGCGCCAACCAGCACGGAAGGCATTGGTGGCGGCGCGCTCGATGTCCTCCTCGGTCACGTTCTTGTTGATCACGTCACGCAGGCGCTGGCTGCCAGCCTCGGGGGCAAAGGTGAGGCCACCACGCTTGGAGCCAGCGACGGCGCCTGCCATCTCGACGCCAAAGGAGTCCAGGCGCTGCGAGGGAATGGACACGCGGACGCCCTTTGCGCGAAGCTCCCCGTTGAGGGTATTGAGGATCTGCGCGCACTGGGAGTGGTCGGTCGTGGAGAGGGAGGTCAGCGAGACCTCGTCGTGGCCCGTGACGGCAAGGCCCTCCTCGGCAGCGGCAATGATCTGCTCCTTGGGCCTCTCGCGAACGGGGCGGTAGGTCATGCCCGCCTGGCAGAAGCGGCATCCTCGTGCGCAACCGCGCAGGACCTCCACGGCCAGTCGGTCCTGGACGATGGACATGTAGGGCACGATCTGCTGGGGCAGGGGGTCCGATTCGGCCAGGCGGGCAAAGGAGCGCTTGGCCACCACGACGGGCACGTCCTCCCCCGCCTTGGGCACCGTGTAGCCCCAGCGGGTAGCCGTCTGGTCGTGAACGAGCTCATAGAGGCAGGGCACGTAGACGCCCTGGATCTTTGCCAGACCGCGCAGGATTTCCAGGCGCGAGAGGCCACGAGCACGTCCGTCACGCACGCAGGAGCACATCTCCACGACGGCCTCCTCGCCGTCGCCCAGAAGGACGGCATCCAGCATGGGGGCCATGGGCTCGCAGTTCCAGACCGAGGGACCACCGGCAATGACGATGGGGTCGTCCTCGGCACGGTCGGAGCTCCTGACGGGAATGCCCGCCAGGTCCAGGGCCTCCACCACGTTGGTCGAGACCAGCTCATGGGCCAAGGTAAAGCCAACCACGTCGAAGGATGCGACGGGAGCAGCAGACTCCAGGGCCAGGAGGGGCACCTTGCGTTCCCTCATGAGGTCGCCCATGTCGGGCCAGGGCACATAGGCGCGCTCGCAGGACATGCCCTCCGCCTTGTTGAGGGCGTTGTACAGGATGGCAAGTCCCAGGTTCGCCTGGCCCACTTCGTAGACGTCAGGATAGATCAGACAGGCATGGAAGGGGCCGGCCTGGTCCTCGCAGGCTCCCCACTCGTGGTCCAGGTAGCGACCGGGCTTCTCCACCAGGCCTAGGAGGGGTTCCAGCTCGGAGAAACGGTCCTCTCGGCTAAGCCTCATGGCCGCCTCCCCCAATCCAGGTAAAGCCAGAGCCCTTGTCCGCGTCGGCCGAACCGGCGCCACGCTCCCCCACCAGCTTGGCCAGGGTGGAAAGAAGGTCGCCCAGGTTGCCCGGGACGCTCTGCAGGGAATTCAGGACGTCGTCCAGGCCCCCCTGGGAAAGGGGCCCCTCGGGAACCGTCCCATAGCGCAGAGCCAGGGCGTTTCCCGTGGCCTGTGTGCCCAGGTAGCCAATGGCTCCCTTTACCGCCCAGCCAACGCCGGGGATGGCACCCGCGACCTGCCTGGCCACCGCACGGTAGACAAAGCCCGCGCCCAGGACGCCGGCCAGATCGGCCAGGCTCTCGATGCGGAGCTCGACGCCTGTGGCGGCAGCAATCTGAACGGCCAGCTTTGCCTGGTTCATGGTCATGGCAGGAAGGTCTGCCCCAGGAATGAACTCGATGGCACCAATGGCAGCATTCTCGGCCGCGCAGGAGTCCACCAGATCGCGAATCTTTGCGGGACGGACGAAGGGGAAGTTTGCCGCCAGGGCCAGGCTCTTTGCCTTGCAGGCCTTGACCAGCCAGCGGGCCAGGGACTCAAGGGCGGCCTTGGGGTCCGATGCCACCAGGTAGCCCAGGGCGGCGTCGGTCTGGCCAGACACGTCCAGCTCGTGGACCTCCAGACTGGAGTCCACCATCACGGCACAGGGAATACCCATGCGGGCGGACCTGACGGCGCATGTCATCGCCAACTCGCCATCGGGATCGGGGGCAACCACGCAGACGTCGGCGTCAGCGGCGGGAAGCCCCTCTTCCTCCAGGAGGCGGACATCCACAGAGCCGTGTGTGAGCTCGGGCACGAAGGCGCCCTTGAGGGCCTCCACCAGCTGTCGGTCAGCGGACCTGGAAACGACCAGGCTTACGCGGACGTCACGCGTGCGCTCCCCCTCCGCGCGCTTCCCCGCGCCAAACACCTCGGTGAGCTTGGAGCCCGAGACAGAGACCTTGTGCGCCATGGCTTCTCCTTGCTATGAACGAAAACCGAGCCCGAGCCGCGCGGCGACGGCCACCTAGGCGGTCTTTGGAATGTGATACCAGACTGACTGTACCATGCCCACGGCCGCAATCTGCGTCATCATCGAAGTCGAGCCGTAGGAGATGAAGGGCAGCGGGATGCCCGTAATGGGCATGAGACCGATGCACATGCCCACGTTCTGCAGGAGCTGGAAGGACCACATGGTGGCGCAGCCCACCAAGACCAGCTTGCCGAAGGGGGCATCGACACGATTCGCCAGGGCGATCGTCGAGAAGATGAGGACGGCAAAGAGCCCCAGCATGAGGACCGCCCCAACGAAGCCGAACTCCTCTGACAAGAGGGCAAAGACGAAGTCCGTATGGGCCTCGGGCAGAAAGCCGGAGCCAGCCTGGGATGCGTTGCCAATGCCCTTGCCCAGAAGGCCGCCCGATCCGACGGCGATCTTTGCCTGCTGGAGGTTGTAGCCATCGCCCGCCGGGTCTACGGAAGGATCCACGAAGACTATCAGGCGGTTCAGCTGGTAGGTCTTGAGCAGGTGGGGGAAGTTGGGCGACATGGAGGTCACCACGACCACCGTGGCAAAGAGGACGATGAGTACAATGGTCGCGATGACCCATTCCCGTCGTGCCCCCGAGCAGATGATGATAGCAGCACCGACAACAAGGACAATCAGGCCGGTGCCCAGGTCAGGCTGGAGGAGGATGAGCATAAAGGGTACCGTCAGGATGCCGCAGAGCTTGAGATAGTCCCTGAAGCTATCGATCCTGCCGTTGTACTCCGCCCCAAGGCCAGCCATCAGATAGATGGTGACGAGCTTTGCGAACTCGGAGGGCTGGAAGGTGATGCCTATCAGGGGCACCTTGACCCAGCCCGTAGCGCCCTTTGCCGAGTAACCCAGGCCGGGCACCAGGGGCAGGAGCATGAGGACCACTGCCGCCACAAAGAGGACGCGGGTCTCGTTTGCAAGAACGCGGTAGTCGTAGCGCCAGAGATAGATGGCCATGGCAATGCCCAGGACGATGCCTACCAGGTGCCTGGGGAAGGAAGCCTCCGCAATGTTGAAGGAGGCGGTCCAGATGACCAGGGCTCCATAGGCAATGAGCCCCAGGGCAGCCAGGAGCTGGGGGCTGTAGAAGTTGGACCTATTGCGTGCCGAGGCGGAGGCGTGTGGGCTCTTGAGGTTGCGGCTGAAGGCCTGGCCCAGGGCGCTGCCCGCCCCGCGCATGACTGAGCCCAGGGCATCTCCCATGTTGTGCGAGCGCTGGTTGCCTGATGGCATGCTACCTCACCCCACTTGAGTCGACCGCGGACGAGGAGTCGGGGCTGTCGTATATCTCGCCCAGGATGTCCCTGACCACATAGAGGGCACCCTCGCTACCGAAGCCACCGTACTCGATCATGGCGGCGATGGCGTACTGGGGGTCATCCCAGGGGGCATAGACGATGAACCAGCCGTGGGGATGGTCCTTGCCAGACTCGGCGGAACCGGTCTTGCCGGCAAGCTCCACGGGAAGGTTGGTGAAGTGCGAGGCCTGGGCCTCGTTCTCGCGGTAGATGACGCCCTTCATGCCCGCCTTGACGAGGTCCATGTAGTCGGAGCGTTCGTCGATCTGGTAGTTCGTCCCGTCCTGGTAGTCCACGACGGTGCCGGAGCCCACGATGGGGTCAACCGACTTCAGGAGATGGGGACGGGGCACCTTGCCGTTGGCGGCGATGCCCGCATACACGCAGCACATCTGCAGGGGCGTGACCAAAAGGTCGCCCTGGCCGATGGCGAGGTTGGTGTAGTCGCCGCCCTTCCACTGGCGGTCCTCCTCGTTGGCGTTGGAGAAGTAGGACTCCTTCCAGGCGGCGTCAGGCACGCGACCAGCGGCCTCGCCGGGGAGGTCGATGCCCTCGAGGGCGCCCAGACCCCACTGGCGGAAGGTCTGCTGCATGCCGTCCTGGTTCGAGGACTCAAAGAAGCCCTTGCCGATCTCGTAAAAGACGACGTCGCAGGAGTAGGTGATGCCATTCTGGAGATTCATGGCACCATGACCCTTCTTCTCCCAGCAGTACTGTCCCGACGCGGCGCCGAAGCCCGTCCAGTAGCCCGTGCAGTAGTAGGAGGAGTTGGACGTGGCAATGCCGTTGTTGAGGGCCGCAAAGGCCGTGAGGGGCTTGATGGTGGAGCCCGAGGGGTACTGGCCCGTAATCGCCCTGTTGATCATGGGGTTGTGGGCCTCCTCGGAGGAGAGGGCCTCCCAGTCGTCCGCCGAGATGCCTCCCACGAAGACGTTGGGAGAGTAGTTGGGATAGGAGGCCATGGCCAGGACGTCGCCCGTATTGACGTCCAGGACTACGGCCGCTCCCCCATTGCAGTCGCTGCGGCCCTTCTCACGAAGCTTCTTGACGTTCCTGGCCAGAGACTCCTCTGCTGCCTTCTGGATGGCCTTGTCGATGGTCAGGGTCACGTCCGAGCCGCTCTGGGGCTCCACCGTGCTCGCGGTGCTCAGGACGTTGCCGTTGGCGTCTACGTAGACCTTCTGCTCGCCCTTTATGCCCTGCAGGACGCTCTCGTACTGGTACTCGATGCCTGCCTGGCCCACCGTGTCGCCCAGGGCGTAATCGATGGCCCCGTCCGACGAGTTAGTGAGCTTCTCCACCTGGTCGGCGTTAATGGCACCGGTATAGCCCAAGACCTGGGCCGCCATGGAGCCATTGGGATAGAGGCGCTGGGTCCGCTGGACCACCTCGACCCCATCGAAGAGGTAAGCATGCTCGTCCACATAGGCGACGACGCGGCGGGACACATCCTCGGCCACGGTGCGCATGGACTGGGCGCCACCGGTCGTGCTCTGGATGTTGCGCTTGACGGCCATCTGGGGCATTCCGATGAGGTTTGCCAGGAGCTTCATCTCGACCTCGTTGTCGATGACGTCGGGCTTGGCAACCACGCAGAGACTGGCCCTGTTGGCCACCAGCTCCTCGCCATTGCGGTCAAGGATGCGTCCGCGCGGTGCCGGCAGCTCGATGGTACGGGTTCGGTTGTTCTCGGCCTGGGCGCTGTAGTCATCTCCCGAGACCAGCTGCATGGTCCAGAGCTTCACCAGGAGGGTACCGATGATCGTGCCCGAGAAAATGCTCAGGCCAAAAAGGCGGTTCTTGAAGCCGGCCTCAGCCGATCCGTCATTGCCTCCCGAGGCACGGGGGACGCCGCCGCCGATGTCGAAGGTAAAGCGGGAGGAGTCCCTACCCAGAAGGACAAAGGCAATCACCAGGCCCACAATGACCACGGCAAGTATGACGATGACGATGACGACGGGATTCACGAGAACCCCCTAGAGCTTCCCGAGGTGATAGGGGCCACCGCGGTGACCGGGACCACGACGCGTGCCCTTCTGAGAAAGCATGAGGGGACGAGAGGAGCCCCTCGTCGAGTAGTGGTAGGCAAAGGGTAGAAAGGCAAGAGAGGTGAGGAAGAAGGTGGGGATGCTCCTGAGGAAGAGCATGTCGACTATGGATCCGGACAGGCCCACCAGATACATGGCAAGGTTGTAGAAGATACTCACCAGAAGAGTGACGATGAAGTAGAGAATGAGGGCGGCCGTCATGTCATCCTGGAGCCGGTTGCGCGTCTCCATGCCCATCACGAAGGCCGCGATGGTCAGAAGCAAGGTCATGAGTCCCATGGGCCCCGTGGTGCTGAGGTCAAAGACCAGGCCAGCGAGGAAGCCGCAGGTGACGCCAAAGCCTCCGCCAACGGTGAGGGCCATGACGGCGCAGTAGATCAGCGAGAAGTTGATGTGACCGTTCGCTATGGCGATATTGGGGGCCAGGGCAACCTGGAGCACAAAGCACACGAGCGCCAGCACCAGCGAATCATGGCGGTTCTTGTTTATGTCGTTAACCTGCATACTGCCCTATGCCCCCTTCCCTATCTGATCAATTGTACGTCTAGGCCCTAGTCCGAGGAGCTGCCGGACGAGGACGTCGAATCGGAATCGTCAGAGCCATTGCTCTTCTTCGAGGACGACGAAGTGGAGTTCTGCTCCTTCTTTGAGCTGTCCGAGGAGCTGGACGAGCTCGAGTCATCCGAATCGCTTGAGTCCGAATCGCTAGAGCTGTTGGAGCTCTTTGAGTTCTTCTTGCTGGAGGAGTCGCTGGAGTCATCGGAATCGCTTGAACTGCCAGAGTCGGAATCCGAGCCAGAGCCATCGGAGCTGTCGGAGTCCTCCGCATCGGAGTCGGAATCCTCGGAATCGCTCGAAGCTCCGCTCACCTGGGCGCTGTCCTGCCCGTCAGCATCCGAGATGTCGTCCGCGGTGGCCTCCTGGCCAGTGGTGAGCGAGGTGATGACCAGCACCTCCTCGAAGTTGGAGAAAGTAGCCACGGGCTCCACCACAATCGTGTAGTAGAGGTCACCGTCGTTCTTGCTCACGGAGAGGACCTTGCCCAGGGGCAGGCCCTTGGGATAGACGCCGCCCAGTCCACTGGTGACGACGTTGTCCCCCACCGACACCGTCTGGTCGGTGGCGATGAGCGTCAGGTACAGGGTACCGTCCGCCGAGCCCTTGAGAACGCCCTGGGCGCGACTGGACTGGACCATGGCGGAGACCGCGGAGTTCTCGTCGGAAATCAGGCGAACCGTAGATGAGGAGGGACCGCACTCGGTGATCTGTCCAATGACTCCCGAGGAATCGGTGACGGGCATGCCGACACCAAGGCCGGAGGCTGAGCCCTTGTCGATCACGACAGACCGGCTCCACGAGTCCACCGAGGCCGAGATGATGCGGGCCGCCGTGGACTTGAGCTCGTAGGTGTCCTGGAGATTCAGGAGCTTCTGCAGACGGGAGGCCGCCTGGGCGTCTTCCTCCAGCTGGGCGTTCTTTGCCGAGAGCTCCTCGTTCTTTGCCTTGAGATCCGAAAGGGTCTCCTGATCAGCCGTCAGGTTGGTAAAGATGTTACCCAGGCCCTGGAAGGGCATGGCGACAGCAGAGCCGATGAAGCGGATGGGCGTCGTGATGGTCATGAAGCCCTGGCGAGCCGAGACGAAGAAGCCCGACTCGCCCTCGCGCGCGCCGAGGGTGAATATCACCAGAGAGAGGATGACCAGGACCACAAAGAGCCTGGCACCCGAGTCGTTGTCATTGTTGCGGAGGCTTGGCGTGGGCTGGCCCACACCCCCAAGACGAGGCATGGCGGCCCTTAGGTAGCGCTCTGGACGAAGCCGCCAGTGAGGGCATTGGCCTCAAGGACCTTCGCACAGCCGTTGACGACGTTTTCCAGGGCCGTGGGGCTGACGTTCACGGGAACGCCAGTCTCGTCACGCAGGCGCTGGTCGAGGCCACGAAGGAGGCCTCCACCGCCAGTGAGGAGAACGCCGTAGTACATGAGGTCGGAAGCGAGGTCGGGCGGGGTCACGTCCAGGGCGTCCTTGACGGCCTTGGTGACCTCGTCGAGGGGCTTGTCCAGGGCACGACGAATCTCCTCGGACTCGATGCGGACCGACTTGGGCATGCCCGACAGGACGTCACGGCCATTGACCTCGACGTCCAGCTCCTCGGCCAGAGGAGCCGCGGAACCCACCTTGATCTTGATGTCCTCGGCCGTGCGCTCGCCGATGGAGAGGTTGTAGGCGTCGCGCACGTGCTCCAGGATCGTCTGGTCGAACTCGTCGCCAGCCGTACGGATGGACTGGGAGACGACGATGCCGCCCATGGCGATGACGGCTACCTCGGTGGTACCACCGCCGATGTCCACGACCATCGAGCCCGTCGGGTCCTCGATGGGCAGGTCGGCACCGATGGCAGCGGCCATGGGCTCCTCGATCAGGTAGGCCTGGCGGGCACCGGCGGAGATGGTGGCCTCAAAGACGGCACGCTTCTCGACCGATGTGACGCCAGAGGGGACGCAGACGACTACGCGGGGCCGGGGCGACCAGGGATAGCGCCTGGTACCGCGGGCCTTCTCGATGAAGTAGCGAAGCATGACCTCGGTGACGTCGAAGTCAGCGATGACGCCGTCCTTGAGGGGGCGCTCAGCGATGATTGAACCAGGCGTCCTGCCGATCATGCGTTTGGCATCGGCACCCACCGCCAGGACGCGGTCCGCGTTCTGGTCGATGGCAACGACCGAGGGCTCGTTCAGCACGATGCCCTTGCCGCGAACGGCCACGAGGGTGTTCGCGGTACCAAGGTCGATGGCAAGGTCGCCATCATATTCACCAAAGAGTGAGTCGATAATCGACATTGACCGTTTCCAATCACAAAGAGACGTGCGTGGATACGCTCGTGCTAGTTATTCGTGGATATGGTACCCGTAGAGCCAGCGCTTGCATCGGTAGAACCCGAGCTTTGCGAAGCGTACATAGCTTCGATGCCACTGACCTTCCAACCGATGCCGTCGCGGGAGAGAGCGATGCGATACTGCTGGGTGCCACCAGCGGGCAGGGTAACGGACGCGACCACCGTGGAGGAGGTCATGTGACGCTCCTCGCTGTCGATGTTGACTGTACCGCCAGCGGAGGGAAGGAGGTCCTTCTCCTGCTTGACCTGCTCGTCGCTCAGGGAGTCGGCAAAGAGGAGGTCGGTGTCCTGGCCATCGGCGCCAGCGTTGAAGAGCTCCTTGACCACGGTGTCCTGGGTGGGCCAGCCGTAGCCGCGATAGTAGGCGAAGCCGGCGAGGGCTGCCAGGACGACGAGGATGATCAGGATGATGGCGATGATCCTGCCGCCATGGTGCTGCTTCTTGTTCTTGCGGCGGGCCTTGCGCTCCTTGCGCTGCCTCTTGTCCTGGGCGACAAGCTCCTCCTCGGAGACGGAGAAAAAGCCCGTGTCATCGGGAGAGGGCATGACCTCGCCCGTCGCACCCGTGGGGTCCAGGGGGTCGACGCCCACGCCATAGCCTGCGGCGGCCAGGAAGGCGTCGGTCTCGGAGGGACCGCCGCTCTGGATGGACGAGACGGCCTTTTGGGCCGCGTCATAGGCTGCCTGCGCCTCGGGACGAAGCTGATAGCCGCCTTCGGTGGCATGACCAAAGGCGTCGACGGCCTCGCTCATGCGATTGGCAGCGACGTAGGCCAGGCCAAGGTCGCCATAGATAGGGCTCTGGTTCTCCAGGGGACCGGCAAAGTCCAGGGCGGTACGGAAGGCCTCGACGGCATCGACGGCACGACCCATCTGCATGAAGCAGTTGCCCAGTTCGCAGAGGGCGCTGGAGGGATTGGGGTTGTTTTCGTCGATGGCGGCGTTCCTGAAGGCAACACCGGCCTCGCGGGGGTTGCCCAGGCGCTTGTAGGCGTTACCCAGGGCGCTGTAGGCCTTGTAGGGAGTAGCGTAGTCGGAGTCCTGAACCGCCATGGTCAGGGAGGCGACTGCCTCCTGGGGACGGTTGGCGGCCAGGAGGGCGCGGCCCCTGTTGCAGGAGAGGGCACCCGAGTGACCATAGGAGCCGTCTTGGAGGGCGTCGGCGTAGCTGCGCGCGGCGTCGGCGTAGCGGCCCATCTTCATAAGGCAGTTGCCCAGGAGATGGTCGACAGCACCGGAAACCTCGCCGGGGTCCTTTGCGGCGCTGAGCTGCTTGACCGCCTCTAGTACGTCTCCACGCTTGTAGGCCGCCTGGCCCGCCTCATATGCCTGCTGGTTCACTGTCTGACCTCCCAAAACTCATCGAGGACCCTTCCCCAAAGCAGGAGGGACCTCGCGAAGGAATGCTTATCGACTCTCGATCGTGACGGAGTTGATGGTGTCGCCCGCGCGCAGGGCGGCAATGACGTCCATGCCCTCGATGGTGGTGCCGAACACGGTGTAGCCGCTGTCGAGGTTGTGCTGGGGACCCAGGCAGAAGTAGAACTGGGATCCAGCGGAGTCCGGGTCCATGGAACGAGCCATGGCCAGGGCGCCGTCCACGTGCTTGTTGCGGGGGTTGGTGGAGAACTCCTGCTTGATGCAGTAGCCGGGGCCACCCGTACCGGGCATGCCGTCGGGGCCAACCTCACCTGCCGCCACCTGTTCGGGCGTCATGTTGCGCGTGTTGGGGCAACCACCCTGGATGACGAAGCCGGGAACGTAACGATGGAACTTGAGCCCGTCATAGAAGCCCGTCGTGGCAAGCTCGCAGAAGTTGGCCACGTGGATGGGGGCACCCTCGCCGTCAAGCTTGACCTTGATGGTGCCCTTCGAGGTGTCGAGCACGGCAACCTCGTCGCCCTTCAGCTGATAGGTCGGCGTATAGAGCTCCTTCTTCCTGCCAAAGAGGCCCATGTTCATCACTCCATCATGTGAATAGACAATATCTTGCAAAGGATATTCTACCAGGCAAGGGTATTGTTCACATTTTCGGCAAAGGCGGAGGTTTTGGCCTCTCTCCCCTAGTTCCCGCTCTTCTCGTGTGGGGACATGGTGGGATAGGCCTGCTCAAACTGGGTCTGCCAGGAGGATTCGTCCGAACCCGTCAGGAAGCCGTCGATCTGGCTGGCGTTGGCGACCGGGTCGCTTAGCTCCAGCGCCTGTGTCCAGGCCTTGTCCAAGGCATCCGTGCGGTTGCGCAGGTAGTTGCCTAGGGTCTTCAGGTTCTGGGCGTCCGTGGCGTAGGTGCCGGAGGTGACATCGATCTCGTCGATTGACGAGATCAGGTTGCTCACGTCCAGGGAGAGCTGGTCTGCCTCGGCCTTGCCCTTGCTTCTGGCGTCCTCGTCAGCCGAGGCGGCAGTGCTCCTATAGGTCCCCTCGACCTGGGTCGCCCGATCGTTGAGGTCACCCAGGCGACCATAGACATCCTGAAGCTTTGCCAGGCTGACCGAATCACCGTCCTGGATCACGCCTGTCTGGGTCTTTGTCTCGTCCTGGCCACTGAGGGACTCCATCTCACCGGTATAGCCAGCCTTGGAGGTGTCAGCCTCTGTCTTTGCGCGGGGATCGCTGGCCGAGGGGTTCCAGGGATGGGTGATGATGAGGGCGCTGCCGCCCACCACGACGATTGCCGCGGCAAGGGCAACCACGAAGGTCCTGAGGCGAGGGCCATGGTCGCGCTCATGCTCGGGCAGGCCAGGAACGGGCTCGGAGGGAATGGCGCTCTCGATGCGGACGAGGGCGTGGGTGTCGTCTGGGGAGGGCTCGTCGTCGGGACGCGCCTGGGACCCGGGCGCAGCATGGGCGGGCCTCTGCTCGTCGGAATCCGCCTCGAGCTCCACGGGCCTCGCGTCCTCCTCGGGCCCCGCCGCCTTCACGACGGGCTCCTCGGAAGCCACGTATACGGTAGAGACGCCCAGAGCCTTACGCTTTCCCCTGCTGACAAAGTGAGCGGGGGCCTTTGGCACCGGGAAACCGCAGCCAGGGCAGGTGGCGGCGCCCTTTGGGATAAGGGCGCCGCAGTTCTCACACCACGAACCGTCGAGCTTGGGAATCACCATGGTACTTCCCAGGTCGGCATGGCATGCAGGGCAGCGCTGGGCGCCGTCCGAGACTTGGGCTCCGCAGTTTGGACAGATCACAGGACGCTCCTCGAAAAGGGCACGGGCGCCCGCACGATGGTCGCTCGCGCGCCTACGCCATCTGGTCTAGCACATAGGGCAGGATGCCGCCGTCCGACACGAAGCGACCCTCCATGGGGGTGTCGATACGGACTCGGCAATCGAATTCTAGTGCACTGCCGTCAGGGCGTGTGGCAACAACATGAACTTGTGGAGCCTTGGGAAGACCGTCGGCAAGGTCGATGGGCGCTATGTCAAAGGTCTCGTCCCCACGGATGCCCAGCGAGGAGGCCGACTGGCCATCCACGAACTCAAGGGGAATGATGCCCATCTGGACCAGGTTGGACCTATGGATGCGCTCGAAGCTCTCGGCGATGACGGCGCGGACGCCCAGGAGGAGGGGTCCCTTTGCAGCCCAGTCGCGGCTGGAGCCAGACCCGTACATTTTTCCAGCGACCACGATTGAGGGCAGACCCGCCTGTTCGTAGTCCTGTGCCGCGTCAAAGATGGGCTTGACCTGACCGTCCAGGAGGTCCTGGGTCCACCAGCCCTTCCTCCCCTGCGCCAGGGCATTCTCCAGCTTCACGTTGGCGAAGGTGCCGCGGACCATGACCTCGTGGTTGCCACGGCGGGAGCCGTAACTGTTGAAGTCAGCCTGCCCGACGCCATGCTCGCCCAGGTAGGCTGCGGCGGGAGCATCGGGCACGATGGTGCCTGCGGGAGAGATGTGATCGGTGGTCACGAAGTCCCCCAAAAGGGCAAGGACCCTTGCGCCGCGAACCTCGACGGACTCCTGCCTGCGGGCGATCTCGAAGTAGGGAGCGCGTCGGATGTAGGTGGAATCGGGGTCCCAGGGGAAGGTAGGGGCGTCGTCCACCTGGATGTCCTGCCAGGCGCGGGAGCCGTCAAAGAGGCCCTGTGCGCCGTCCTGGAAGAGCTGGGTCGTCAGGACGGGCTCAAGCGCAGCCTCGATCTCGGCAGTGGAGGGCAGGAGGTCGGCCAGCATGACGGGCTGACCGGCGGGGTCGGTGCCCACGGGCTCCGTCGAGAGGTCGACGTCCAAGGTGCCCACCAGGGAGTAGGCGACGACAAGGGCAGGCTGGGCCAGGTAGTTCTGGGCCACGTCGGGCGAGATGCGACCATCGAAGTTGCGGTTGCCCGAGAGAATCGAGGTGAGCTCCATCTGGTCGGCCTTTGCCTTGAGGGCAGGAGCGATCTCGCCAGAGTTGCCGATGCAGGACATGCAGCCAAAGCCGCAGGTGTAGAAGCCCAGCTTAAAGAGGTAGTCCGTCAGGCCAGCCCTCTCCAGGAGGAGCTCGGTGGCATGGCTGCCCGGAGCCAGGATCCTCTTTACCCAGGGCTTGGCCGAAAGGCCACGCTCGACGGCCTTCTTTGCCGTGAGGCCAGCGGCAACCATCATGGCAGGGTCGGTGGCCGTGGTGCAGGAGGTGATGGCCGCTATGGCCAGGGCACCATGGTGGAGCTCGTGGTGGCCGTCGGCAAGCTCCACGTCAAAGGCCTGCCGGAAGTCGACGTTGCCGTGGGCGCAGGAGGCCTTCTCGAAGGTATCCTTGAGGCTTGCGGGAACCACGTGGTTGTGGGGACGGGAGGGTCCTGCCAGGGAGGTCTGGACGCTGGCCAGGTCGAGCTCCAGGGTACGGGAGTAGGTGCGCTGGCCGGAAGCACCGGCACCAAAGACGCCCTGGGCCCTCAGGTAGGACTCGGCAAAGACCACGTCACCCTCGGCGCGACCGGTGAGCCTCAGGTAGTCCACCGTGCCCTCGTCCACCGGGAAGAGGGTCGTCGTGGAGCCATACTCGGGCGTCATGTTGGCTACGCAGGCGCGCTGGGTGGGAGTGAGGGCAGCCACGCCAGGACCCGTGACCTCCACGAGGGAGCCCACGACGCTGGCGTCGCGCAGGAGCTTTGCCACGGTGAGGGCAAGGTCCATGCCCGAGATGCCATCAGCCAGGGTGCCCGTCAGGCGAAGCTCCACCACAGGAGGCACCAGCATGGAGATGGGCTGGCCCAGGGCAGCCGCCTCCGCCTCGATGCCGCCTACGCCCCAGCCCAGGACACCCAGGCCGTTTGCCGTGGTGGTGTGGGAGTCGGTGCCCACCAGGGTATCGAAGCATGCCACGTCACCCTCGGCCATGGCGTCGGTGGTCACGACCTTGCAGAAGCGCTCGATGTTGAGCTGGTGGCAGATGCCGCCACCGGGCGGAACGATCTCTACGTTCTGGAAGGACTTGCTGGCCCACTTGAGGAAGGCGAAGCGCTCGGCGTTGCGTTGGGCCTCGCAACGCTCGTTGGTGGCGGCGCAGCCAGGCTCGCCCGCAACGTCAGCCACGACGGAATGGTCGACGATGAGGGTGCAGGGGATGTGGGGGTTGACCTTCTTTGGGTCTCCCCCACGGGCCACCATGGCGTCGCGCATGGCGGCGAAGTCCACGAAGACGGGGACGCCCGTAAAGTCCTGGAAGAGGACGCGGGCGGGCATGAACTCCACCTCGTCGCCCTGCCTGCCGGCAAGCCCGGCGTCGACGATGCGGCGGGCGTAGGTAACTGCCAGGTCATCGCTGGCGGCTCGGCGTACGCAGTTCTCCAGAAGGACCACGAGGGCTCGGGGCAGACGGTCTACGCCGGGAATGGCATGGACGTCATAGAAGCTGCGCGAGATTCCACCCGCCTCGATGGCCTTGGGGCTGCGGGCTGCCTTGACCGCGGCTGCGAAGTCCGCGGAGCTGGTGTCGATGTTCTGCATGTGTTTCCATCCTCCATGCTGTCTGTTCGTCACGTGCAATCCATGATAGCGCGAAGGTCCAAGGCCGACGAAACCGAGACCTGACGGAAACGCACCGTCCGTGTGTCGCGGGTGTGTCGCGGGGGGTAGCCCCCTTCGGCACAAGGACTTCTAGCGCGCGTGGGCAAGCTGCGCTTCCACACCGGAGAAGGGCTTGTCGTCGATGTCGGAACGGACTTCTGGCGCGCGTGGGCAAGCTGCGCTATAATCGCTTCCTGCGTGGCCCCTTAGCTCAGTGGATTAGAGCGTTCGCCTCCGGAGCGAAAGGTCGTGGGTTCGAGCCCCACAGGGGCCACCATCTTTTCTCTTCTCTCCCTCACATATTTTTGTGGCAGACATCCTTCGTCGCATGAGGGGCTGGTCGTCTTGTGGCCAGACTGGGTCCCAGCGTCATGTGCCAGGCAACCCGTCGGGGGGCGCCACCAGATGGTTACCCCTGCGTAACGGCCCCGAAACGTCAGCGGTCCTTTGAGACCCTTGTAGTAGCATCCCCAACAGACAATTCAAAGTGGGTGCATCTACCCCTCGGACATATTCGCCCACCGGGCGCATGGTAAGGAGCTCTCATGATCGTCATCGTCAAGGACAACGCCAGCCAGGACCAGCTGGGACATTTCGTCAAATGGATCGAGAACCGCGGCTTCAAGACCAACGTCTCCAAGGGTGAGCACGAGACCATCGTGGGCATCATCGGCGACACCACCCAGATCGACCCCTTCCTCCTGGAGTCCGTGGACATCGTGGACGAAGTCCGTCGCGTCTCCGAGCCCTTCAAGAAGGCAAACCGAAAGTTCCACCCCCAAGACACGGTGGTGGACTGCGGCCACGGGGTCAGCATAGGCGGCGGAAACTTCCAGGTCATAGCCGGCCCCTGCTCCATCGAGGGGCCTGGCTTCATGGACATTGCCCGCACGGTCAAGAAGGCCGGTGCCACCATGCTGCGCGGCGGCGCCTTCAAGCCCCGTACCAGCCCCTACTCCTTCCAGGGTATGGGTGCCAAGGGCCTGGACATCCTCATGGAGGCCTCTGCCGAGCTTAACATGCCCGCCGTCACCGAGGTCATGGACCCACGCGACGTCCAGCTCTTCCTGGACAAGGGCGTCAACGTCATGCAGATCGGCGCCCGCAACGCCCAGAACTTCTCCCTGCTCAAGGAGGTCGGAAAGACCAAGGTCCCCGTCCTCCTGAAGCGCGGCCTCTCCGGCACCGTGGACGAACTCCTCATGGCCGCCGAGTACATCATGAGCGAGGGCAACCCCAACGTGATCCTCTGCGAGCGCGGCATCCGCACCTTCGAGACCCGCACCAGGAACACCTTTGACGTGAACGCCATACCCGTCGTCCATCACCTGTCCCACCTGCCCATCATCGGCGACCCCAGCCACGCCACGGGCTACACCCGCTACGTCCGCCCCGCGGCCTACGCCGCCACCGCGGCAGGCGCCGATGGCCTGGAGATCGAGGTCCACGACTGCCCCAGCAAGGCCCTCTCGGACGGCGCACAGGCGCTCACCCCCGCACAGTTCACCGACGCCATGAAGCGCATCCGCCTCATCCGCGAGGCTGTGACCGCAGACCTTGACGGACAGGAGGCCTAGCATGCAGGACGACCAGAACAAGTCCCAAGACGAGCAGGGCTCCCTGGCTCAGGACGCTGAGCAGGCAGTGGCACCCGCACAGGCAGCCGTATACGTGCCCGGACGCGTGGGCATCGTCTGCCTGGGCCTCATGGGCGGCTCCTTCGCACGCGCCCTCCACGCCGGAGGCCACGAGGTCTACGCCTGGAACCGCACCCACACCACCCTGGAACTGGCCATGATCGACACCGTGAACGGCGAGCTCACCGACGAGGTCATTCCCTCCTGCGAGCTCGTCGTCCTCGCAGGCTACCCCCAGATGAGCGTCGACTGGCTCACCCAGAAGCAGGACCTCATCTCCCCTGGCGCCATCGTCATAGACACCGTCGGCGTAAAGAGGAAGATCTGCGAGGACTGCTTCCCCATCGCGGCCCAGCACGACTGGTTCTTTGTGGGCTGCCATCCCATGGCGGGCACCCAGTACTCCGGCTATGCCCACTCGCGCGCCAACATGTACCACAACGCCCCCATGGTCATGGTCCCGCCCGAGGGCATGGACGACATCGACCGTCTGGACCTTCTGGACCGGGTCGAGCGCCTCCTGGAACCCTGCGGCTTTGGCCACTTCACCGTCACCACAGCCGACCACCACGACGAGGTCATCGCCTTCACCTCGCAGCTGGCGCACGTCGTCTCCAACGCCTACGTAAAGAGCCCCTCCTGCCAGGTCCACAAGGGCTTCTCTGCCGGCTCCTACAAGGACCTGACCCGCGTGGCCAGGCTCAACGCCCCCATGTGGACCGAGCTCTTTCTGGACGACGCCGACAACCTCAGCTTCGAGATCGGCAACCTCATAGAGCACCTGCAGGAGTACAAGGACGCAATAGACGACCGTGACGCCGACCGCCTCCAGCAGCTCCTGGCAGACGGCGACCGCAGAAAGAGGGAGGTCGAGGGCAGATGAGCGAGAAAACGATTGCCGACCGCACGACCGCTGGAACTCCAGAGCAGACCGGCGGGGTCCAGACCCGGACGATCGACGTCCGCACCCCCTCGAAGGACTACCAGGTGCTCGTGGGCGCAGGCGTCATCGACGAGCTGGGCCCCCTGACCCACGCCGCCCTCCCCAAGGCCCAGAAGGCCCAGATCATCGCGGACTCGAACGTCGCCCCCCTCTACGGCGACGCCGTGGCCGCTTCCCTGGAGGAGGCCGGTCTCTCTTGCAGCATGCAGGTCTTTGAGGCGGGCGAGCAGGCAAAGAAGCTCAGCACCCTCTCGGATCTCCTGGAGGGACTGGCAGAGTCCGAGCTCTCCCGCGACGACGTGGTCGTCGCCCTGGGCGGAGGGGTCGCAGGCGACATGGCCGGCCTGGCAGCCGCCCTCTACCTGCGTGGCTGCGCCGTCGTCCAGGTGCCCACCTCCCTTCTGGCAATGGTGGACTCCAGCGTGGGCGGAAAGACCGCCGTCGACCTCGCGGCGGGAAAGAACCTCGCCGGCGCCTTCTTCCAACCCTCGCTCGTCGTGGCCGACATCGACTGCCTGGACACCCTGAGCCCCCAGCAGTTCACGGACTCCGTGGGCGAGGTCATCAAGTACGGCGTCATCGCAGACCCCCAGCTCTTTGACCAGCTGGAGGCCCATCCCCTGTCCGTCGACTCCGTCGACCCCGACCAGCTGGCGTCGGTCATCGCCAGGTGCATCGAGATAAAGCGCGACGTGGTGCAGAAGGACGAGCGCGAGGGTGGGATCAGGCAGATCCTGAACTTCGGTCACACCATCGGTCACGCCATCGAAGCCGCCAGCAACTTCCAGCTGGGCCACGGTTCCTCGGTGGCAGCGGGCATGTGCGCCATCGCCCGGGCAAGCGCGGCAAGGGGCTGGTGCGACCAGGAGGTCGCCGAACGCATCGTCGCCCTGGTGGCGGCCCACGGCCTGCCCACCGACACCGCAACGGACCACCAGGAGCTCCTCTCCTATGCCTCCCACGACAAGAAGCGCCACGGCTCCACGGTAAACGTGGTGGTCCCCACCGCCATCGGCACCGTCGAGGTCAGAAAGGTGGGCTTCACGGAACTCCTGGACCTCATCGACCTGGGATGCAGGGTGGCATAGCCATGGACGTGACCATCTATCCCCACGCCCTGGAGGGCACCGTGGAGGCCATCGCCTCCAAGTCCATGGCCCACCGTCAGCTCATCCTGGCGGCCCTCTGTCCTGGCATCACCGACATCGACTGTTCCAGCTCGTCCAAGGACATCGAGGCCACGGTCTCCTGCCTCGAGGCCCTGGGCGCCCGCATAGCCAGGACGAAAACCGGCTTCCGCGTTCGTCCCATCCCCCAAAATGCAGGCAGGCTCGAGCCCACAAGGGGCGCCACCCTGGACTGCGGCGAGTCCGGCTCCACCCTGCGCTTCATGCTCCCCGTCCTCTGCGCCCTTGACTGCGGCGGCAGTCTCGTGGGCCACGGAAGGCTCTCCGAGCGTCCGCTCGAGCCCCTCTATGGCCAGCTCGTGGCCCACGGGGCCCAACTGGGTCCGGAGGGGAGCTTTCCCCTGTCCTGCAAGGGACCGCTTGACGCCGGCACCTTCGCCCTTGCGGGAAACGTGTCCTCCCAGTTCATCACCGGACTCCTCCTGGCCTCCGCAATCATGCGCGACGAGGTGGAGATCCTGGTGGAGAAGCCCGTGGAGTCCCTCTCCTACATCAACATGACCCTGGACGCCCTGGCCTCCTTTGGAATCGAGGTCTCCCGCGCGGACGTGATTCGAGGCGGCAGAGCCTACTGGCAGCTCATACCCACTGGCACGCGAGGTCTCAAGGCGCCGGGTCAGCTTTCCGTGGAGGGAGACTGGTCCTGCGGTGCCTTCTGGCTCGCCGCGGGCGCAGTCGGCGGAGGCGGCATTACCGTAAGGGACCTCTCCACCCAGTCCTCCCAGGGGGACCGCCGCATGGCCACGGTCTTGGCGGCCATGGGCGGCCGCGTGTCCAGGTCGGCGGAGGCCGTACGTGTGGAGGCGGGCAAGCTGGCCGGCAGGACCATCGACGTGTCGGACATACCGGATCTCTCCGCCCCCATCGCCGCGGTCTGCGCCTACTCAAAGGGCCAGTCCCAGATCGTCGGAGCGGCACGCCTGCGCCTCAAGGAGTCGGACCGCATAGAGACCATCTGCGCCGCCCTTGGCGCCATGGGCGCCGGCATCGACTCGGACGAGGACAGCATCACCATAGATGGCAGGGATTGCCTGACAGGCGGCCAGGTGGACGCAGCGGGAGACCATCGCATTGCCATGATGGCAGCCGTCGCCGCAGCCTATGCCTCTGGACCCACCACGATTCACGGGGCAGAGTGCGTGTCAAAGTCCTACCCAGGTTTCTTCGACGACTTCAGGGCCCTGGGCGGCCTGGCAGAGGAGGACTAGCATGCCTTCGAGCTTTGGCAACAAGCTAAGGGTCACGGTGTTCGGCCAGTCCCACTCAGCGGCAATCGGCTGCGTGGTGGAGGGGCTGCCCTCGGGCTTCGAGCCCGACTTCAACCGCCTGGCCACCTTCATGGCCAGGCGCGCCCCCGGTCAGGGAACCTGGACCACCCCGCGCAAGGAGGCCGACGCCGTCCACGTGCTGTCCGGCCTCAACCATGCGGGAGGCACCTGCGGGGCACCCCTGGCCCTGGAGATCCAGAACACCAACACCCGCTCTGGCGACTACGACAACGTCCAGGCCGTTCCCCGGCCGGGCCATGCCGACTACACGGCTTGGGCAAAGTGGCACGGCAACCAGGACGTCCCGGGAGGCGGCCACTTCTCCGGACGCCTGAGCGCCCCACTCTGTGCGGCCGGCGGGATTGCCCTGCAGATGCTGGAGGCACGTGGCGTCCAGATTGCCGCCCACCTGCAAAGTGTGGCTGACGTCGAGGACGTCCCCTTCGAGACGGTCCGAAACGACGACGCTTCCCGCGCAAGGCTGGCGGCCCAGATGAGACACCTGCACGAGTCGTGGGGCAAGGGCCTTCCCACCATAGACCCCGCCGCCGCTGATCGCATGCTGGCCGCCATCGAAGACGCCCGCCGTGACCAGGACTCCGTAGGCGGCGTCATCGAGTGCGTTGCCACCGGACTTCCCGCGGGCATCGGCTCCCCCATGTTCGACGGCATCGAGAACCTCGTCGCCCGCGCGATCTTTGGTATCCCGGCCGTGAAGGGCATCGAGTTCGGCCGCGGTTTCGAGGTGGCACGCCTGCGTGGCAGCCAGAACAACGACCCCTACCGCGTCGACCCCCAGACCGGCACCGTCGTCCCCCAGACCAACAACGCCGGCGGCATCCTGGGCGGTATCAGCTCGGGAGCCCCGCTGGTCTTTCGCTGCGCCGTCAAGCCCACGCCCTCCATCGCCCGGGAGCAGGACTCCGTGGACCTGACCCAAATGCGCGACGCGCCACTGGCCGTCCATGGCCGCCACGACCCCTGCATAGCCCCCAGGGCCGTTCCCGTAGTCGAGGCCGTCTGCGCCCTGGCCGTCCTGGACGCCTGCTTGTCATTCCCTCCCGAGCAGCCTTAAGCTGTGCACAAAAACCAAAGGTTTCCGATCACCACCGCAAAACCAAACGCAAAGGATTCCCATGCGAGACCTCAAGGACATCCGCAACCACATAGACGAGATTGACTCCACCATCTACCAGCTCTTCCAGGAGCGCATGGACTGCGCCACCGAGGTGGCCGAGTACAAGCGCGGCACCGGAAAGCCCGTCTATGACGCCAAGCGCGAGCGCGAGAACATCCAACGTGCCGAGGAGTCAGTACGCCCCGACCTGGCTCACTATGCCGCGGTCATGGAGTCCCTGCTCATGGAGGCCTCGCGCGACCAGCAGTATCACCAGCTGGGTCTCAGCTCGGACTCCTCGACCGTCGTCGCGGCTGCCCTGGCCTCCCAGCCACCCTACTTCCCCGAGCGCGCCTTCGTGGCCTGCCAGGGAGTCGAGGGCGCCTATGCCCAGATAGCGACCGACCGCCTCTTCAAGCACGCGAACATCGCCTACTTCGAGAACTGGGAGGGGGTCTTTTCCGCTGTGGAGCGTGGGATCTGCAAGTTCGGCGTCCTACCCATCGAGAACTCGACGGCGGGCTCGGTCAACCACGTCTTTGACCTCATGATGCAGCACGACTTCCACATCGTCCGCACCTGCCGCCTCAAGATCGACCACAATCTCCTGGTCAAGCCCGGCACGAGCAAGAAGGACGTCCACATCGTCTACAGTCACCAGCAGGCAATCAACCAGTGCGCCGACTACCTGGCCCAGTTCAAGGACATCCGCGTGCACGTGTGCGAGAACACCGCCGTGGCTGCCCGCATGGTGGCCGAGTCGGACCGCGACGACGTGGCGGCCCTGGCCTCGGCGGACTGCGCCGAACTCTACGGGCTCGAGATCGCGGAGCGCACCGTCCAGGATATGAAGAACAACTACACCCGCTTTGCCTGCATCGCCAAGGACCTCACGATTTACCCCGGTGCCGACCGGTCCACCTTCATGATCGCGACCCAGCACAAGCCCGGTGCCCTCTACCACGTGCTCGCTCGCTTCTCGGCATTGGACATCAATATCGTCAAGCTGGAGAGCCGCCCCATCCCCGAGCGAGAGTTCGACTTCATGTTCTACTTTGACGTGGACTGCCCGGCGGCGGCACCGGAGTTCCAGACCCTCCTCAACGCCCTCACCGACGTATGCGAGGAATTCCGCTACCTTGGATCATACTCGGAGGTCATCTAGATGATCGAGCCCCAGAAAGACACCCTACCGACCGACGAGGAAGACTGCCAGGCACAGGTCCGCTTCGGCCTCCTGGGGAGGACCCTGGGCCACTCCTGGTCCCCCGCCATCCACGCCCAGCTGGGCTCGACCCCCTACACCCTCTTTGAGCGCGAGCCCGAGGACGTGGAGGCTTTCGTCCGCAAGGGCTCCTGGCAGGGACTCAACGTGACGATTCCCTACAAGCGTCGTGCGTATGAGCTTGCGGACGTCCGCAGCGACCGGGCCCAGCGCCTCGGGGTTGCCAACACCCTGGTACGCCGTCCCGACGGCAGCGTCTATGCCGACAACACGGACCTGGCGGGCTTCGCCTGGATGCTGGATTCCTTCTGCAAGAGGGCCCTGGGCGGCCCCGCCGGCCAGGTTCTCTCCGAAAAGCCCGTGATCGTCCTTGGGTCGGGTGGCGCCTCCCAGGCCGTCCAGGCAGCCCTTGGGGACTGCGGCGCTAGGGTGAGCGTCATCTCCCGCAAGGGAGAGGACAACTACCAAAACCTGGTGGACCGCCACGCCGACGCCGTCCTGGTCGTGAACACGACTCCCGTGGGCATGTACCCAAAGTGCCCCGCCTCTCCCCTGACAGACGAGCAGTTCCGCGGCCTCGCGGCCCTCAAGGGCGTCGTGGACGTGGTCTACAACCCTCAGCGCACGGGCATCTGCCTGCAGGCGGAACGCGCCGGGCTCCCCTACGAGTCTGGACTCTCCATGCTCGTGGGCCAGGCCTGCCGGTCCTCCGAGCAGTTCCTGGACACGACCTTCGCCGACGAACGCATCGTCGAGCTCACGAACCTCATCCGCCAGAAGTCGGGCAACGTCTACTTCATCGGCATGCCGGGCGTGGGAAAGACCAGTGCAGCCCGCAGCCTCTCCCGCCTTCTGGGCAGGCCCTTCATCGACCTGGACGACGCCGTCCACGTGGCAGCGGGCATCACCGCCTCCGACTACATCACCCAGCACGGAGAGGACGCCTTCCGCAAGCTGGAGAGCGAGGTGACAGCCCAGTACGGGGCAAAGTCCGGCCTCATCGTTGCCTGTGGGGGCGGTATCGTGACGCGCGAGCGCAACTACGACCTCATACACCAGAACGGGACGATCGTCCTTCTGAGACGTCCCCTGGACCAGCTCTCCACCAAGGGCCGTCCCCTCTCAAAGAGCAGGGGCGTGGAGTCCCTGGCCAAGGAACGGGGACCTCTCTACGAGCAGTGGGCAGACCTTGCCATCGACTGCACGGGAAGCGCTGCCTCAGACGCCAGGCTGGTCCAATCCCTTCTTGGCCTCTCCTAGCGACGGCATGAGAAAACTAGGGATGTCCCTGGCCTAATGCATGGGCCACGCTTACCTAATATCGGACCGACAGGCGGTATTTTGGGCCATTCGGGCGTCTTTGCACTTTTAGAGGCGCCTATACTTGCCAACAGATATTGACAGAATGAAGCATTCAACAGCCGCAAGGGGCGCGGCTGCCTATTCGGGGGCACCCATGACCACACATGACGTTGCCGCTCGCGTCCTCCAGAGCGTGGGTGGCAGGGAAAACCTGCTGACGAACAACCTCTGCATGACAAGGCTGCGCCTGACCGTGCTCGATCCAAAGAAGGTCGACCGCGACAAGTTGGGCAACATTTCGGGCGTGCTGGGCACCGTCAGTCGTGGCGCCAACGGCATCGAGGTCATCTTTGGACCTGGTGGTGTCCGCACGATCTACGAGAGCCTCTGCGAGATCATCGGCCAGAACCCCGACGATGGTGGCGAAACCGCTGTCGGCACCCAGACTCGCGCGAAGGGCATCAAGGTCCGCATCCTAGGCCCCAATGACAGGGCCGACTTCAGGCACCATATTCAGTTTGACGAGACCTCTTCTGCAAAGGCAGAGTCTCCCGCAGGCAGCGGCAAGGCAACAGCCCGTCCGACCAATGAACTATCCAGCCTCCTGGGACTCGCAGAAGAGGAACAGGGGGCCGACGAGGCTCCCATGAGCGTGTCGCGATTCGAAGACTCCGAAAAGGGGGCTCAGAAGCCCCAGCAGGCCAAAGCAAAGGTCGGCCCCCGCCTTCTGGTCATCAACGGTCCCAACATCAACATGCTGGGCATACGCGAGCCGGGCATCTACGGCAGGGAGGACTTCGCCCACCTGGTGGCCCTGTGCAAGAAGGTCGCAGAGGAGGCAGGCTTCTCCAAGTGCACCTGCTTCCAATCCAACCACGAGGGCGACCTGGTAGACGCCATCCAGGAGGCCTACGGCAACTACGACGGCATCGTCATCAACCCCGCCGCCTACACCCATACCTCCGTGGCAATACTGGATGCGCTAAAGGCCGTATCGATCCCCGCCATCGAGGTACACATATCCAAGGTCAGCGAACGAGAGGACTTCCGTCAGGTCTCCTATGTGCGGGCCGCGTGCTTCGAGACCATCACGGGTATGGGTATCAGGGGCTACGCCAAGGCCATTCACGACATGGCCAGCTACCTGAGCAAGTAGTCACCGCATTTGTCCGTAGGGGGTACTCCCTTATGGATAAGGGGTACTCCCTTTTGGCTATTGGAATGGCTAGTCTTCCTCGCGACGGCACTGCCAGACCGCAGAGTCACTGACCAGGAGGTCCACGGGCTCATCATGCTCGTCGATGGGCAGGGGGTTTCCGCTGACCTGCAAGGCACGGACCAAGCCAATCTTCAAGCCATGGAAGGTCTTGAGAAAATTGTCATAGTAACCGGCACCATAGCCGATCCTATAGCCCCTAGCATCAAAGACCAGGCCGGGTACCAGACAGACCGCATCAGCCATCTGGTCCTCCCCCACCACCGGACAGGTCCGTGGATCGGGTTCGTCTGCCCCGCAGGCACCAGGCAGTAGGCCGTCCAGAGATTCTACGAGGCGGTACTCCAACGAAACGTCACCATCGATGTGACGCGGCAGGGCAACCTTGCGACCGGCATTCAGCGCCTCTCGGATCAGGGGACGGTCGTCTATCTCCTCGCGGCTGGGAAAGTAGGCCAAGAGCAAGGGGGCGGTACGAATTTCCTTGAGAACCTTGGCATGCAGGAGGACATCCCTGTCAACGCGTGACCTATGACTAGGGGACATCCTCAGCTGAAGGGCACTATAACCATTTCTCAGTGCGCCCTTGCTTGCGTCTTCTCCGTAGGAACTCGCCATCTGACCCCCTCTCCATCTGCCTTAACCATAGCGCATTTGCCCTCTGCTACCATCGAGGCAATGTCGATGTAATGGGAAGTATTCAAATGAACACGAAACGAAACGTGGCACATTCTACGCTCGTCGTAGATGGGCTGCCCATTGAGCTCCATCGAGGCGGGGTTCGTAGGGTGAACCTCCGCATCAGGTCCGATGGCTCCGTTCGCATGAGTGCCCCCTACCGCGTGCCAAGGGTGGAGCTTGAGTCCTTCGTGCGCGAACGGCAAGCTTGGATAGAGGCCCAGCTGTCGCGCATTCGCAATCGAGGGGACCTACAGGAAGCGCTATGGTCAGATGGCGCTCTTGTGTCGATCCTGGGAAAGCCCTATACGCTCAGGCTCCTAGGGGCCGCCGTATCCGCATCGGCGCGCCGAGTGACTCGTCTGGCATGGATCGATGGGGAGAGACTGAATATAGGCATTTCTCCCGAGGCTACGGCATCGGAGGTGCGTCAGGCAGTCATCCCCCTCGTAAAGCCCCTCCTGAGGGCCCAGGTGGAGCGAATCTTCTCGGCTTACGAGCCTCTTATGAACGTTCGTCACTCGAAGCTCTCCCTGCGAGAGATGACCAGCCGCTGGGGCTCCTGCAACGTACGCAGCCACAACATATCAATCAACGTGGAGCTGGCCTTTCGGCCTCCCGAATGCCTGGAGTGCGTGGTCGTTCACGAGCTCTGTCACCTCCTGGAGCCAAGCCACAATGCCAGCTTCCACGCCCTCATGGACCACTACTACCCTAACTGGCGCCCTGCCCAGAGGATGCTGGATGAGAATCCCCCACTCGGCAAGCGCTAGCCTGGCGTTTTGCCGTACCATAGAGAACTGATTGTGACGGTATGGCATCGTCCGCTGTCGCAAGACAACATGGCGGCAGAAGTGCGAAACCGTCACACCGTGCGAGACATAAGGAGACTTCACATGCCAAACGAGGGCAGCTACGAAGCGGCGCTCAAGCGCAGCAAGCAGGTAGAGGACGACATCGCGGCAGGCAACGCCGGCAAGTACACGATGCTCACGGGCGATCGTCCCACAGGCCGCCTCCACATGGGCCACTACTTCGGCACCATCAAGGAGCGTGTCCGTCTGCAGGAGGCTGGCGTCAACACCAACATCATCATCGCCGACTACCAGGTCATCACCGACCGCGACACCACCGAGCACATCCAGGACAACGTCTACAACATGGTCATGGACTACCTGGCCTGTGGCATCGACCCCGAAAAGACGATGATCTTTACCCACTCGGCCGTTCCCGCGGAGAACCAGCTCATGCTCCCCTTCCTCTCCCTGGTGACCGAGGCCGAGCTCCTGCGCAACCCCACGGTCAAGGCCGAGCAGGCAGCGTCGGGCCACTCCCTCACGGGTCTCCTTCTGACCTACCCCGTTCACCAGGCCTGCGACATCCTCTTCTGCAAGGGCAACGTCGTCCCCGTGGGTCGCGACCAGCTTCCCCACATCGAGGTCACCTCAAAGATCGCCCGTCGTTTCAATGAGCGCTACGGCAAGGTCTTCCCCGAGGTCACGGGCCTATTGGGCACCGCCACCCTCATCCCCGGCCTGGACGGTCGCAAGATGAGCAAGTCCTACGGCAACGCCATCTCCATCTCCATGACCGAGCAGGAGACCGCCAAGCTCATCAAGAAGTCAAAGACCGATTCCGAGCGCAACATCACCTTTGACCCCGAGAACCGCCCCGGTGTCTCCGCCCTCCTCACCACAGCAGGCATCTGCACCGGCCGTGACCCCAAGGAGATCGCAGACGAGATTGGCATGGGCGGCTCTGGTCAGCTCAAGAAGTACGTGACCCAGGCAGTCAACGACTACTTTGCCCCCATCCGCGAGCGCAGGCACCAGTACGAGGAGGACCTGGACTACGTAAAGGACGTCCTCCACGAGGGCAACCGCAAGGCCAACGAGATTGCCCAAAAGACCCTGCAGGAGGTCCGCGAAGCCATGGGCATGGTCTACTAGCCTTGTCCACCTGAGGCCCCGGCACTTTGCCCCAGCGCTTAGACAACGCGCTTCGCGCGAACTGCGCCTGGGACAAAGTGCCGGGGCCTTCTTGTTGGCAGGACTCACAGGTGGCATAGTCATTTCCTCGCGCACCTACTGCACGGCCTTTTCTAAGGCCTCCAACGAGTATTGAATGTGACAATTACCATTGGGGTAATTGTCACATTTTTTATAGATAAGAGGACACCGTGCCACGGAAGAGTATTTTTGAAATGTCCTTTGCAAAGGTCTATCAAGCTCTTATAAATAAAGCCGAGCGAAAGGGTCGGACGGAGGACGAGGTGAATGAGCTCAGCTCGTGGCTCCTGGGCTACTCCCCCTCCCAGATCCAAGGCCTCAAGGAGTCAGACCTAAGCTATGGAGACTTCTTCCGCCAAGCCCCAAACCCTAACCCTAAAGCTCAACTTATAGATGGCTCAATATGCGGAATCAAGATTCAGGAGATAAAAGACCCGCTCATGAGGCAGGTTAGAGTCTTGGACAAGCTGGTAGATGACCTGGCAAAAGGCAAGTCCATCGAAAAGATAACCCTAAAGTAAGTCTAAAGTACTGCGAGAACTAAGAGTCTCAACCACAACTTGACGGTTTGCAAAGTAGGTAATTCAACTTCGATAACGACTCCCCTCAGGCCTGCGTAAAAGGTGCGAAGCGCGATTTTTACGCAGGCCTGAGGGGAGTCTCCAATTTCTCCGTCACGACTATCTGTAAGATGCCCTTATGTTTTTACATTTATAAATAAACGCCCTGTCCGCTGGCATTTCTATAAAGAGTGCGAAGCACGATTTTATAGAAATGACAGCGGGCAGGGCGATACCAACTTCTTCCCCGTCTCGGTTCACCGTGCGCGGTGCTGACGCCTGCAGCCAGCATACGCGAGAGCCCCGGCCGTTTTGTCTCGGGGGTTTCTGAGCGGCGAGGCCGCGAAGTGAGCGAGTGACAAAAACGGCCGGGGCCCGATCAGGTCTGTGTGCAGGCGCTACTTCAGCGTCGCGTACATGACTGCCTTGATTGTGTGCATGCGGTTCTCGGCCTCGTCGAAGACCTTGGAGGCTCGGGACTCAAAGACCTCGTCCGTGACCTCCATTTCGGTGATGCCGAACTTCTTGGCAACCTCAGCGCCCTTCTTGGTCTTTGTGTCGTGGAAGGAGGGCAGGCAGTGGAGGAAGATACAGTCATCCTGTGCCTGGGCCATCACGTCTGAGGTCACGCGGTAGGGCTCCATCAGGGGGATGCGCTCCTTGTAGAGCTCGTCGGGCTCGCCCATGGAGACCCAGATGTCCGTGTAAATAACGGAGGAGTCCTTGACGCCCTCATGCACGTCCTCGGTCAGGAGGATTGTGCTGCCGTTCTGGTCGGCAATCTCCCTGCACTGAGCGACGAGCTCGTCAGCGGGCATGTTGGATTTGGGTCCGCAGGCCACGAAGTTGATGCCCAGCTTTGCGCATACGACCATGAGGGAGTTCCCCACATTGTTGCCCGCATCACCCATGAAGGTCAGGGTACGGCCCTTGATATCGCCGTTGAAGTTCTCCTTCATAGTCAGGATGTCGGCCAGCATCTGGGTGGGGTGGAACTCATTGGTCAGGCCGTTCCAGACAGGCACGCCCGAATACCTAGCCAGGTCCTCCACGATGGTCTGCTCGAAGCCTCGGTACTCGATGCCGTCATAGATGCGGCCGAGGACGCGGGCCGTGTCGGCAATGGACTCCTTATGGCCGATCTGGGAGCCAGAGGGATCCAGGTAGGTACAACCCATGCCCAGATCGTAAGCACCGACCTCAAATGAGCTGCGGGTGCGCGTGGAAGTCTTCTCGAAGATCAGGGCGACGTTCTTTCCCTCCAGATAGCGGTGGGGAACGCCGGCGCGCTTCATGCGCTTGAAGTCAGCAGAAAGATCAAGGAGGTAGTTAATCTCGTCCGTAGAGAAGTCCAGCAGCTTGAGGAAGCTACGACCACGCAGATTGACACCCATTGCAAATCCTTTCGTCAGGACCAAATAACCAATCACGAATCTATGAGTATGCCAGTACTTTCAGCCAACTACCCCACCCACACCAAAAAGAAACACCCGGGAGACATTCAAGAAGGCCTGCGAAGCGCGAACCGTCTTCTCCCCACCCTAATAGGGCGGAGCCCGAGAGCCTCAAGGGGATTCCATGGGTCGGCCCCTGGCGTTTGCCTCAGGCACAGTTTGCGCGAAGCGCACTGTTTGGGCACTGAGGCAAGCGCCGGGGGCAGACGCGCGGGAACGCCTACAGGTCCTCGCGTACCAACGGCATGCTCATGCAGCGCGGGCCGCCCCTACCGCGGGAGAGCTCCGCCGAGGGCATGACAATCAGGTCGAGCCCCGCCTCGTAGAGGGCGTCGTTGGTCACCGTGTTCCTCTGGTAGACGCAAATCTTTCCAGGGGCTATCGCCAGGGTGTTCGAGCCATCGTTCCACTGCTCGCGGGCCGCTGCCACGGGGTCTCCTCCGCCGCAGGTGATGAGCTGAACCCCATCGAGCCCCAGGGCCTTGGCCAGGATACGGTCTACCCTGTCGTCGATGCTCTCGATTCTCACCTCGCCAGGCTCGGCTCCCTTGGTCATGTGATAGACCTGCAGGGTTCCAAAGATGCCGGGGTGAATCGTGAACTTGTCCACGTCGATCTGGGTGAAGACGGTGTCGAGATGCATGAAGGCGCGCGATGTGGGGATGTCGATCGCATAGATGTCGCTGATTTCGCAGTGGTCGGCGTTCTCGCCCCAGAACATGTGCTGGGCCAGGGAGTCTATGGCTGCCGCCTGGGTGCGCTGGGAGATGCCAACCGCCAGGGTGTGCGCGTTCAGCACCAGGACGTCGCCCCCCTCGACGTGGTAGGCGGAGTCCCTCCCGTACCAGAGCGGGGCGTCCTGATAGTCGGGGTGATAGCGAAAGACGTAGGAGCCCAGGAGGGTCTCACGGTTGCGCGTCTCGGAGAACATCCTGTTCAGGATCACGCCAGAGCCCACGACGGCAAAGGGGTCGCGAGTGAAGTAGGCATTGGGCATGGGATCAATGAGGAGGTCGGTCTCGGAGTCGCGATCAAAGCCCACGATCCTGGCCAAGGACTCCGACGAGCTCGTACCCAGACCAATCTCGTTCTTTCTGATGCCGGTGATGCACTTGTCCACGAAGGCCCTCGTGGTGGGAAGGTCGTCCATGAACTCGCGCACGAGCTGTCGCGTGGTCGCCCCGTGCAGGCCCGACTCAGCCAGCCAGTCCTCCATGAACTGCTCCCGCACGTCCGCCGCATCGATTGCCTCGGCCACCAGGTTCTCCAGGTAGACGACCTCGACCCCCTGAGCACCCAACAGGTCTGCGAAGTCGTCGTGCTCCTTCTGGGCCACCTCCAGGAAGGGTATGTCGTCAAAGAGGAGCCTCTCCAGGTCGCGGGGCGTCAGGTTCAGCAGCTCCTCGCCAGGACGGTGGAGGAGCACCCGCTTCAGGGAGCCAATCTCGTTGTGGACCATGAGGCCATTAGCCATTGGACGTCCTTCCTCGATGTGAGGCGGCGAGACACCGCCGCATATTATCCTAGCCGCAAAGACCTTGCGTCCGCGAAACCCTCCAGTAAAAGGTTCGATAATTCTCTCGGAGCAGGCGGTTTCCGGACGGTTTCCCTGGCCAAGCTGCCGCTGACCGCCGCACTAAAATGCTTACAGAAACGATACGTTCCAAGTCTCCAAACTCAACGATGGCGCTGCTAAGATTGGGGGCACTATGAACATCGAGGCTCTTGCAGAGGATGAAGCATATGGGCAAAAAGAAGGACCAAAAGCAGGCAGTCGATCTGAAGAAGGGCGACGAGCTGACAGACGCACCCCGCACGAACCTTGACTTTTCCTACACCCAAAATCGCGAGGCAAGCTGGATGCGCTTTGACGGTCGCGTCCTGGACGAGGCCTTCGACACCACCGTCCCCCTCTTCGAACGCCTGAAATTCGTCGCGATCTTTGGCAGCAACCTCGACGAGTGGTTCATGATCCGCATCGGCGGCCTGTCTGACCTCGCCCTGCTCAAGCACCAACCCCGCGACAACAAGTCCAACGAGACTCCCGCAGAGCAGATCGAGAACGTCCTCTCCATGCTTCCCGGCGAGATCAAGCGTCAGGAGCAGGCCTATACCTCCATCGAGAAGGAGCTGGAGGAGAACGGCCTGATCCGCGTGAGTCCCAAGGACTTCAGCGACCAGGATGTCGAAGCCGTGTCACGCTTCTACGACGCGAGCGTCCACCCCATCCTCTCGCCCATGATCGTCAACCCCCGTCACCCCTTCCCCAACCTGAGGAACGACCAGCTCTACGTGGTCTGCTCCCTGGCGAGCAAGGAGGAGGACGGCCTCCTAGGCATAGTCGAGGTCCCCGCGGGCATCTCCCGCGTGATCGAGCTCCCCTCCACGGACCGCGCCTACCGCTACACCCTGCTGGAGGACGTGATCATCGCCCGCCTGCCCGGCAACTTCGGCACTGGCTACCAGCCCACCAGCGCGGCAGTGGTCCGCGTCACCCGAAATGCGGACGTGGATCCCGACGGCGAGGGCGTCGAGGAGGAAGAGGACTACCGTCAGCATATGAAGAAGGTGCTCAAGAAGCGTCAGCGCCTCCAGCCCGTCCACCTGGAGGTCGAGGGCGACCTGGAGCCCAGTCTGGTCTCCTTCATCACCGAGGAGCTGGAGCTCCCCAAGATCAAGGTCACCCAGACCTCGATTCCCCTGGACCTGGGCTGGGTCTACTCCCTCGAGGACAAGATTCCCCTGCACGCCCGCTCGAAGCTCCTCTTTGACCCCTTCAGCCCCCAGCTGTCGCCCATGGTTCGCGAGGACAAGCCCATGCGCGAACAGGTGCAGGACCACGACATCCTCCTCTTCTATCCCTATGAGAGCATGGACCCCCTGCTGAGGCTCCTGCGCGAAGCCGGAAACGACGACGACTGCATCTCCATAAAGATCACCCTCTACCGTGTGGCCAAGCAGTCCCGCCTGTGCGAGAGTCTGATCTCGGCCGTGGAGAACGGCAAGGAGGTCACCGTCCTGATGGAGCTCCGTGCCCGCTTCGACGAGGCCAACAACATCGCCTGGGCCGACCGTCTGGAGCATGCCGGCTGCACCGTCATCTACGGCTCCGAGGGCTACAAGGTCCACTCCAAGATTTGCCAGATCACCTACCACGAGAAGGGTGGCTTCAAGCGGATCACCTGCCTGGGTACCGGCAATTTCAACGAGAAGACCGCAAAGCTCTACTCCGACTTCATGCTCCTGACCGCCGACGACACCATCGGCGACGACGGAAACACCTTCTTCCGCAACCTCTCCATCGGCACCCTTGCCGGCACCTACAAGCAGCTGGGCGTGGCGCCCGCCAGCCTGAAACCCCTGGTCATGTCCGGCCTCGACCGCGAGATAGAGCGTGCCCGTCGCGGCGAGCCAGCCCAGGTCTTCATGAAGATGAATTCCCTCACCGACCGTGACGTGATCGACAAGATCTCGGACGCCTGCGAGGCCGGTGTGCACATGATCATGATCATCCGTGGCATCTGCTGCATCAAGGCAGGCGTACCCGGAAAGACGGACGGCCTGGTCATCCGCCAAATCGTGGGCCGCTTCCTGGAGCATGCCCGCGTCTATGCCTTTGGCGTGGACTCCGACACCGTCTACCTCTCCTCTGCCGACATGATGACCCGCAACACCGAGCGTCGCGTAGAGATCGCCTACCCGGTCCTGGATCCCACCTGCAGGTCCCTGGTCATCTCCTACATGAACATCCAGCTAGCCGACAACGCCAAGGCAAGGCAGCTGGACGAGAACGGCACCTGGCACAGGCTGAAGAAGGGCGAGGGCGTCCCCTCCATCGACGCACAGGACCTCTTCCTCTCCCTGCAAATCTGTCCTGCCGGAATCGGAGAGGGTCACCGTGACGACGAAGGTCGTGCCGGCGCCCTTTTCACTCTCCACCTCGATATGGCCGTTCATCAGCTCCACGAAGCTCTTTGTGATGGCCATGCCAAGACCGGTACTGCCATACTTTGTGGTGGTAGAGGAATCCTCCTGGGAGAAGGTGTCGAACAGTCGGGGCAGATATTCCTTGCTCATGCCGATACCG
>ONBR01000002.1 GCA_900316105.1 uncultured Olsenella sp.
CCGCTGAAGAACTACTCCTCGGGTATGGTCGCCCGTATAGCCTTCGCCATCGCCACCATCACAGAGCCCGACCTTCTGATCATGGACGAGACCCTCTCGGTCGGCGACTTTCTCTTCCAGGAGAAGTGTGAGCGTCGCATCAAGCAGCTCGTCGAGTCCGGCAACGTGACGGTCCTGCTCGTAAGTCACGACATCGGTCTGGTCGAGCGTATCTGCGACCGCGTTTGCTGGATCGAGAAGGGCCACATGAGGATGATCGGCGAGACCGACGAGGTCTGTGACGCCTACAGAAGCCTGGGGGACTAGCAGTGAGCATTGCAGCAGGCACTAGCCAGGATCGCCCCCTGCTTTCGGTCGTGGTTCCCATCTATAACGTCAGGGACTACCTTGGGGAGTGCCTTGACTCGCTCGGCAGGCAGAGGGGTGATTTTGAGTTCCTCCTGGTCAACGACGGATCTACTGACGGGTCGGATGACCTGGCCCGTGCGTTCTGCGAGCGAGAGCCCCGCGCCAGACTCATAGACAAGGCAAACTCTGGCTATGGGGCCTCCCTAAATAGGGGCTTTCGTGAGGCTCGTGGAAGCTATCTTGGGGTCTTTGAGTCTGATGACGTCATGTACGAGGGGGCCTTGTCCAAGCTCATTGATGCGGCACTTCGATTCGACGCGGACTTGGTAAGGGGCAGCTACAGCATGTACTGGTCTTCGCCCAGGCGAGACGAGCTCGTTATGCCTTATGACGACGACCTGGTCGGGCATTTGGTGGACACGACGTCGGAGGGTCGCGTCTACCTGTATCATTCTGCCATCTGGTCGGGCATCTATAGTCGCGAGCTTGTGAGTCGGATGGGAACTCCCTTCCTCGAGACGGCTGGCGCAGCCTACCAGGACACCTCTTTCATGTTCAAGGCATTCGCCTCGTCCAAGTGCACGGTCTTCATCAAGGACCCCATCATTCACTACCGCCAGGACCGCGAGGGGTCATCGGTGAGGTCCAAGGCAAAGGTCGACCAGGTGCGTGTCGAGTTCGATGAAATCGACCGATGGATCTCGAGCCAGGGCGAAAACAGGGGAAATCTCGGTCACTACGCCTTGGTCGCTCGTTTGAATGCCTGCCTATGGAACCTCGATCGCATTGCCGAGGAATTCCAGCCAGACTTCGTCCAGACCATCGCCGATGACCTGACCAGGATGGACCGGGAAGGCCGAATCGATTGGGGTTCCCTGGATTCCTGGCGTGCGCTGAACGCCCGAATGATCATGAAGGACCCCCAGGCCTATCTCAGCCTTCGCAGGTCAACGAGGGGAAAGTCCTCGATCTCGAAGGTTGCATTCAGCCTTCGCCTGGGTGGAATCTCGGGTTTGGGCGCCGCTCTAAAAGAGCGCGGTGAGCGTTAGCATGCCTCGCATTTCAGTTGTTGTGCCAGTTTACAACTGCGAACGTTACCTAGGAGAATGCGTTGATTCTCTCTTGGGTCAGACGCTGGATGACATAGAGGTCATTTGCGTGGACGATGGTTCTACGGACTCCTCCGGGGAGATTCTATTTCGCCGTGCCTCTTTGGACAGACGCCTTCGCTTGCTTTCGGAGGAGAACTCTGGCCCAGGTAGTGCCCGAAACCTCGGTATGGCAGCCGCCAAGGGCGACGTGATCATGTTCTGCGATGCTGACGATCTTTTGGACCCCAGAGCGTGCGAGTTGATATCCTCCTGCTTTGACGAGGAGGGATGCGATGCCCTGGTGTACGGGTTCGACGTTTTCCCTCCCGAGTCCCTCCATCCCTCGCTGCTGGGGCGGCTCACGCCCTTGCGCGAGTGCACCCTAGAGCGTTCAGACGAGAACGTCCGAAGCCTTCTATTTCACGACGAGGCTCGGCCCTTTGCCGCAAGGATGGCCCTTTCCAGGGAGTTCTGCCAAAGGGAGTCGATCCACTGGGATGAGGACCTAACGCTGGGTGACGATCAATACTTCTGCTTTGAGGTCTTTCCCCGTGCGCAGAGGACGACCTTGCGCAAGTGGCAGCTCTACCGCTACCGCATGTCCTCAGGCTCTTTGACCCATGGCGATTCCAAGGGTCCGGAGCTGCTCTTGAGAAAGATGAACAAGCACCTCGCCTGCGAAAGAGCCGTGTTGGAGGACTGGGGACCTGCCGGATTCATGGACCTGTGCCCTGGTGACCTCCTGCACTGGTGCATCGAGCTCTTGCTATATGACGCCTCAAGGCTCCCGGCAAAGGACGCTCGCGACTTTTGGAACGATTTCTGTGCCAATGTCCTGGCGCATTTCAACGTACCGCAGACGGCCGGCCTGTTGGATTCGACCAGCAGGGCATGCCTCAACCAGATCATTGATGTTGCTCGGGGGAAGCGGCCTAGGGTCTCCGAAGCCCTGGTTGCCCTCTTCTATGTGCGACAAAGGGGCATTGCCGCAAGCGTGCGCAGATTCGCCTTTGCCCTCCGAAGCCGTTAGGGTATTTGAGCTAATTGCCTTCTCGCTGTAAGCTCATGCGGAAGCTTGGATTTTCGTCTTTATGGCAGAGGACGCAGTTGCCAACTGGAAGGGGTGGGAACCATTGGAATCCCGTAAGGACATAACGCGGGCGCCTGAGGTGTCGGTTCTCGTTCCCGTGTATAACGTCGAGCGCTACCTTGCCCAATGCCTCGACTCCTTGCTTGCACAGACCTTCGATGACTTTGAGGTCATTTGCATCAACGACGGGTCGACGGACGGATCTCGCCAGATCATTCAGTCGTATCTGGATGACGACCAACGCTTTTGCGTGATTGACAAGGCAAACAGTGGCTACGGCGACTCGATGAACAGGGGCCTGGCACTAGCGAGGGGTCGCTTTGTGGGTATCTTGGAGTCTGACGATGCCTACGAGCCCCGTGCCCTTGAGCTCTTGCATGACGCAATCGTCTCGAATAAGGCGGATGTCGCCAAAGCCGACTTCTATCTCTATTGGTCGGAGGGGGAGGAGCGCCTGGAACCCTATGGCATCATCCCCGCATCCCTGTCGGGAAAGACCGTCTACCCTGTAAGGGAGGGGAAGGAGATCTTTGCCGCCAAGCCATCGATCTGGAGCGCCCTCTACCGTCGTTCCTTCCTCGAGGGGGAGGGCATAGACTTCCTGCCCACTCCAGGAGCTTCCTACCAGGACGCTTCCTTCAACTTCAAGGTATGGTCCTGTGCCAAGAGGGCTAGCTTTTTGGACGAGCGAGTGTTGAGATATCGACAGGACAACGAGTCCTCGTCGGTCAACTCTCCCTCAAAGGCATATTGCGTCATGGATGAGTATGCAGAGATGGAAAATTGGCTGCACAGGCATCCAGAGCTTGCGGACGATCTTGCTCCCGTCCTGGCAAGAATGAGACTCAACAGCTATCTATGGAACTACGACCGACTGTCTCCCGACCTTCGGAAGCCCTTCCTGGACCGTGCAAGAGTGGAGGTTGCGCGCGATCGCGAATTGGGCTATCTGGACCCAGGTGAAATCGGACCTGTGAAGAGGGCTGTTGCCGACGCGCTAGTCGATCACCCTGACCGTCTGGCTGCCTCTCGCAAGAACGGAGCCCCGGAGGGCGGGGTTATGGGGACTCTGAAGGAGTGTCTTGCCCTTGGCGGACCTGGGCTTGTGGCTAGGATTGCGCTCTCGAAACTGGGGGCTAGGCGTGGCTAGGATTTCCGTCGTCGTTCCCGTCTACAATTCCGAGGCATACCTGCCCGAATGCTTGGACTCGCTGGAGCGACAGACCCTTTCGGACATCGAGATAATCTGTGTCAACGACGGCTCTCCCGATGGGTCCGCACGAATCTTGACTGACTACGCTGGCCATGACCCGAGGATTTGTGTGATCGAGAAGGAAAACGGTGGTCTTTCCTCCGCTCGAAACGCTGGCATGCGAGCGGCCAGTGCCCCTCTCGTCAGCTTTCTTGACTCTGATGACCGCTATCTTCCCCAGACCTGTGAACGCATTGTGCAGGTCCTTGAGGAGTCTGGCGCTGACGTGCTTACCTTTGGGGGGAGCGCCTGGCCGGAGTCGGAATCCTACCCCTGGCTTGAGGAGGTGCTGAGCCCCCGTGACGTTACCTACGAGGGCTTTACCCCGGATATACTGCTGCATGAGGCGTCGAAGCCCTTTGCCTGGCGCATGGCACTTCGCAGCTCCTTTGTGAGGGATAGGGGAATCTCCTTCGATGAGTCGCTGCGCTATGGGGAGGATCAGGTCTTTGCCTTCGCTGTCTATCCTCGCTCGTCCATTACGAGACTCATTCCTGACAAGCTCTACGATTACCGCATCGTGCACGGTGACTCCCTCTTGAACAGGATGCTCGAACAGCCCAAGGACATGTTGATGACCCACATCGACATGGAGCGAAGGATTCTGGACGACTGGAAGTCTATGGGTATCCTTGAGCGCTATGCCGCCTCCCAGCTCGAATGGATCTGCGAGCTCATACTCTTTGACGCCCTGCGTCTTCCCGATGCGGAATGCGAGGACATCTATAGAAGGACGAGGGATGTCCTGCTCGTCGAGTGGGATTCGGGAATAACCCAGACCTGTGGCCTGGCGAGTGGCTACCGTCGCCTGATAGACGCAGCCTATAAGGGACAAAAGATGAGTAAGGTCCAAAGAACCTCTTTGATGACCTCCTATTACGTGGCACACAATGGCTGGAAGGCGCTCGGCCGTCGCATTGTCCACGGAGCTCGTAAGACCCATGCCTAGGGGCCGTTCTTCCTTCGCTGCGTGACTTTCCCATGTCTGGATCAATACCCCGTGATTCTCGATGAGGTCACGGGATTTTTCGTCTATGATGGCCTTGTCCTTTAAACGCGGTACGAGATGCCCGTAAGGAATCATGGTTGCAGGTGTGTGCGCAAGCACTGCCATGCCTCTCATAGTGATCTTTCTGGATGCCTCGTGCCGACGTGGTCGGTTGGGGCGTCTTTTTTTGTGAAAGGAGTCACATGGAAGGCACATGCAAGGCCACCATCATGGATGGCCCCGCAATGCAGAGGGCACTGACCCGCATTGCACACGAGATTGTGGAGCGAAACGAGGGGTCTACTGACCTTGCCCTCGTTGGTATCATTCGACGCGGCGAGACCCTGGCAAATAGGCTCGCAGACGAGATGGAGTCAATCCAGGGGGTCCGCCCCGAAATCGGCTCCCTGGACATCAGCTTCTACCGCGATGACGTCACGCGCAACATCGCGCCCGTCCTGCATGCCACCCACATTCCCTTCACGGTGGACAAGCGCAACATCATCCTGGTGGACGACGTGCTCTTTACGGGTCGCACCGTCCGCTCCGCCCTCAACGCCCTGATGGACTACGGCCGTCCCTCCAAGGTCCAGCTGGCCGTCATGGTGGACCGTGGCCACCGCGAGCTCCCCATTCGCGCCGACTTCGTGGGAAAGAACGTCCCCTCCTCACACGAGGAGGACGTGCGCGTCTACGTGACGCCCCTGGACGACCGTGATGCCGTGGAGATCTGGGACGTAAGCTCAAAGAAGAAAAAGGGAGGTGCCGAGTAGATGCTTTCCGTCAAACACCTGATCGACACGTACAGCCTGACCGCTGATGACATCACGCAGATCCTGGATACCGCGGCTTCCTTCGAGGAGGTCAACAACCGCGCGATCAAGAAGGTGCCTGCCCTGCGCGGACGCACGATCGTGAACCTCTTCCTGGAGCCTTCCACCAGGACGAAGAGCTCCTTCGAGCTGGCCGAGAAGCGCCTTTCCGCAGACTCCCTGTCCATGGGTGGCTCCACCTCCTCCGTGGTCAAGGGCGAGTCCCTGGCAGATACGATCCAGACCATCGACGCCATGAACGTCGACATGTTCGTCTGCCGCGCCCGTCTGGCTGGCACCCCGCAAAAGATCACCGAGAACACCGACGCTGTGGTCATCAATGCCGGCGACGGCAAGCACCAGCATCCCACCCAGGCCATGCTCGACCTCTATACCATTAGGAAGAACTTCGGCCATCTGGACGGCCTGAAGGTCGCCATCGTTGGTGACCTGGCCCACAGCCGCGTCTGCGGTTCCCTTGCTCCTGCCCTCAAGACCATGGGTGCCGATGTCACTCTAGTCGGACCTCCCACCTTCCAGGTGGACGACCCCGACTGGTTCGGTTGCCCCCAGACCTCCAGCCTGGATGAGGTCATCGAGGACATGGACGTCGTCTACATGCTCCGCGTCCAGCTGGAGCGCATGGAGGGTGCCGCCATCCCCAGCCGTCGCGAGTACAACCGCCTCTATGGCTTGGACATGAAGCGCGTCAACCGCATGAAGCCCGAGGCCATCATCTGCCACCCCGGTCCCATGAACCGCGGCATGGAGATCAACGCCGACGTGGCCGACTGCGCCAAGTCGAGGATTCTGAACCAGGTCAACGCCGGCGTGCTCACGCGCATGGCCGAGATGTACCTGCTTCTGGGAGGAGAGAACAATGGCGTTTCTGCTTAAGGGTGCCCACGTCGTCGATCCCCAGCTGGGCCTGGACGGCATTCGCGACGTGCTGATTGACGGAAAGAAGATCACTCGCGTGGCCGAGTCCATCGAGGATGCTGGTGGCGCCGAGGTCATCGACGCTTCTGGAAAGTACCTTATCCCCGGCCTGGTGGACATGCACGTCCACTTCCGTGACCCTGGCTTCGAGTACAAGGAGACCATCGAGACCGGTGCCCGCGCCGCCACCCACGGAGGTTTCACCGACGTGGCCACCATGCCCAACACTGCCCCCGTCACCGACTCTGGCGCCGAGATTCGCTACCAGCTGGACCATGCCCGTCAGGCTGGTCTCTGCCACGTACGTCCCATCGGAGCCCTGACCCGCGGCGAGAAGGGCGAGGCCCTGGCCGAAATAGGCGACATGGTCATGGAGGGCGCCTGCGCCTTCTCCGATGACGGCCATGGAGTCCAGAGCGCCGGCATGATGCGCACCTGTATGGAGTACGTCTCCCAGTTCGACCGCGTGTCCATCGCCCACTGCGAGATCGAGTCCCTCTCGGGCAACGGCGTGATCAACGAGGGCAAGGCCTCAACGCGCCTGGGCATGTTCGGCTGGCCCGCCCTTGCCGAGGAGCTGGAGATCTACCGCGACATCGAGATCTGCCGCATCAACAAGAGCCCCCTGCACATCGCCCACATCTCCACCGCCAAGGGCCTGGAGCTCGTGAAGGCGGCCAAGGCCGAGGGACTGCCCGTCACCTGCGAGGTCACGCCCCATCACCTCTTCCTCAATGAGGACGACATCACCGACGAGTACGACACCAACTTCAAGATGAACCCGCCCCTGCGCCTGCCTTCCGACATGGATGCCCTGGACCAGGGCATCATCGATGGTTCCATCGACTGCGTCGTCACCGATCATGCGCCCCATGCCCAGCACGAGAAGGAGTGCGAGTGGGAGATTGCCTCCTTTGGCACCATCGGTCTGGAGACCTCCCTGCCCCTCATGCTCACCAAGCTGGTCCGCACGGGTAGGATGAGCTGGTCTCGCCTGGTCGAGGTCATGGCTGTCAATCCCCGCCGCATTCTGCGCCTGAATCCCGTCAAGGTTGAGGAAGGCTCTGCCGCCGACCTGACCCTGGTGGATCCCGACAAGGAGATCACGGTCACCGAGGACTACTTCGAGAGCAAGTCAAAGAACTGCGTCTTCCTGGGCCAGACCCTGGTCGGCGTGGCATCGGACGTCTTTGTCGACGGAAAGCGCACGCTGGCAAACGGCGTCGTCCAGTAAGTGTGACAAATACCCCAGGAGTAGGCGTCCCAAAATGGGACAATTACCCCTGGGGTACATGTCCCATTTTGGGAGGAGGAAGCGGTGATACCCAGGTCGGGAGTATATCTGCACGATTTCACGGTGGTGGTCAACGAGCCCGTGGCGCGCGACATCTATATGTTGGTCATGCGCTCGCCCGAGCTCGCCCGTAGCCTGAAGCCGGGCCAGTTCATGAACGTCGAGGTTCCGGGCGACAGACGCCACCTCTTTCGGATACCGCTTTCCTTCGCCCATGCGGACGGTGAGTCTGGCACCGTGGAGCTCGTCTATGCCGTGGTGGGAGAGGGTACGGCTCGTCTGGCGTCCATGGCCTCTGGCGATACGTCCACGGTGTTGGGGCCCGGCGGTAACGGCTGGACCTGCCCAAAGGGTGGCAGGACCCTGCTCGTGGCCGGTGGCGTGGGAGCACCTCCCATCGTAGCGGCCGCACAGATGGTGGGGGAGGCAGGCCTTCCCTTCGACGTGGTCCTAGGTGCCCAGACCAAGGACAAGCTCTGGGGCGAGTCCGAGGCCCGGGCCCTTGGCGCTGATGAGGTCCTGGTGACCACCGATGACGGAACCTACGGAATCAAGGGCTTTACCACCAACGCCATGGAGGAGCTCGTCTCCCGTCATGACTACGACACGGTCATGACCTGTGGTCCCACCCCCATGATGGCGGGCATCGCCCGTCTGGCCCAGGAGCATGGCATCGCCTGTCAGGCCTCCTTGGAGAAGCTCATGGGTTGTGGCTTCGGCGTCTGCAACTGCTGCAATGTCGCCATGGTGGGCGGTGGCTACAAGTCCTGCTGCACGGACGGTCCGGTCTTTGACGCGAGCGAGGTGGCATGGTGAGCACGGTGAACATGTCCGTCAACCTTGGCGGCATCCCTATGAAGAACCCCCTCAACACGGCATCGGGGACCTTTGGCTTTGGCTGGCAGTTCGAGAACTTCATGGACGTCTCGAAGCTTGGTGCCATCACCTGCAAGGGCTGCTCGGCTGAGCCCTGGGTGGGAAATCCCGAGCCCCGCATGTGCGAGATTACGAGTGGCATGATCAACTCGGTCGGTCTGGCCAATCCTGGCATCAGGGCCTTCGTGGAGAAGAACGGCGAGTATCTGGAGGGGCTGCGCAAGAAGGGCACGGCCGTGATCTGCCAGGTGGCCGGGCACTCCCTGGACGAGTACGCTCGCGCCGTCGAGCTCTACGAGGAGCTGGCCCCCTTTGCCTCTGGCCTGGAGATAAACATCTCCTGCCCCAACGTCTCTCAGGGAGGCGCCGCCATGGGGGCGACCCCCGAGGCGGCGGCTGAGGTCATGAGGACGGTTCGTCCCCTGACCAAGCTCCCCGTGATCGTAAAGATGGCCCCGCATGACGTGGCCGAGATTGGCCGTGCCCTTGAGGCAGAGGGTGCGGACGCACTCTCCCTGATCAACACGATTCCCGGCATGGCAATCAACGTCCATACGCGCAGGAGCAAGCTTTCCCGTCCCACGGCGGGCGTCTCCGGCCCCGCCATCCATCCCATAGCCGTCCGTATGGTCTGGGAGGCTGCCCAGGCCGTGCATATTCCCCTCTGTGGCATTGGCGGCGTGGAGACTGGCGAGGACGCGGCCGAGTTCATCCTGGCAGGTGCCACGGCGGTCTCCGTGGGCACTGCCAACCTCCACGACCCGTCCGCTGCGCAGCGAATCCTGGACGAGCTCTGCGTCTGGGCCGAGGAGCAGGGAGTTTCTGACATCAACGAGCTGATAGGAGCCTTTGAATGCTAAGCGAGAACGAGGCCCGCGACGCCATCATCGTCGCACTGGACTGTGAAAAGGACGAGGCGCTGGATCTGGCCAAGAAGCTCTCTGGCAAGGCCCGCTGGGTCAAGGTGGGCATGACCCTCTTCTATGCCGAGGGACCCCAAATCGTCCGTGCAATGCATGATGCGGGCATGAAGGTCTTTCTGGACCTGAAGCTGCATGACATCCCCTTCCAGATAAAGGGCGCTGCCCGTTCCGCCTCGCTTTCCGGTGCGGATATCCTCTCCATCCACGGCATGGGCGGCTCTGCCATGGTCGCCCAGGCCCGTGCGGGTGTGGAAGAGGCGGCCGCCGAGCGTGACGGAGACAGGACTCGCCTGGTCGCCATCTCGGTCCTGACCAGCATGGACCAGGACTCTCTGGCCGAGATTGGCGTCAATGACAAGGTGGAGGACGAGGTCTCTCGCCTGGCCAAGCTCGCTGTGGGCGCAGGCTCCGACGGCATCGTGTGCTCGCCTCGTGAAGCCGCTGACATGCGCCAACTCCTGGGACCCGACGCCCTCATCGTCACTCCCGGCGTGAGGCCCGCGGGTGCTGCCGTGGGTGACCAGAAGCGCATTGCTACGCCTGCGACTGCAATGCAGGCTGGTGCGAGCAAGCTTGTCATAGGTCGACCCATCACCCAGGCGGACTCTCCTGTGGATGCCTTCGAGGCTATCGTGAGGGAGCTTGTGGAGGATTAAGTCCGCTAGCAGGCAAAATGAAAGGCAAATGTGCCCTGATACGAAGAATCAATAGATATCTGTCGCTATTCGTATGTTACAAGGGGACATTTTTTGAAAAAGCCAGTTAACGGCCTTGTATTACCGCCATTTAAGAGTGATACTTCTTGCTTGCACGTCTCTGACCTGCTAATCTTTGGTCGATAAAAGTCTTTTTGAGATTGAAATCAATGTTTGGAGGAACCATGGCACTACCTCAGCTTACGGACGAGCAGCGCAAGGCCGCTCTGGAGAAGGCTGCAGCAGCCCGTCACGCACGCGCTGAGCTTCGTGACAAGATCAAGAAGGGCGAGATTTCCCTCAATGAGGTTCTCGAGTCCGAGGATCCCATCGCCAGCCGCATGAAGGTCTCTGCCCTGATCGAGTCCCTTCCTGGCTATGGCAAGGCCAAGGCCACAAAGATCATGGACGAGCTTGGCATCTCCTCCACTCGTCGCGTCAAGGGCCTGGGCGCCCGCCAGCGCGAGGAGCTTCTCGAGGTGCTCTCCAAGTAAGTGGGCACTCAATCGCGACTTTTCGTCATTTCGGGACCGTCGGGTGCGGGCAAGGGTACGCTGGTCTCCCTTCTTAGGGAGATGCGTCCTGACCTCGGCCTGACGGTCTCGGCTACCACGCGCTCGCCTCGACAAGGTGAGATACCCGACGTCTCCTATCATTTCTTGAGTGAGGAGGAGTTCCAGCGTCGGGTGAAAGCTGGGGACTTTCTGGAGTGGGCTCATGTGCACGGTCACTGCTATGGGACGCTCAAGGAGGACGTGAAGGCCCAGCTTTCTGCCGGCAAGTCCGTCATCCTGGAGATAGATGTCCAGGGCGCCCTGAACGTCAAGCGACTCGTTCCCGACGCGGTCCTAATCTTCGTCGAGCCGCCCTCGATGGAGGAGCTGGAGCGACGTCTTCGCGACCGTGGCACTGAGTCGGAGGACCAGGTGGAGCTTCGCCTGGCCAACGCAAAGTGCGAGATGGACCTTGCCCCACGTTACGACGTCCGTCTTGTCAACGACAAGGCCGATGCCGCCGTTGCCCAGCTGGCAACGATAATGAAGGAATACGAAACGAATGGAGGAAGCTCTTATGGCAGTAATCGAGCCTGAGATTGACGGCCTTCTGGAGAAGACCGAAGAGAACCCCTTCCTGCTCTGCTCCGTCGCATCCAAGCGCGCCTGCGACATCAACAACATGATTCGCGGCATGCACCTGCGTGTCGCCGAGGTACAGGACTTTGACGACATCACCACGATCGTTTCTGGCGAGGACACCATCTCCGTTGCCATGAACGAGATCGCCAATGACAAGCTTGGCTTTGACCAGGAGAGCTTTGACAGCGACATCGTTGGTGCGAATTCCCGTGTCGAGCGGAACCTCTAGTCATGAGCGATAGGGTTTGCCTGGTTCACTACCATGAGATTGGCCTCAAGGGAAAGAATCGTTCTACCTTCGAGAACCAGCTGGTACAGAACCTGCGGAAAGCCTTGCGTGATTATCCCGTAGCGGAGGTCAAGCGCATCCCGGGCCACCTCCTGGTGAGTGCTCAGGACGGTCAGGCCACGCCTGAGCTGGCCCATGCCATTTCTCTCGTGCCTGGCGTCGCTCGTGTCTCCCAGGCCTACCTGTGCTCGCTCGACGAGGAAGAGTACTGCGCCGCTGCTCTCAAGGCCCTGCATGAGGCCGGTGACTTCACAAGCTTCAAGGTGCATGCACACAGGTCCTCGACGGATTACGAGCGCCATTCCATTGACATCAATCGACTGGTCGGAGACATTCTTTGTCATGAGTTTCCCGACAAGAAAGTCCAGATGCACAAACCAGACGTGATTGTCTACGTGAATGCGGTCGGTCATGTGGTCTATGTCTATGCCGCCTCTGAGGTCGGCGTGGGCGGACTTCCCGTCGGTACTGCCGGCAAGGTTGTCACCCTGCTTTCCAGCGGCTTTGACTCGCCTGTCGCTACCTGGATGGTGGGTCGTCGCGGTGCCACCTGCGTGCCTGTGCACTTCTCTGGGCGTCCTATGACGGCTGACACGAGCGAGTACCTCTGTCAGGACATCATCAACCAGCTGGCACCTGGCGGCATGATCGGCCGCCTCTACGTGGTGCCCTTTGGCGAGAAGCAACGTGAGATCTCGCTGGCTGTGCCCCAGAGCCTGCGTATCATCACCTACCGCCGCGTGATGTTCGCCGTGGCAGAGCGTATCGCGCAGCTGGAGGGAGCGAAGGCCCTTGTGACTGGCGAGTCACTGGGTCAGGTTGCCTCTCAGACCCTGGACAACATCGCTGCCGTGAACGAGATAGTCTCTTTGCCTGTACTCCGTCCCCTCATTGGTTCGGACAAGCAGGAGATCATACGTCGCGCCGAGGAGATTGGGACATACGACATCAGTGCGCAGGACGCTGCGGACTGCTGCACGCTCTTCATGCCGCGCAGGCCCGAGACCCACGCTCGCATCGACAAGGTGCATGAGGCCTGGGACTCCTTCGACCATGATGCCATGATCGAGGAGCTTGTGCAGAACATAGAGTACGTTGACTTCGACCAGTGCCCCTCCTACAAGCCGCCTCGTCAGATCTCCAGGTGGCACAGGGAACTTTTGCCTGCCTTCGAGCATATCGACTAGTCGTTTTCGCAGCTAGTCGACCTGTGCGGTAAGCTAGGCGTTAGCTTGCTGCCCGATAGGTGCAGACTCCCAAGGGCTTTTTTGACCTCTAGGCACCCCCTTTCCCAAGAATGGGAGAGGGGGTGTTTCTGTATGGCTCAAAAGCTTTCGCCAAAGACGGTACAGAGGAGGCTTGGCAGGAGGACTGCCTCCTGGCTGAGGAGAAACCGGGGGCTTGTTCTGGTCCTGGCCGTGATTGCCGGGCTGACTGTGGGCGGACTTGCCGTCGGGCGTGTCCTGGGGCCAAGCGGGCAGGAGGTCCTCGAGCGAGGGGGTCAGGATCAGGGAGTGAGTCGGGAGGAGAGTGATAGCGATAGACAGACCTTGCAGAATCAGGCTGATGGCGGTTCGGGCAAGGACGAAGACTCTGGCGGAGAGACAAACCAAGCGGCAGCCCAGAACAAGGTCATCGTGCATGTGGACGGGGCCGTGTCTAATCCAGGGGTTTTCGAGCTGGAGGGCAGCTCGCCGAGAGTGCGCGATGCCGTTGATGCGGCGGGTGGGCTCAGGGCCGATGCGGACACCAGCACCATCAACCTAGCTGCGGTCCTAAGCGACGGACAGAAGGTCCACGTGCCCGTGACGGGGGAGACTCCTGCCGCCCAGACAGTAGCGGCGGATGCCTCCAGCTCTTCCGCGGGGACCTCCGATGGCTCGTCGGCCGAAGGCAGAGCAGGTGGTACCGGCTCGGCGGACCAGTCGGGCGGTCTCGTGAACATCAATACGGCGAGTGTGGAAGAGCTCCAATCCCTCTCGGGCGTTGGCCAGGCAACCGCGGAGGCTATCGTGGAGGACAGGAAGAACAACGGCCCCTTCAAGTCTCCAGAGGACCTGATGCGGGTCTCTGGCATAGGAGAAAAGAAGTTCGCCAAGGTAAAGGACCACATCTGTGTCTAGGAGACGCTCTTTTGACGGCCAGGATGGGTCGGGGGAACTGGAGCAGCCCCTGAGGCCCGCAATACCGGCCACCCTCATCGTCCTGGCCCTAGTTCTGGGCGTAGAGCGAATGACCATGAGCGGACGGTTCGAGCTGCCCAGCCGTCTGCGCCCGATGGCCTTCGTGGGTGGGCTCTGCCTTATCGCGAGCGCTGTCGCTTTTGTGCTGATCAAGCACGGGGCCCAAGGAGATGTGCCGTCGCGACCGCCTGTAATGGTACTAGCTTCTTTAGGAATCTGTCTTTTGGCATTGGGGCTTGCCTGCGCTCGCGTGGAGACCGACCGGCAGGCGGGACAACTCCTGGAGCGTAGCTCCATGCTTGACTGGGAATTCACCGTGCTCTCCGATCCAGTGCCAAGTGACTTTGGAAACAGCTGTCATGCGAGGGCCGAGGGGCCAGATGGGGAGCAGACCGAGGTCTGGCTAAGCGTTCCTGATGGGGTAGGGCTCTTTGATCGCGTACGCTGCGTGGGCAGGTTTTCGCCCAATGGAGACGACGATTGGGGGAGGAGCAATGCCGCCCAGGGCATAGTGGGTCGCGTCAAGGTCGTGCACCTGGCTGATGACCTTAGACCCGACGGTCCTTTGGGCTTGGTCCTGGCCTGGCGTAGGACCTGCCTGGACCGTCTTGACCCGGCCGACGGGGACGGCAGGGCCCTCTTGGCCGGCTGCGTCCTGGGATACAGGAGCGGCATTCGAAAGAGGGAAATCGCCGAGCTCTTCTCCCGGGCTGGGGTGTCTCACCTGATTGCAGTCTCTGGCTCTCACCTTGCCGTGGCAGCTGGGCTCCTTTCGGTAATCCTGCTGAGGCTTAGGCTGCGGCCTGGGGTCCGCCTGATCCTCCTACAAGCCATCCTCGCTCTCTTTGTGTTGGCTTGCGGCCTTCCCGTCTCCGCCCTGCGTGCCTGGGGTATGTGCGGGGTTGCCGCTGGAGCGGAGCTTGCGGGTAGGCGGACCTACGGCGTTTCATCGGCATCGGTGGTGGCCACCTGCATGGCCCTCTTTGACCCAGCCTGCTCGGGTCAGCTGAGCTTTCTTCTCTCCGTCACCTGCGTGATAGCCCTCTCGCTCTTCTCTGCGTATGCGGGCTACCTGCTGGGCTCTCTCTCGCAGGCCCTGGTGGTAATCCTTCACCTCCACCACCTGAGGGACAGGCGCCTTCGCTCAGCCGTCGAGGGTCTGCGAGACGTGTTGGCGGCGACCCTGGTGGCTCAGCTGGCCTCGATGCCTCTTACCGTGGCCACCTTCTCGGAAATTTCTCTTGTGGCACCCCTGGCAAACCTCGTCCTGTCATTTCCCTTCACCCTTCTGATCGGCCTGGGGCTTGTTTCGGCAGTCCTGTCGGAGCTCCCTGTGCCAGGTGAGCTCGTGCTTGGGGCTTGTGACTTTCTTTCTGACTGCATCCTGACGGCACTTAGGTGGATTTCGGGTCTCTCCTTTGCAAGTGTGACGGTGACGGGAGGAAAGGGCATGTGGGGGATTGTGGCAGCTGTCGGAACTGGACTTTTGCTCTGGCTTTGGCCGCGCGTGAATGGCAGAAGGCTTCTTGGTCTGGTTGGCATGGGCGCGGGAGTCTGTCTGGCTCTTTTGGCGGGGCAGCTCTTCCTTTCTCCTGCCAGCCTGTACGTTCTGGACGTGGGCCAGGGAGATGCCATCCTGGTTCGAGACGGGCCGCATGCCATTCTGGTGGACACAGGGGTCGACGATTCCTGCGCCAGAGACTTGTCGCAGATGGGGGTCCTCCACCTGGACGCTGTCGTCCTCACTCATCAGCACGAGGACCACGTGGGCGGCTTGGACGACCTTTCCCTGCCACTGGGTTGCGGAAGGGTCTATGTTGCCCAGGGTGTCTCGGATGACCTGTCCGGCGACCTCTCGCAGACGGTGAAGCGGTTGACTGGAGGTCCTGCCCAGGAGATCTCGGCGGGTGACATCCTGCATGCAGGAGGCTTTTCCCTGAGAATGGTCTGGCCCGAGAATGAGGTGGACGGCAAGGAGAACGAGGATTCCATTGAGATGGTCCTGGATTACGACCAGGGTGGAAAGACCATGAAGGGGCTCCTGACGGGAGACGCTGAGGAGGACCAGACCCAGCAGGTAGTCCGTGACGCCGACGTGGGGGATATCGACTTCCTCAAGGTGGGACACCATGGGTCCAAGGTCTCCATATATCCAGAGACGGCTCGAGGTCTAGACCCCGAGCTTTCCGTGGCCTCGGCAGGCGAGGGCAACAAGTACGGTCATCCCACCCAGGAATGCATCGAGGTCTTGGAGGGTGCGGGGTCGAAGTTCCTCTGCACCAAGGACGTGGGGACAGTGACCGTGCGTCCTGGGAATGATGGCATCCTGGTCAGCACGGAGCGCTAGTGTGGTCGAAGCTCAAAATCCACAGCCGTTCGCGTGTTCCTATGGTGGCTCCTGTTGGGGTAGCATGGTTTTCGCAGAGAGGGGAGTCAGATGAGCGCAGCAAAGAAGAAGGCGGCCTTTCTTCCGGCCTACCTGGTCGTTGGGGCGGACGAGCTGAAGAGCAAGACGGCCGTCACTCGCTTGAAGGGCCACCTGGAGGCGGGGCTCGAGGCCTTCAATCTGGACGAGCGTGTTGCCCGAGCTGACCTGGACGCGGGTAACCTCCTGGCCTCTCTGAACACGCTTCCCATGGGTTCGGGCATCCGCTTGGTCATCGTGAGCGAGGCAGAGCACCTGCCCAAGGTCACCTCTGAGGCGGTCATCAGCTACCTCAAGGACCCCAATCCCGGCTGCGTCCTCTGCCTGGTGGCAAAGAGCCTGGCAAAGTCTACCCGCCTCTACAAGGCCGTGAAGGCACTGGGACCCCATTCCGTGATCGACTGTGCGGCAAAGAAACCCTGGGAGCTTGGTCCCTATGTGCAAAAGATGGCTTCGGCCTATGGCATGGGGATGGGGGCGGACGCGGCCGAGGAGTTGGCCTCCCGCGTGGGAGACTCGACGACTCTGCTGGAAAACCAGGTGAAGACCCTGGCGGCAATCAAGGGCTACCGGGGAGAGCTGACTCTGGCGGACGTGCGCGCTCATGTGGCCCGCACCGCCGAGGTGAAGCCCTGGGGATTCCTGGACGCTGTCTGCTCCCGTGACCTTGGCAGGGCTCTGGAAAACTACAAGCTCATGCAGAAGCCTTCCCAGATTGGCCTCACGGTCATGCTTGAGCGTAGGCTGAGGGAGCTGGTCTGCGCCAAGTCACTCGCGGCCCGTGGTCAGGGAGGGATGTTGGCCCAAACTCTGGGAAAGAACGAGCGAGCGGTTCGGCGCTATCCCTCTTGGGCAAGGAGCTTTGGTCCCGGCGAGCTCGAGCAAGGACTGGCGGCATGCGCAAAGTGCGAGCGAGAGCTCAAGAGCGGTGCTGACGTGGAAACGAGCTTCCTCCAGCTGCTGACGGCAATCTGCCGATAGATGGCGTATCCGTAGGGGGTACTCCCTTTTGGCATATGCCAAAAGGGAGTACCCCCTACGGATACGCCACCACTACGGAAAAAAAGACCCGACACGAGGTCGGGTCCCTGAAGTGCGTGATGTGTGCCGTGGGCACTAGGCCATCTTGTTGACCAGCTTCTGGATACCGGACTTGCGGTTGGAAGCCTGGTTCTTGTGGATGATGCCCTTGGAGGCTGCCTTGTCCAGCAGACGACCAGCCTCGTTGGCCAGCTGCTGAGCCTGCGCCTTGTCACCGGACTCAGCGGCGACGCGGACCTTCTTGACGGCGGTCTTCAGCTCAGAGCGGACGGCCTTGTTGCGGATGCGAGCCTTCTCGGCGGTCTTGATGCGCTTCTTCTGCGACTTGATGTTTGCCACGTGCGGTTCCTTTCAAAAGCAATTCCTTGAGGCCTCTTATAGCTAGGCGCGGAAGTGGGGGCATCCGCTCCTGACACGGCGAGGTACAAGGATGAAGTATAGCATGTGGGCGACAAGTTACGCTATCATCAACGACATGAATACATTTGACATCTCACATATCCGCAACTTTTCTATCGTTGCCCACATCGACCACGGAAAGTCGACGATCTCGGACCGCATCCTGGAGCTCACCCACACGGTTGAGCAAAGGGACCTGTCCAGTCAGATGCTGGACTCCATGGACATCGAGCAGGAGCGCGGCATCACCATCAAGTCCAACGCCGTCCGCGTCATCTATGACGCTGACAACGGCGAGGAGTTCATGTTCAACCTCATCGACACGCCTGGTCACGTGGACTTCACCTACGAGGTCAGCCGCAGCCTAGCCGCCTGCGAGGGTGCCGTCCTGGTGGTGGACGCCACCCAGGGCGTGGAGGCCCAGACCGTCTCCAATGCCAACCTGGCCATGAACGCAAACCTGGACATCGTTCCCGCCATCAACAAGATCGACCTGCCCTCTGCCCATCCCGAGGAGGTAAAGCAGGAGATCGAGGACGACCTGGCCATTCCTGCCGAGGACGCCGTCCTTGTGTCCGGAAAGACCGGCGAGGGCATTCACGACCTCCTGGAGTCTATCGTCTACCTGATTTCTCCGCCCAAGGGCGACGCGAGCGCACCGCTCAAGGCACTGATTCTGGACTCCTACTTCGACGAGTACCGTGGCGTCATCGCAACGGTCCGCGTCTTTGACGGCCAGATCAAGAAGGGCGACCAGCTCAAGATGATGGCCCTGGGTGACAGCTTCCTCTGCGACGGCGTGGGCTGCAAGCGCCCCTTGGAGACGCCCCTGGACGTCCTGGGCGTGGGCGAGGTGGGCTATGTGGTCACTGGTCTGAAGGAACCCGCCCTGGTAAAGACCGGCGACACCATCACCTTCGAGCACAATCCCTGCGCCGAGGCCTGCCCTGGCTACCACGAGGCGAAGCCCATGGTCTTCACGGGTCTCTTTCCAATAGACAACAAGCAGTACGAGAACCTCCGTGACGCCCTGGAGAAGCTCAAGGTCAATGACCCCTCCCTGGTGTGGACTCCCGAGACCTCGGTGGCCCTGGGTTTTGGCTTCCGCGTGGGCTTCCTGGGCCTCCTTCACATGGAGGTCGTGAAGGAGCGTCTGGAGCGCGAGTTCGGTCTGGACCTCATCGCCACCAGTCCCTCAGTCAACTACCACGTCTACAAGACCGACGGGACCATGATCGAGATCACGAGTCCCCAGGACCTGCCAGACGTGACGAAGGTCGGCCACATCGAGGAGCCCTATCTCAAGGCAAAGGTCATCGTTCCTCCCGAGTTCATGGGTGCCGTGATGCAGCTGGTCGTCGACCACCGTGGCGAGACCGGCAATATGGTCTACCTGTCCGAGAAGTCGGTGGAGATCCAGTTCGACATCCCCCTGGCAGAGCTCATCCTGGACTTTTTTGACCAGCTCAAGTCCCGCACCAAGGGCTACGCCTCCCTGGACTACGAGATGGGCGACTACCACAAGAGCGACCTGGTCAAGCTTGACATCCTTCTGGCTGGTGACGAGGTGGACGCACTCTCCTTCATCGTCCACAAGGACAAGGCTTACAACATGGCCCGCGCCCTCTGTGAGAAGCTCAAGGACATCATCCCCAGGCAGCAGTTCGAGGTTCCCATCCAGGGTGCCATCGGCAACAAGATCATCAGTCGCACGACCGTCCGCGCCGTTCGCAAGGACGTCTTGGCCAAGTGCTACGGCGGCGACATCACGCGTAAGCGCAAGCTCCTGGAGAAGCAGAAGGAGGGCAAGAAGCGCATGAAGGCCATCGGCTCCGTCGAGGTGCCACAGGAGGCCTTCCTTGCCGTCCTGAAGGTTGATGGTGAGTAGGGGTTTACCTGGGATTTTGATGTGCCTGGCCCTACGCCGCGCCTTGGCCGACCCCGCTGTGCGAGCGTGACCTCACGGAGGACGAATATGCAGAAAACCCTAACGACGACCTCGTGCGAGAGGCCGAGCGAGCTTTTGGCCAGGCTGGCCCCGGGGGCTGGCCTGGCTCCCTCCATTGAGCCCCTGCCAAAGGGAGATGGACTGCGGGAGAGATTCACTGCCAATCCCTTCCTGATGGCACCCATGGCGGGTGTGACCGACGGCGCCTACCGCCTGATGGCGCGCTCTGGTGGGGCTGCCCTGGCCTATACCGAGATGGTTTCCGTGGCGGGCATCCACTACGGCGGGGACAAGACCTGGGACCTGGTCTACCCCGCAGACGGCGAGCCCGACCTTGCCGTCCAGCTCTTTGGTTCCAAGCCCGACCAGTTCCGCGAGGCGGCGGCAGCGGTCCAGGAGAGGCTGGGGGACCGACTGGCCCTTATCGACATCAACATGGCCTGCCCCGTCCGAAAGGTCGTGAGCAAGGGGGAGGGCTCTGCCCTTCTGGAGGAACCCCAGAAGGCGGCAGACATCGTGAGGGCCTGCCTGGCCGAGACCACGGTGCCCGTAACCTGCAAGATCAGGCGGAGCCGCTATGAGGGGCCGGAGATTGCCCCGGACTTTGCGCGCAGGATGGAGCAGGCGGGAGCCTCTGCCATAGCCATCCATGGAAGGACGGCGGCCCAGCTCTACCACGGCAAGGCGGACTGGTCGGCCATCGGTCGCGTTGTCGACGCGGTCCAGGTGCCCGTGATTGCCTCGGGAGACATCATGAGTGCCCAGGCGGCTGTGGACGTCCTGGGGCAGACGGGCGCTGCTGCCGTTATGGTTGCCCGCGGTTCCTATGGAAACCCCTGGATATTCGGGGAGGCAAGGGATCTGCTTGCTGGGAAGGAGCCCAACACCCCCAGCATCGAGGAGCGCCTGAACGCCGTGGAATTGCAGCTCAGGCTCCTTGCCGCCACGGGCGCCCACCTGGTGAGGGGAAGGAGCATCGTGGGCTGGTACCTAAAGGGTCTGCCTCATGCATCGGCGTGGAGAAACACCGCCATGACTTGCGTGACCCTGGATGACTTCCTGGCCATGCTGGACGAGGCCAGGGCTCGCCTGGAGCAGGAGGACCAGCTTGGCTAGGTCAGGCGGTGAAGGTCTCCTGTCGTCCGATGGGGATGCCGCCTGGTCCGGGCGCTATCGGCAGACGGGGGCGTCGGCCCTCTACCTGCACGTTCCCTTCTGCGTGAGCAAATGCGCCTATTGCGACTTTCCCTCCTGGGCCACGCGGCACGGTGATCCCCTGATGGCCAGCTACGTGGAGACCCTGGAGGGGCAACTGTCCGAGTTGCGGGATCTGGGCCTCTTGTCAGACGTGGGCTGCGCCTACCTGGGCGGTGGCACCCCCAGTCTCCTGGGGGCCGACCTCCTGGGCCGGCTGGTCGCCTGCGTGTGGGAGTCCTGCCCTGATGTGGAGGAGTTTTCCTGCGAGGCGAACCCGGAGTCCCTTTCCGACCAGGTTCTGGATGCGCTCGTGGCTAGCGGGGCCAGCCGCGTCTCGGTGGGCGTGCAGAGTCTCTGTGACGCAGAGCTTCGTGAACTGGGTCGCGTCCACACAGCTGACCAGGCCCTGGACCGTCTGAGAGCTGCCCTGGGTCGTGGCTTGGACGTCTCTGCCGACCTCATGTGCGCCATACCCCTGCAGACGGACCAGAGCTGGCTGGAAAGCCTGGACGGGCTGGTTCGGACGGGCATTGGTCACGTGAGCGTCTATCCGCTGACCATCGAGGAGGGGACTGCCCTGGACCGACGGGTGGGGGACGAGGATCTTGCCTGGAACGACCCCGACGTGCAGGCATCCCGCATGGGCATGGCCGAGCGGGTCTTGGGGGAGGCGGGCTTCTCCCGCTACGAGGTTGCGAGCTACGCCATGCCTGGTAAGGCGTGCAGGCACAATCAGACCTACTGGACGGGCCAGCCCTACCTGGGCCTGGGCACGGGGGCCTCGGGCATGCTAACGACCTTGGGCTACGTGGCCTTGGGAGAAATCTGCAACCAGCTACCGCCAGCCCCTGCGGGAACCGAGCGCGTGCGCCTTTCGGTGACGAGTTCCCGCCAGGAGATCGCCTGTGGGCGGGGCCTTCGCGACCTGGCCTTTGACCTGGAGTTTCTGACCTGGCGGCAGGCCCTGGCAGAGGACCTCATGCTGGGGGCCAGGCTCTCTGCCGGCGTCGACGCGGGCCTCTTGGCCCTGGCGGGTGATGCCTTTGGCCCTGCCCTCGATGCCTGCCTAGGTGAAGTCGAGGGTCGTGGTCTTGCGCGTATGACGGAAGAGGGGAGACTTGCCCCCACGGAGAAGGGCTGGCTTCTGGGAAACGAGCTCTACGGGCTCCTTTGGGGCCTGGCCTCGGATGACGGTGAGGTGAAGAGCGGTAGGAGCCTCTGATGGATTTGTCACGCTCCCAAGCGTCTGACTAGCATCGGCCTTCCTTGGATACAATCTCTGCCAGGTGTGTCTTTTTTAGCACTCCTAACACACAAACTCGAGTTCAAAGGAATTCAAAGCCATGGCGTCAATGAACGAGAAGGACTACTACGCGATCCTGGGCGTGGAGAAGGATGCTTCCACCGACGAGATTCGCAGGGCCTTTCAAAAGAAGGCGCGCAAGCTCCACCCCGACGTGAACAAGGCTCCCGATGCAGAGGAGAAGTTCAAGGAGGTCTCGGAGGCCTACGCCGTCCTTTCCGACGAGTCCAAGCGCAAGCGCTATGACGCCATGCGCTCCGGTGGCTTCCCCGGCTATGGCGGGCCCCAGAGCCCCTATGGATCTGCTGGCGGCTACGGCGGCCAGGACCCCTTTGGCGACTGGGGCGGCTCGCCCTTTGGCTGGGGCTTTCCCTTTGGCGGAGGCTATTCGACGCGTGGCCGTGAACGTACCAAGTCGCGATCCTACAATCCCAAGGTCGGTGCGGACGTGGTCTACGAGCTCAACCTTGATGACAAGCAGGCAAAGGAGGGCTGCCGTCGCGGCGTGACCTACCAGCGCTTCGTCTCCTGCGGCACCTGTGGTGGCAAGGGCTCCGTGGAGCATGACCATGCCGAGACCTGCCCCACCTGCGGGGGCTCCGGCCGCATCGGTGTCGACCTGGGTATCCTCTTTGGCATGGGCGTCATGGAGATGGAGTGCCCCGAGTGCGAGGGCACGGGCAAGGTCGTCGTGGACCCCTGTCCCACGTGCGGAGGCTCCGGCAGGAACCTCTCTGCGTCCGAGGTGGTCATCGAGGTACCCGCAAACAGCCATGACGGTGACGAGGTCCGCATCAAGGGCATGGGCAACGCCGGCACCAATGGCAAGGAGGCCGGCGACTTCGTCTGCCGCGTGGGCGTGGAGTCCGAGCGGCTGAACCAGCGCCAGGCCGCGGGCTTCTATACGGTGGGCTTCATTCTGCCTTTCGCGATTCTCTTTGCCTTTGCGGGTAACCCCGTCCTTTGGATTCTCATCGGCGTTGGCCTCTTGGCGGGTCTCTTCAACATGTTCCGGGATGGCTTCATAGCCAGCAAACGCTGGTGGAGAAACGGCCTCGCCTCTGGCATCAACGGCTTCTCCAACGGCATCTTCGTGGCCTTCATCCTGCTCATGTTCATGTCGTGCTCCACCCTGGGTTCGGCGGGCTATAGAGGGTGACCTCAGATACCTGACGCGTCCGTCAGGACGCTGCGTTCGCATTCGTGTTTTTGGCAAGGCTAGTGTTGTTGGGAGATTGGTAAGATTGGCCGATAGTCCGGACTATTACGAGATTCTGGGCGTCGATCGCGACGCCGACGCAAAGACGATCAAGCGTGCCTTCCTCAAGAAGGCCCGCACCCTCCATCCCGACGTCAACAAGGCACCGGATGCCGAGGAGAAGTTCAAGGAGGTCAACGAGGCCTACTCGGTCCTCTCCGACGAGCGCAAGCGCGCCAACTACGACCGCTACGGCACTCCCGACGGCCCTGGCGGCTTTGGCTCGGACTACGTGGACATGTCCGACATCTTTGGCGGCGGCTTCGGCATCAATGACATCTTTGACTCCTTCTTTGGTGGAGGTGCTGCTGGCGGTGGCCGTGCTGCCCGCACTCGTGGCCGTGACATGGGCATCACCCTGCAGGTGACCCTGGAGGAGGCTGCCGCTGGCTGCACGAAGACGATTTCCTACGATCGCCTGGCTCCCTGTGACGACTGCAACGGCACCGGTGCCGCCGAGGGCGGACACGCCCACATCTGCGAGCGCTGCCACGGTACGGGCCGCGTGACTCAGGTCCAGAGGACGATCTTTGGACAGATGCAGTCCCAGACCGTCTGCCCCGACTGCCACGGTTCCGGTCAGGTCATCGACAAGCCCTGCGAGACCTGCGATGGTCAAGGACGCACCCCCTCTCGTGAACAGGTGGAGGTAAAGATTCCCGCTGGCGTCCATGCCGGCCAGTCCCTGACCATTGGTGGGAAGGGTGAGGCGGGTGTCCGTGGAGACCACACGGGCGACCTGGTCGTGACCATCGACATAAGGAAGCACGAGCGCTTCGAGCGCCAGGGCGACGACCTCTTTTGCAAGGTGGAGGTCGACGGCCTGGAGGCCGTCGTGGGCAAGACGATCTACGTGGACGGCATCCTCAAGGACGAGAAGGTCAAGGTGGAGGTTCCCGCAGGCTGCGCCTATGGCCAGCAGGTGAGGGTGACCGGCCATGGCATGCCCCGACTGGGGTCAGGCGCCCGCGGCAGCCTCTATGCGGTCGTGGAGGTCAAGCCCGTCAAGGACCTCAACAAGGAGCAGCTGGCCATGATCCAGCGGGTCGTGGACGAGCGCCATGGTGAGGACTTCGTTGCCGAGGCAGAGTCCGAGGGAGCAGCGGAGCGCACGGAGGCCCAAGAGGGGACTGACGATCGCAAGTCTCCCTTCCACCGCAAGGCCCGCAAGCCCCGACCCAGGAAGCGCAAGTGAGTAGCCAGGCCCGGTCGGCCAGGACGCCAGGCGTCGCCTTCGTGAACCTGGGCTGTAGGGTCAACCGTGACGAGTTGGATGACATAGCGGCTAGCTTGCAGGCACACGGACTGCGGATGGTCCGCCCCCAGGAGGCGGCGGCCATCGTGGTGAATAGCTGTGCCGTCACGGGAGAGGCCGAGGCAAAGACCCGCAAGCAGGTCCGTCACATGGCGAGCCTTCCCCAGGCACCGGAGGTCGTCGCCACCGGATGTGTGGCAAACCTCTTTGAGGACGAGCTGTCGGGCATAGCTCCCAACGTGACCGTCGTGCGTGACAAGTCTCAGGTGGCGTCTCGTGTGATGGAGCTCATCGGCGCGGGTAGCGAGGGCATCTGGGCGGCCGAGTCCGTTCAGACCTACGGCACCCCAACGGGTCGTACCAGGCCTGGGATAAAGATTCAGGACGGCTGTGACAATCGCTGCTCCTACTGCATCGTCTGGAAGGCGCGTGGCGCCGCGAGGTCCCTGCCTGCAGCGGAGGTCGTCTCCCGCGTTCAGGAGGCATCCGATGCGGGCAGTGCCGAGGTGGTCCTCTCGGGCATAAACATCGGGAGCTACGACCGAGACGGCCTGCGCCTACCGGGCCTCTTGGACCTCCTGATGCGTCATACGGACATTCGCCGAGTCCGCATCGGTTCCATCGAGCCGCCCGACGTGACTGAGGAGCTCTTGGACGTGATGGGCACCTACCAGGACCGTCTGGCCCTATTCCTCCACGTCTGCCTGCAGTCTGGCTGTGATGCCACCCTTTCCCGTATGAATAGGGCATACGACAGTTCCTTCTTCCAGGGTGTCGTTGGGATGGCGCGCCAGGCGCTGCCTGGCATAGCCTTGGGCACGGACGTGATCGTGGGCTTTCCCGGCGAGACCGAGGAGGACTTCCAGGAGTCCTATGACTTCTGCGAGCGCATGGCCTTCGCAAAGATGCATGTCTTTCGTTACTCCAAGCGACCTGGCACACCAGCAGCCGTCGCGGCGGACCAGGTAGCGCCCCAGCAGGCGGCCGACCGCAGCAAGCGCCTGAGGTCACTGGCGCTGGCGATGCGCAGACAAGCCGCTCTGGACCGCATTGGCAAGGAGGACCTGGTGGTTGTCGAGCGCAAGGGCCGCGGTGTCACTGGCGGGCTCCTGGACGTGCACGTGGATCCCAGTCTGCCCATTGGCTCGCTCATACGGGTGAGGGCTACCTCGGTCATGGACGACGGGAGCCTGCTTGCTGTCCGTGCAGAGGGTGATGCGCTACGATAGCTGGTGTGACACCCCGCAAGGGACGTCGTTCGTCTTTGCAACTGAAGAAGACCCGAGGCGAGAGGATTCCTCATTCGATGCAGCCCACCCACGTACGCCTGACCATTCCCGATACCATCGACCCCACCCAGGTCATGGGTCCATCCGACTCGCTCCTGCGCCACATAGAGTCTTCCTTTGACGCCATCGTCTCGGTCAGGGGAAACCAGATCAAGGTCATCGGGCCAGCGGAGGTCGTGGACCAGGTAACGTCTGTCTTCTCCAGGCTCATCCGTCTGGTGGAGAGGGGAGAGCAGCCCACGAAAGAGGACGTTGACCTCCTGATCGACCAGGTCTGTCACGGGGCCGAGAAGATGCCCAAGTCTTCCAAGGAGATCATCCTGACCCACCGTGGAAAGATGGTCCGTCCAAAGACGGCTGGCCAGGAGCGCTACGTGGACGCCATCAACCAGAACACGATTACCTTTGGCATTGGACCCGCTGGCACGGGAAAGACCTACCTGGCCATGGCAATGGCCGTGGCCGCCCTCAAGCGCAAGGACGTGAGCCGCATCATCCTGACCCGCCCCGTCGTCGAGGCTGGAGAGTCCCTGGGTTATCTGCCTGGCACCCTGGAGGAGAAGCTGGACCCCTATGTGAGGCCCCTCTATGATGCTCTCTACGACCTTCTGGACACTGAGCCCGGCAACGCCCTCATCGAGCAGGGCATCGTGGAGATTGCGCCATTGGCCTTCATGCGCGGCCGTACCCTCAGCGACTCCTTCGTGATTCTGGACGAGGCCCAGAACACGACCCCCGAGCAGATGAAGATGTTCCTGACCCGCCTGGGATTCAGGTCGAAGTTCGTGGTCACGGGTGATCAAACCCAGCGAGACCTCATCGGTTCGTCTGGTCTTGACTCGGCTCGTCGTATTCTGACCGGCATAGATGACATCGCCTTTGTCGACCTGGACCGCAACGATATCGTGCGTCACAGCCTTGTTGCCAAAATCGTCGACGCCTATGATAGAGACGTTCGCGGAGGACGCAAAAAGGCAGGTGAGTAGCGTGGCCGAGGTTTCCTGCGACCTGAACTGGGACGAGGATGTGGAGGCTCCCGTCTCGGAGGAAGAGATTCAGCGCGTGGTGGAGCTGGTCCTGGACAAGGAGGGCGTCGAGCGCCCTTGCGAGGTCTCCATCAGTATCGTCACCGACGAACATATCCACGAGCTCAACCTCGAGTGGCGCCAGCAGGACAAGGCCACGGATGTGGTCTCGCTGGAGTGCGAGCGTCCTGACGACCCCGACCTCATGCCCGGCGAGCCCTGCGCCCTTGGAGACATAGTCCTGGCCCCCGCCTACATTGCCGCCCAGGCACCCCGCTTTGGCACGACCCCCGCAGACGAGTTTCGCCTGCTTTTGATTCATGGCATGCTCCACCTCCTGGGCTACGACCACCTGGTGGACGAGGAGGCCGATTTCATGGAGGCCAGGGAAGACGAGCTCCTGTCCCTGGTAAAGACCGACGCTCCGGTGAGCCATGTGGTCCTGACCCGCCATAGGGTGGGTGAGGACGAGTGATTCCCGGAAAGACACCCCGCCACCCCTCCTTCAAGAGGAGCTTCCTCTTTGCCTTGCAGGGCTTTCGAACTGCCTTTACGCAGGAGCGCAACATCAAGGTTATGGTGGGCATCGGTGCATGTGCCGTCATCGCTGGCCTGATCCTGAGATTGGACCTGGTCAGCTGGGGTGTCGTCCTGGTGTGCTGCGGCTGCGTCATTGCCACTGAGCTCGTCAACACTGCCATCGAGACCGTGGTGGACCTGGTCTCTCCCGAGTTTCATCCCCTAGCCGGCAGGGCAAAGGACATTGCCGCTGCTGCGTCCTGGACAATCTCCGCCTTCGTGGCTGCGGCGGGCCTGCTGGTCTACCTGAATGCCCTGATGAAGCTCTTGGCCTGATGCCATCTGCCAGTGCCAAAAGGGGCAGTGCCATAAGGGAGTACCCCTTATGGATAAGGGAGTACCCCTTTTGGATGCTTTGGGAAGTACCCCCTAGATACCAGCCATCATGATAATCTCTTTCCGTAAGCTGCCCGCAGGCATTCGGCCGCGGGTCTGATCATAAGGAGAAGTTTGCATGTCCGATAAGCAGAACGCCAAGCAGGAAAAGCCCTTCCACAGTGGCTTCGTTGCCTTGGTGGGCCGCCCCAACGTGGGCAAGTCCACCCTTCTGAACGCCTGCTATGGCGGAAAGATAGCCATCACCTCCAACGTTGCCCAGACTACCCGTCGCCGTATGCGGGCCGTGGTGAACACGTCCAACTCCCAGCTGGTCATCGTGGACACGCCGGGCCTCCATAAGCCCAAGGACGCCCTGGGCAAGGAGCTCAACAAGGCCGCCCTGACGGAGCTTGCCGACGTGGACGTGGCGGCCTTCCTGATCGACGCTACCAAGCCCGTGGGAAGGGGAGACGAGTGGGTGGCCAGCCACGTGGCTGCGTCCAAGGCCCCTTACAAGCTCCTGGTGATCACCAAGGCTGACCTGGCTACCCAGGATCAGGTGAAGTCCCAGCTGGAAGCTGGCATGGCACTGGCGAAGTTCGATGACTCGGTGGTCGTCTCTTCTACGGAGAACTTCAACGTGGACACCTTCCTGGACATCGTCTCCGAGCACCTGCCCGTGGGTCCTAAGTGGTTCCCCGACGACATGGACGTTGACATGACCGACGAGGACCTGGTAGCGGAGTTCATTCGCGAGAAGGTCCTGACCAACCTCCGCCAGGAGGTGCCCCATTCTGTGGGCGTCATCTGCGACAGCCTCGAGTGGAAGAAGGACGGTCACGTCTCGATCTCGGCAACGATTGTCGTCGAGCGCGAGGGCCAGAAGGGCATCGTCATTGGTCGCGGTGGCTCCATGATCAAGAAGATCGGTATCGAGGCCCGACGCGACGTGCAGAAGCTTCTGGATGCCAAATGCTACCTGGATCTGCGCGTGCAGGTGAGGCCCCAGTGGAGGCGCGATCAGAACGAGATCAGCCGCATGGGCCTCAAGGTCGAGGAGTAGGCCGGAGCCGTGGCTGCGCGCACGAGGCGGCTTGACTGCATCGTCCTGGACAGGACCAAGCTTTCCGAGAAGGACCTGATTCTGACCATGCTGGCCAGGTCGGGGGAGCAGGTGCGGGCCATTGCCAAGGGTTCTCGCAAGCCTGGTGGCCGCTTTGCCCCGGTGTCGGAGCTCTTCTGCGAGGACGACCTGCTCCTGGCCAAGGGACGTGGTGCCTTGGAGATCGTCTCGGAGGGAAGACTCGTCGAGGCGCACCCTGGCATCCGCGGGGACTTCGCTCGGGTTAGCGCTGCGTCCGTGGTCTGCGAGCTGGCTAAGCAGACCTGCTTCCAGGACGCGGAGGACCCCTTTCTGTATCCCATCTGCTCGAAAGCCCTGTCCTGTGTCGAAAGGGCTGACGACCAGAGGCGGCTGGACCTCCTGGTGGCTGCCTACGCGATGAAGATCACGGCTCACGGGGGCTGGAGGCCTGAGCTTTCGTCCTGCATTTCCTGCGCTGATGCCGACGTGTCATTCTTTTCCGTGCAGGCCGGTGGCGCCCTGTGCTCGTCCTGCGCAAAGGACGTTCCTGGTGTGGAGGAGCTCTCTCGTGACCAGCTTGGCTGGATTGCCGCGCTGATCATGTCTACCTTTGACCAGCTTTTGGAGGTACAGGTGGATCTGGAGACGTCTACCTGGTTGCTCTCACTGGCGCATCGCTGGGCGGCAACGCACCTGGACTGCAGGCTGAGGGCGTTCGAATTCATGCTGAGCGTGTAATCCCTGCTTGGGGGCGGAGCTGGTCTCTTGCTTGCGTCGGCGCTCAAAGACATAAGTCGCACCGCCACAAGCAAGAGGCCAGCCCCGTATCGGACTCGAGGGGTGTGTTGACGACTAACGGGGGATTGTATAGTTGGAGGCTCCAGGGCGTAGGTCGCCTGCTTACAAGAAGGCAAGGCGACCCTCTCTGTACTCGAAGGATGTACTGACGTCTAACGGGGATTTTGGGGAAAGAGCTGGATTACGGCGAGCCCTCTTGGACTGGCGGCGGCCTGGGTTTCGCTTCCGCGCCACCAAGGTCGGGGAATTTGCGGTTCCCGCTGGAAAAACCGCCCCTGGCAACGGGATTGGTAGGAGACCGAGCCTTGTCCACGAGGCGAGCGTCACCAAGGTCGGTATAAGTCGTCTGCCGTGCAAGAAGAGCCGACCTTGTTGGATGGCCGCCGTGGATTATTGCCTCTGTATTCCGTGGGAAATGTCTCCGCTGTTCGTCGGCGTGGGAATCGCCTCCGCTGCTGGCCCCGGCGTGGAAAAGCCCCCTGCAGCCCGTGGGATTTGTCTCTTCGGCCCGTGGGAATGACCTCCGCTGTGCCCCGGCGTGGGAATGACCTCCGCTGACCGTGGGATATGTCTCTGGAGGCCGTGGGAATGACCTCCGGGGTGCCACGGCGTGGGAATCGCCTCCGCTGCCCGTGGGATATGTCTCTGGAGACCGTAGGAATGACCTCCAGGGTGCTCCTAGAAGACTCCAGAGGCGAAACCCACGCCCCGAAAAAGCTTACACCACGTCTGACCTGGGAATCTATAAACCCCTCTTGTGGGATTTGCCTCTTTTTGCCGCTTGGCGTGGGAATCGCCTCCGCTGACCGTGGGATATGCCTCTGGAGACCGTGGGAATGACCTCCGCTGTGCCCCGGCGTGGAAAAGGCCTCTGCTGCCCGTGGGATTTACCTCTGCTGCTGGCCCCGGCGTGGGAATCGCCTCTGCAGCCCGTGGGATATGTCTCTGGAGACCGTGGGAATGACCTCCAATGTGCCACGGCGTGGGAATCGCCTCTGCTGCCCGTGGGATTTTTCTCCGCTGTGCCCCCGCGTAGGAAAAGCCCCTGGACCAAGCACGACTCTCACCGCGAACTGACCTACACCCACACCTCCTTTGTCCTGCTGCAGAGGACATCACGCGAGCCTTGCGAAGCAGGCGAGCAAGCAACGGCGAGCCCAGCCTGACCTTCTCGCAGCTGAATATGTGTGCATGCTGCGAGGGCCATCCTCGTGTGATATCCTCTCAAAGGTTGTACCTTGGACCTAGGGGCTCGCTCATGCCAGGCGACCTTCTCAGTCTGAGGCGAATTTTCGACGAAAGGGAGTTTCACATGGCAGTTACCAAGGAGCGCAAGGCTGAGCTTATCGCACAGTACGGCAAGACCCCCCAGGATTCCGGTTCCCCTGAGGTCCAGGTTGCCCTGCTGACCGAGCGTATCAAGGGCCTGACGGAGCACATGAAGTCCCACAAGAAGGACTTCCACACCCGCCGCGGCCTGCTCATGCTGGTTGGTAAGCGTCGTCGTCTGCTCAGCTACATCAAGAAGCAGGACATCGAGAACTATCGTAGCCTGATCAAGAGCCTGGGCATCCGCGACAACATCCAGTAGCTTCAAGGTGGTATCTGAGGAGCGCCTGCGGGCGCTCCTCTCACATGACGGCCCGTCTGCAATGGGGCAGGCGGAGATAAGAGGAAAAGTATTATGGCAAAGGTAACGCACGAGTTCGACCTCTATGGCAAGCACTACAAGCTGGAGACGGGCGAGCTCGCGAAGCAGGCCACCGGTGAGTGCCTGGTGTCCTGCGGCGACTCCACGGTCAACGTGACCGTAGTCGTCTCCAAGGAGCGCAAGAACTACGACTTCTTCCCGCTGACGGTCGACTTCATCGAGCGCATGTACGCCGTGGGTCGCATTCCCGGCGGCTATCTGAAGCGCGAGGCCCGTCCCTCCGAGAAGGCAACCCTGACGGCCCGTATGATCGACCGTCCCATCCGTCCTTCCTTCCCCGACGGCTTCCGCAACGAGGTCCAGATCGTGGCTATGCCGCTCGTTGCCGATCAGGTCAACTCAGTTGACACCATTTCCATCATGGGTGCCTCCTGCGCCCTAACCGTGGGCGGCGTGCCCTTCGAGGGTCCCCTGGCCGGCGTCCGCATCGCCCGCAACCCCGAGACCGGCGAGTTCCTGGTGAACCCCACCTACGAGGAGCGTGACGCCTCCGACCTGGACCTAGAGCTGGGCGGCTCCGCCACCTTCATCTCCATGCTCGAGGCTGGCGCCAAGGAGATCTCCGAGGACGACATGCTGGCTGCCATGGCCTTTGGCCAGGAGGCCATCGCTGCCTTCTGCGAGGAGGAGAAGAAGTTCTTCGCCAAGGTCCAGGAGGTCAACGGACCCTTCCCCAAGCGCGAGTATATCCTGGACGAGCCTATTCCCGAGGTCCACGAGCGTGTCTTTGCCCACTTCGACGAGATGGCCGCCGCCCTCAAGGACGCCGACAAGCTCTCCCGCATGGACAAGGTCGAGGCCCTGAAGGACTCCATCAAGGCCGAGTTCACCGAGGAAGAGCAGGCCGAGTATGAGCGTGCCATCCCCGTCGAGCTCAAGAGCCTGGAGAAGCACGCCATGCGCAAGATGGTCGTCGAGACCGGCGAGCGCGTCGACGGCCGTACGGCCACCGAGGTCCGTCCCCTGATGATCAAGCCCAACTACCTGCCCCTCGTCCACGGCTCCGGCCTCTTCCAGCGTGGCCAGACTCAGGTGCTCTCCGTCTGCACCCTGGGTATGCTCAACGAGTGGCAGCGCTTGGACACCATCGAGCCTGTCGATGGCAAGCGCTACATCCACCACTACAACTTCCCGCCCTACTGCACCGGCGAGACCGGCCGCATGGGCAGCCCCAAGCGCCGCGAGATCGGCCACGGCAACCTGGCAGAGCGCGCACTCCTGCCCGTGATTCCCTCCGAGGAGGAGTTCCCCTACACCATCCGCGTCGTCTCTGACGTCATGGAGTCCAACGGTTCCTCTTCCATGGCCTCCACCTGCGGTTCCACCCTGTCCCTGATGGACGCCGGCGTGCCCCTGAAGCGCCCCGTCTCCGGTGTGGCCATGGGCCTCATCCAGGAGGAGGGCAAGACCGTCGTTCTCACCGACATCCAGGGCCTCGAGGACTTCCTGGGCGACATGGACTTCAAGGTGACCGGCACCACCAAGGGCATCACTGCCATGCAGATGGACAACAAGGCCACCGGCCTCACCCCCGAGATCCTTCGCAAGGCACTGATGCAGGCACATGAGGGCCGTATGTTCATCTTGGACGCTATGCTGGAACAGATTCCGGCACCCCGCGAGGCCACCAAGGAGTCCGCACCCCAGATCATCAGCCTGCAGATCCCCACGGACAAGATCCGCGACGTCATCGGCTCTGGCGGCAAGGTCATCCGCGGCATCCAGGACGACACGGGCGCTACCGTGGACATCCAGGAGGACGGCAACGTCTTCATCGCCGGTAGCTCCCAGGCTGCCGCTGAGGCTGCCGAGCGCATCAAGGCCATCGTCAAGGTTCCCGAGGTGGGCGAGGAGTACACCGGCCGTGTCGTGAACATCCAGCCCTTCGGCGCCTTCATCGAGCTTCTGCCTGGCAAGGATGGTCTCCTGCACATCTCCCGCGTCGCCAATGGCCGCGTGGAGAAGGTCGAGGACGTCCTCAACATCGGTGACGAGGTCAAGGTCAAGGTCATCGAGGTCGACGAGAAGGGCAAGATCAGCCTGGATCGTCTGGACAAGCCCGAGGCCACCGCTCCTTCTGGCAAGGGCCGCGAGCACAACGGCGACCACCGTGGCGGCGAGCGCCGCAACCACAGCCGTCGTCGCCCTGGCGACCATGGCAACGGCAACGGTCGTCAGCCCCGTCGTCATCACGACGCCGAGTAGCCTGAGGCTGCAGTTCCGCACATAGCTTGGCCAGAGGCTGATGGGAATCTCTCCCGTCGGCCTCTTTCTTTTGGAGGGGAGACGGGCGGGGATTATGTGCTGCCTATGCTTCGGTACAAAATCCCCGTCTGGTCAGTCAGAGCCTGGGTAAAATATCCTGATAGCGTAGTGACCTTCTGTAAGGTTTTCGGCATCGAAGCGATGCCGTCTCTATATGCCTCATACACCCCTTCGAAAGGAATCTGCAAAGTATGGCAAAAAAGCAACTGTCCCTGAGGATCATTCCCCTGGGAGGACTCGATGGCATCGGCAAGAACATGACGGTGTTCGAGTACGGCGAGGACATGGTCCTCGTTGACGCTGGCCTCATGTTCCCTGATGACGAGCAGCCTGGCGTTGACCTGGTCCTGCCCGACTACACCTACGTCCTGGAGAACGAGGAGAAGCTCCGCGGTATCATCATCACCCACGGTCACGAGGACCACACGGGCGCCCTGCCCTACCTCCTCATGGATCTGAGTCGCAAGGTCCCCATCTACTCCAGCAAGCTAACCCTGGGCATCATCGAGGGCAAGCTGGCCGAGCACAAGCTCAACTCGCCCAAGTTCCGCGAGGTACAGAATGGCTCCCATCTCAACCTGGGTGCCTTCAGCATCGACTTCTTCTCGATGACCCACTCCATCCCCGCCGCTCTGGGTGTCTACATGCGCACCCCTGCCGGATCCGTGCTCCACACGGGCGACTTCAAGCTGGACCAGACCCCCATTGATGGCGTCCTCCCCAATTACCAGGCCATTGCCCGCTTCGCCACGATGGGCGTCGACCTCCTGCTGTCGGACTCCACCAACGCCACGCGTCCCGGCTACACCCCCTCCGAGGCCACCGTCGGTCCCTCCCTTCGCCACATCATCAAGAATGCCGAGGGTAGGGTCTTCGTTGCCTCCTTCTCCAGCCACATCCACCGCCTGCAGCAGGTATGCGACGCCGCCACGGCAGTGGGCCGCAAGGTCGTCGTGACCGGCCGTTCCATGGTCAACAACACCCGCATCGCACGCGAGCTGGGCTACCTAAAGATCTCGCAGGAAGACCTCATCGATGCCTACGACGTCCAGGACATTCCCGACGACAAGATCGTGGTCCTCTGCACGGGCAGCCAGGGTGAGCCCATGAGCGCCCTGGCCCGCATGGCCAACGGCGACCACAAGTCCCTGACCATCACCTCCGAGGACACCGTGATCATCTCGGCCACGCCCGTTCCCGGCAACGAGAAGTCGGTCCAGTCCATCATCAACGCCCTGTCAAAGATCGGCTGTGCCATCTATGACAAGTCAAACACCGTCGTGCACGTGTCGGGCCACGGCAGCCAGGAGGAACTCAAGCTCATGCTGGCAATGACGCACCCGCGCTATTTCATGCCGGTCCACGGCGAGGCAGTGCACCTCCGCGCCCACGCAAAGCTGGCCGAGTCCATGGGCATTCCCAGGAACCGCATCTTCATTGCCGATAACGGCGACTCCCTGGAGATCACCAACGGCAAGGTCAAGTGGGGCCAGCCCGTTGAGTCCGGCGTCGTCTACGTCGACGGCCTGTCCGTCACCGATTCTGACCCCGTGGTCTTCCGCGACCGTCAGAAGCTGGCGTCCGATGGCATCGTCACCTGCGTCATCACGGTCTCCAGCAGGGACCGCAGGGTCGGGGATGCCGTGGTGGCTTGCAGGGGCGTCACCTTCGATACCGACGAGCTGATCGACGAGGCCCAGCACTTTGTCATGGGTCAGGTCAATGAGCGCGCGCAAAAGGGCGGCTCCAGCATCGAGACCCTTCGCAAGGCATCGCGAAACTCCCTATCCAACTTCCTTTGGAGCAAGACAAGAACGAGGCCGATGGTCATTCCGATCGTCATGGAGGTCTAGCAGTACATGGCGGCACAACGCAGATCAAACGCAGCACAGAAGAATCGGGCAAACAAGCAGTCATCGGGCAGGGGAGCGGCAAGGACCGCCCCCGAGCGCCAGAGCATAAAGGGTACGGCCGCGGGCGACATCGTGGGCGTTCTCCTCTTTGTGTGCGCTGCGGCCATGGTGGTGTCGATCGTCTCGCCTTCGAGCGCCATTGTGACTCACGCTACGGGTCAGATCCTTGAGCTCTGCTTTGGCGTTGGGGCTATCCTGGCACCTCTGGCCTTGGCCGTCTTTGCTGCCACCTTCTTCATCAAGGACGAGGGACCCGTGTCCGGCCACCTGGCCCTGGGCGTCTGTATAGCCGCACTGGCCATCCTGGGCATGCTCTCCCTGGACCAGGGTGTGGCTGACACCAACCCCGACCTTGTGCTGAGTGCAGACAACGTCATAGCCCGCGGCGGCTACGTGGGCGGGGCCATAGCCTACGGACTCCTCCTGTCCGTGGGAAAGATCGTCGGCAACATCATCCTGGTGGGTGTCATCGCGGTAGCCGTGGTGGTCTGCGGCTTCTCTGTATCTGGCCTGGTTGAGCGTGCAGGCAACGCCTGGGATGACGTGAAGAGGAACCGCGAGGAAGCTCGCGAGCGCAGACTCAACGAGCTGGGCTCCTACGATGATTACGACGAGTATGGTGCCTACGGTCAGGAGCCCGAGCCTTATGCGGATGGGGCCTACGACATGGGTCCGGCTCCCCTGGAGCCCGAGCCCGTGGCAGAGGGTTCCGGCAATACGACCTTCCTGGGCTCTAGAAAGACGACCGTCCTCCGCAGGGACAAGAACAACGCTCCCGTGGAGGGTATCGCTGACCGCGAGACCGAGAAGTGGACAGCGCCTGCACCTACGAAGCTCCTGGACAGGCTCCGCCGTCACCCCGACCTGGATGTGGACAAGACCCGTCCCGCCCAGCCCCTGGATGTTGAGGACGAGCCTGAGCTTGGGCATGCCGTGGAGGCTTCCGGTCAGACTGAGCGCATAGACTACGATTCCCTTGCTGCTGGGCAGGATGGCGTCTCCCAGCCCGCTCAGAGGGTCGAGTCTCCCATTCCTGATCACGACATCGTCCCACCCTTCCTGGCCAATGCCTCCGGGTCAAAGAGCCGTCGCGCCACGAAGCGTCGTGGTACCAAGCGTCAGGACATGGGCGGCTCTCCCGCCCCAAGGAAGTCCGGGGACCGCGAGGCTACCTGTGCCACCGAGGTAAAGAAGTCTGCTCCCCAGATCCTGGGAACGGCGGCGGAGACCGTGAAGGCGGCCGGTGGCGCCAGCCGTCCCGGCGACGATGCCGAGAACTATGAGCTACCGCCCTTCTCCATGCTCTCCTCCAATCCCAATAGCGCTGCCAGCGCCAGCTCCAGGGAGGAGCTGGACCAGACCAAGGCCCGTCTCCAGGACACCCTTCAGGAGTTCGGCCTGACCAGCCGCGTCGTAGACTACGTGTCTGGTCCCCTGGTTACCACCTTCCGCGTGGAGATGGGCGAGGGCGAGCGTGTGAGCAAGATCCGAAACCTCGAGGACGACATCGCCCTGACCCTGGCGGCCGAGAAGGTCAGAATCTTTGCCCCCATCCCAGGCACCAGCTTTGTGGGCATCGAGATTCCCAACAAGACCCGTCAGAACGTCCACCTGGGTGACGTCCTGCCCTATGCCAAGGGTGGCCCCCTGGAGGTGGCCATCGGTCGCGACTCTGCCGGCAAGCCGGTCATCGCCGACATCGCGAAGATGCCCCACATGCTGGTTGCCGGTACCACGGGCTCTGGTAAGTCGGTCATGATCAACTCCATGATCATGTCCCTGCTAATGCGTACGACGCCCAAGCAGGTCCGCCTGATCATGATCGACCCCAAGCGTGTCGAGTTCACCTGCTACAACGGCCTGCCCCACCTCTACGTGCCTGTGGTTACCGAGCCCAAGCAGGCGGCGTCTGCCCTTTCCTGGGCCGTGTCCGAGATGGAGCGTCGCCTGAAGGTCTTCCAGAAGGCCGGTGCCCGTGACATCAAGGTCTACAACCGCATGTGCGTCTCGGGCAAGCTTGCCGAGATGGACAATCCCCCCGAGCCCATGCCCTTCCTCGTCGTGGTCATCGACGAGCTCTCCGACCTCATGATGGTCGCCGGCAAGGACGTGGAGGCTTCCATCGTCCGCATCGCCCAGCTGGCCCGCGCTGCAGGAATCCACCTGATCATCGCGACCCAGCGACCCTCGGCAAACGTCGTGACGGGCCTCATCAAGTCCAACATCGATACCCGTGCGGCCCTCAAGGTCTCTTCGGGCGTTGACTCCAGGGTCATCCTGGACGAGACGGGCGCGGAGCGACTCCTGGGTCACGGCGACATGCTCTTCAAAGACCGAGGACTCACCCCCAAGCGTGTCTTGGGCTGCTATACCTCTGATAACGAGATCAACGATGTGGTGGAGTTCCTGCGTGGCCAGGGAGAGCCTGACTACCATGAGGAGATTCTCTCCCAGGTCGTTCCCGGTCAGGTCAATGGCGGGGGAGGCATGGGTTCCGACGGGGATAGCGACGACCCTCTGGTTTGGGAGGCTGCGCAGATCGTCGTGGAGTCCCAGCTGGGTTCCACTTCGGGCCTGCAGCGTCGTCTCAAGGTGGGCTATGCTCGTGCCGGTAGAATCATGGACTTGCTGGAGTCAAAGGGCGTCGTGGGTCCTCCCGACGGGTCCAAGCCCCGCGAGGTTTTGTTGAACATGGAAGAGCTTGAGGACCTGAGGGCCCAGGAAGCCATGTACAAGGAGGTGTAGGAGAGATGTCCCGTCCGCGTTTCAGTGAGATGCTTGTGGAGAGGCGCAGGCAGCTGGGCCTGAGCATCAAGCAGGCATCCGAGGTGCTGAGACTGAAGGAGCGGGTGCTCGTTGCCTTCGAGGAGGGCGACTTCACCAATATGCCAAAGAGTGGCTATGCCCAGGGCATGCTGTCTTCCTACGCGCGTTACCTGGGCCTGAACCCCAGGGTCATAGCCCGCCAGTTCAGCGAGGATATGGCCGAGTGGGAGCGGTCGGGGGGCAGGGAGCGCGCCATGACCCAGACCCAGCGCGAGCTGGGCTACGTGAGTCCCACCCTGCGTCGTCGCAGCACCTTTCAGGGCAGTCGCGGCCTGCTGCCAACCTCTGGCGGCTATGCAGGCGACATGGGTGACTTTGCAACGACGTCCTCCGTGCGGCCCAAGGGGCAGAACAGCCCCCTGGTCAGCAGGGATGCCATGAGGACCCGACCCTACAACTCCGAGAACCACCCCTATACCTCTCGAGACGTGTACGGCGATGCCTACGAGTCTCGTCGTAGCTCCCAGTACATGCGCACGCGTACCCGCCAGACCAGGGGAGACCGTGCTCGCAGGCAGGATGGCGCCACCCCCTACTCGGACCGTGACAGGATCCAGCGTCGAGAGATTTCGTCCAGTGATTTCACGGACGACCTTCGCTATGGATCAGCCGACCCCTATGAGGCAGCCTCCACCGCAAGCGGCCGCATGTCTTCCAGGAACATCGCGAAGGTGGACCGTCCCAACGTTCAGCGCAGACGCCCCAATCCCGCGAACCGCACCAACCGTTCCCGGGAGCAGGCCGAGCGCAAGTCGGGACCCGTGGGTGCCATTGCCGGCCTCTTTGGTCAGGGTACCAGGGGTGTCCTCATCTCTGTCGTCTTTGTGGCCATCCTGATCACGGCAATCATCATCATGTCCGTCTCCTCCTGCGTGAGGAACACCAACGTTGACTCGCGCACCTCCGGTGAGACCATGGTGTCTTCAGCCCAAAAGGACACGGGCACCAGCGATGACACTGCCTCCAAGTCCGCAACGCAGACAAGCAGCGATTCCGCCAAGGACTCCGAGGGTGAGGACGGCGATGCTACCGCTACTGCCGAGGAGGAAGAGGAGAGCAGCGAGCCCACGGAAGTAACCGTGACCGTCGCCGATGGCGAGACCTCCTGGGTGGAGATCAAGTGCGATGGCACCAGCGAGGTCGCCGAGCAGGTGACCGGCCCCTGGAAGAAGACCTACACCGTCACCGATTCCATTACCATCTCGGTTAACAACATCTCGGCCGTGACCGTGTCGAAGAACGGCGAGAACCAGAGCTTTGACACCAAGGCCTCGGGTATTGGCTCCATGACCATTCAGGGCACAAAGGTCAAGGAGTCTGACACCAGTGAGGACGCCGATGATGAGGAGGCAGAGGATTCCTCAAGCAGCGAGAAGTCTGACAGCGAGTCCAGCTCCTCCAAGTCCTCGAAAAGCAGCTCGTCTTCGAAGTCCAGCTCAAAGAAGGGCGGGTCTACTTCATCCAGTGGCTCCAGCAAGTCCTCGAGCTCGAAGAAGTCTTCTTCCCAGTAGAATCTGCCAGAATCAGCCGCTCCCGTCCCATTTGTCGGGCGGGAGCATTATTGTTTTTTCTTGTCAGCTAGTTTTTCAAGGAGTTTCAATGACCAAAGAGGAAAGTCTGGACCTGGCCGGCCAGGACGCCGCCAAGACGCTGGGGGACCAGAGCTTTGACTTCATCACCCTGGGCTGTGCAAAGAACCAGGTGGATACCGATCGCATGCGCGCCCTCCTTCTGGGCGCCGGCATGAGTGAGGCCGAGGGTACCGAGGACGCCGACGTCATCCTCATCAACACCTGTTCCTTCCTCCAGGCGGCAACGAAGGAGTCCCTGGCTGTCCTGTTTGGCGTAGCCGAGGACATGAACGAGGGAGGCCTTCCCCAGAAGCCCATCATCATGTGCGGTTGCGTGCCCTCCCGCTATGGTAGCGAGCTGGAGAAGGAGCTTCCCGAGGTTGCTGCCTTCGTGAACACCGACGACGAGGACGGTATCGTCCAGGTTGTCGGCAACGTTCTGGGCGTAGGCGTCCAGACCAGCGCTGCCTCGGGGGTAAGCATTTCCGAGGGCACCTTCCTGCGTACCATCGAGGGCACCTCCGCCTACGTAAAGATCTCTGATGGTTGCGACCGCTTCTGTGCCTTCTGCGCAATCCCCTACATCCGTGGTCGCTACTACTCGCGCAAGCCAGAGCAGATCATGGACGAGGTGCGTCACCTCATGGAGGGCGGCGTCCGTGAGGTCGTTCTCATCGGTCAGGACACGGGCATCTGGGGTTGCGACCTGGAGGGCGATGACATGACTCTGGCCTGGCTTCTCAGGCAGGTCGCCGAGGTCGTGCGTCCCTACGGCGGCTGGGTCCGCGTCCTCTACCTGCAGCCCGAGGGTATGACCGACGAGCTCATTGAGACGATTCGAGACACGCCCGAGGTCCTGCCCTACATCGACATCCCCATCCAGCACTGCAACGAGGACATCCTAAAGAGGATGAACAGGAGCGGTTCCGAGGACCAGCTGCGTGAGCTCTTTGCCCGCCTACGTAGGGAGATTCCCGGCATGGTCCTGCGCACCACGGGAATGGTTGGATTCCCCGGCGAGACCGAGGACCAGTTCGAGCAGCTCTGCGATTTCATCCAGGAGGAGGAGTTCGACTACACCTCCGTCTTTGCCTACTCTCCCGAGGAGGGTACCAAGGGTGCGACCATGCCTGACCAGGTTTCCGACGAGGTGAAGCTGGAGCGCGAACAGACCCTACACGACATTGCCGAGCAGCTGGGTAGCTCTGCAACTGCAGCCCACCTGGGCGAGACCGTCGACGTGATCATCGACGGGGTGGAGGAGGCCGACGACGGCGTGGAGCTGATTGGGCACACCTGGTTCCAGGCTCCCGACAGTGACGGTGCCGTTCACATCTCCTCGGGTGACGTCTCTGTGGGCGACATCGTCCGGGTCAAGCTGGTGGACTCTGCGGTGTACGAACTCTTCGGCGAGATCGTCGAAGGCTAGGGGATGAGAGAATTGACGCAAGGCAAGCAAAAGAGCATCTGGACCCCCGCTAACATCGTCACCTGCATCCGTGTGGCCTTGGTGCCCCTGTGGCTGCTCTGCGCACAGGTCCTGGGCGGTTCATCCCAGCCCTCCGCTGCCGCGATCGACGGAGGAGCACTTACGGTCGCGATCTTCTTCATGGTTCTTTCCCTGACCGACAAGCTGGATGGATACCTGGCCCGCAGCCGCAACGAGGTAACTACCTTCGGCAAGTTCCTGGATCCCATCGCCGACAAGCTGGTTGTCGTCGTGGCCTTCTGCTACCTGCTGGAGACCGGTGCCGTCTCGGCCTGGGTCCTTCTGATCGTCGTCTCCAGGGAGTTTTTGGTCTCTGGCCTGCGCATGGTCGTCGCCTCTGCTGGTGAGGTCATCGCGGCAAGCAAGCTGGGCAAGTGGAAGACTGCCACTACCATGGTCTCCATCGCGGGACTGCTCCTGGTGCCCGCCCTGCCCACTGGTGGCTTCTGCAGCTTCATCCAAACCGTTTCGACCGTCCTCCTTTGGGCCGCCATGGCCCTGACCCTCTGGTCCGGCGCCGACTACTTCGTCAAGTCTTGGCCCGTCATCGCAAGGGGAGCGTGATTCGACATGACAGCATCGATTGCTCCCGTCCAGGAGTTCGGTGGTGCCCCGAGTTTCGAGGAGCTCGGGAAGAGGGCGACCGAGGTCGTGCACAAGGCCATTTTGAGGGGGCTTTCCGTGGGTACCGCCGAGTCCTGTACAGGCGGCCTGGTATCTGGTGCCCTGACCTCCGTGCCTGGGTCTTCTGAGGTCGTAAAGGGGGGTGTCGTCTCCTATGCCATCAGCGTGAAGCACGCCGTCCTGGGCGTTCAGAGTGCCATCCTGGACGAGCCCAGTTTGGGAGCCGTATCCGGCCAATGTGCGACTCAGATGGCGGACGGTGCCGCTCGCGTCCTTGATGCCGATATCGCGGTCTCTGTGACTGGAATCGCGGGTCCCGGGGGAGAGGAGCCTGGAAAGCCCGTGGGAACGGTCTGGTTTGGAATTCACGGCCCCAGCGGCACCAGGAGTGAGCTCCACACCTTTTCGGGCAATCGCTCCGAGGTCCGCAGGCAGGCCGTCTGGGTGGCCCTGGGCCTCGTTTGTGAAGAGCTTGCGTAGGCTTTTCCGCGTGTGAGTGAAGCTCGTTTTCCGAGGTCTCTGGCAGGCGATGTTGCCCCAGCTAGGGACCTCGATTTATGTTGCGGTCGCGCTTCGGTCAGATAAGTGTAGTTCTGGGATAGGAATCTGCAAGAATTCTTTCGTAGGCTTTGCTTGTAGTTGTTGACCACGAACGACTGTTCGCTTATAGTATGGGTGTTTCAGATCAAGGAGAGTGCAATGGCTAAAAGCAAAGGTCCAGTCCGCGAGGTCCACGAGAAGCTCTATGGCGAGGATCGCGACAAGATGATCGCGGCCACCACGGCCGAGATCAATAAGAAGTTTGGCAAGGGCGCTATCATGCGCTATGGCGATGACGACGTAGACATGGAAGTCGAGGCCATACCCACGGGTTCCCTGGCCTTGGATGCCGCCCTGGGCATAGGTGGCGTTCCCCGCGGTCGTATCGTAGAGATCTATGGACCCGAGTCCTCGGGAAAGACCACGCTCTCTTTGGAGATTCTGGCTGAGGCCCAGGCCCTGGGCGGTATGGTTGCCTTCATCGACGCCGAGCACGCCCTGGATCCCAGCTACGCAGCCCGCATTGGTGTGGACATCGACGAGGTCCTCATCTCCCAGCCAGACACGGGTGAGCAGGCCCTGGAGATCTGTGACATGCTGGTCAGGTCCGGCTCCATCGACGTCGTGGTCGTCGATTCCGTAGCCGCTCTGGTTCCCCGTGCAGAGATCGAGGGAGAGATCGGCGATACCACGGTTGGCCTCCAGGCCCGTCTGATGAGCCAGGCCCTGCGCAAGCTTGCGGGATCACTGTCAAAGTCCAATACCACCTGCATCTTCATTAACCAGTTGCGCGAAAAGATCGGCGTCATGTTCGGCAATCCCGAGACCACCCCTGGCGGCCGTGCGCTCAAGTTCTTCTCCTCCGTCCGCATGGACATCAGGCGCATCGATTCCATCAAGAAGAACGGCGAAGTCATCGGTAACCGCGTTCGCGTCAAGGTCGTAAAGAACAAGGTGGCTCCCCCCTTCAAGCAGGCCGAGTTCGACATCATGTATGGCACGGGCATCTCCAAGGAAGGTTCCATTCTGGACATGGCTGTGGACTACGACATCGTGAACAAGGCTGGAGCCTGGTTTACCTACGGGGACGAGCGCCTGGGTCAGGGTAGGGAGGCTGCCAAGGAGTTCCTGCGGACCAACCCCGATCTTCGCGAGGAGATCGATCACAAGGTCCGTGTGGCCTGTGGCCTGGAGCTTGGGGACGAGCGCGTTGGAGAGCCCGTCGATGACGATCAGGACTCCTCCGCCAAGGACTCTATTGCTGACACCTCGGCTGACGCATAGTTCTCACGATGTCACTGTTTGAAGTGGAGGTCGTCCTCCCGGACAAGGGCGCAAGGGCCTCGCGGAGCTCGTGGGGTGGCAGGAAGCCCCAGGCAAAGGTGCAGCTAAGGTTTGACGACGGCGGGGAAGAGGTCCTTTATGTCCCTCTTACCGTTGGAAAGTCTTTGAGGAGGCGTCTGAAGGAGGAGGTGGCCCCCTCCTCCCGAAATGAGCTCGTCTACCGACTGAGGGAACTCCAGGAGCAGGTCGCCGTCCGTCGCGTGGCCGACCTCCTCAATAGGCGTGACTATTCTTCCAAGGAGCTTTCGGACAAGCTGAGGATGGATGGCTACTGGACTGACGTCGTCCATTCCTGTCTCAGGAAGGCTCAGGAGGGAAACCTCGTCAACGATCGACGTTATGCCGACATCTTCATTAGGTCAAAGATCAACGCAGGTTGGGGTGCTACTCGTATTGCACGCACCCTTTCCCAACGCGGCATAGACGTAGACGAGCTGGAAGGCTGGCCTGAGGCTTACCTTCCCCAGGAGGATGAGGCGCAGCGGGCTTATGAGCTTGCCTCTCGCAGGCATTACCGGGGAAGGGACCCATACGCCCAGGCGGTACGCTTCCTGGGTACAAGGGGCTTCAGCATGCATATTGCTCACGCGGTGGCCTCCAGACTCAGGGACGAGGGCTTGCTGGGCGAGTGAACCTTATACAAGCCTTGTAAAGTGAGGTCCTGGCAGTTCAAGCTGCTGGGACCTCGATTATTTTGTTGTGTAAGCAACCGTTTGCATGTAATGGTTTGACAGTTGGACCATATCACTTTACGATTTAAATGCTATTTGAGTCATATCTCTGTCATTCCGTTATTGGATGACTTGCTATATCTGTTCTATAGGCCAGCACTTTTACATAGTTTATTGAACATACGGCTTTCGGGTGTGCCTCGGATGGTGGGTTCCGGCGTAGAGTGTGTCGGTCTCCTGAACTAGCTTTGAAGGAATTTCTATCTGAGGAGTACACATGAGTTCAATCTTAATTGGCATCGTGTGCCTGGTTGTAGGTGCACTTGTTGCCTACCTGGCAGTGTCAAAGTCCAACAACTCCAAGGTCTCAGAGGCCAACCAGGCCATCGAGGACGCCCATGGCGAGGCCAGCCGCATTCGCGAGAACGCAAAGCGTGATGCCGAGAGCGCAAAGAAGGCCGCCATGGTGGAGGCGCGCGAGGAGATCCTTCAGCTCAAGCAGAAGAGCGAGCAGGATGACAAGAAGCGCAAGCAGGAGCTCCAGAACATGGAGAACCGCATTATGCAGCGGGAGGAGTCCCTGGACCACCGTAACGACGCCCTGGACCGCAAGGAGCACCAGCTTTCGAGCCTGCAGGGCCAGCTTGACAGGCGCAAGAATGAGGTCGACTCCCTGTACAAGAAGCAGACGACCGAGCTGGAGCGCATAGCCGATCTGACTCGCGAGGATGCTCACAAGGAGCTCCTGGACCGTGTTCGCGGTGACGTCGTTCGCGAGGAGGCCCAGATTCTGCGCGAGTCCGAGCAGCGCACCCGCACGCAGGCAGACAAGACCGCCCGCGAGATCATCTCCACGGCTATACAGCGTTGCGCCTCCGACCAGGCCAACGAGATCACGGTTACCTCCGTACACATGCCCTCCGACGACCTCAAGGGTCGCATCATCGGTCGCGAGGGACGCAACATCCGCACATTCGAGCAGGTGACAGGCGTCTCCCTGGTGATCGACGACACGCCCGAGACCGTCGTCCTCTCCAGCTTTGATCCCGTCCGCCGCGAGATTGCCCGCGTGACCCTGGAGAACCTCATTGCCGATGGTCGCATCCACCCCGCACGCATCGAGGAGATGTACAAGAAGGCTGAGTCCCTGGTCAACGAGCGCATCCAGGAGGCAGGTGAGCAGGCAGCCTTTGACGCCGGCATCCATGACCTCCATCCCGAGATCGTGAAGACCCTGGGTCGCCTGCGCTACCGCACCTCCTTTGGTCAGAACGTCCTCCAGCACTCCGAGCAGGTCTCCAACCTTTGTGCCATCATGGCCTCCGAGCTGGGCCTGCCCGAGGCTCCCGCAAAGCGCGCAGGTCTCCTGCACGACATCGGCAAGGCCATCGACCACGACGTCGAGGGTCCCCATGCCGTGATCGGTGCTGATCTCTGCCGTCGCTACGGCGAGAAGCCCCAGATCGTTCATGCCATCGAAGCCCATCACGCCGACATCGAGCCCAACACCGTCCTGGACGTCTTGGTCCAGGCAGCGGATGCAATCTCTGCCGCTCGTCCTGGTGCCCGTCGTGAGAGCGCCGAGGCCTACATCAAGCGTCTGGAGAAGCTCGAGGAGATCTCTAATGCCCATGAGGGTGTTGAGCGTACCTACGCCATGCAGGCTGGTCGTGAGCTCCATGTGATGGTCCAGCCCGAGAAGATCTCTGACGCCGAGGCTACCGTCCTGGCACACGACATCGCCCAGCAGATCGAGAACGAGATGCAATATCCCGGCCAGGTTCGCGTCGTCGTGATTCGCGAGTCTCGTGCCGTGGGTATCGCCAAGTAAGGTTCCTGGGTCATGTCAGACGCCGAGCAGCTTGCTGACTTTCTGGCCAGCATGGGACAGGACCGTTCCCTCAAGGTCGAGGAGAACCTCGGTGAAGGCTACGTTCGGCTTCGGGTCTCCGAGGCCGAACGCAGGCAGGCCCAGCATGACATTCGCTGCATCGAGGATGCCGTTATAGAGCTCCTCCGCAATGCTCGTGACGCTGGCGCCCACCAGATCTATCTGGCCAGCTCCCGTGAGGGCAGCATTAGAAAGACCGTTGTCCTGGATGATGGTTCTGGCATTCCCAAGGACATGCACGAGCGAATATTCGATGCTCGCGTGACTTCTAAGCTCGATTCCATGCACATGGATCGATGGGGCGTTCACGGTAGGGGCATGGCCCTCTTCTCCATCCGTGAGAATGCCTTGTCTGCCCGTGTCGTGGACTCCGCCCCTGGTATGGGAAGCTCCATTGCGGTGGTCACGGATACGACCAACCTGACCGAGCGGAAGGACCAGTCTACCTGGCCCACCATGGGTGAGGATGAGGAGGGGCTTCAGTCCATCGTCAGGGGTCCCCACAACATCATTCGCTGCTGCTGCGAGTTCGTACTGGAGGGACATGGCAGAGTCCGCGTATGGGTTGGCTCCGCTGCCGAGATAGCGGCAACCATTCGAAGGACCGCTCACGCCCGAAAGAACTCCAGCGAGCTTCTCTTTGTGGATGACGTCCACGAGCTCGGGGTCTTGGAGCGTCTGGTGGTGGCCGCGGATGCCGGCGAGCTCCTGGAGGCTGCCCAGTCGGTCGGTCTGGAGATGAGTGAGCGTACCGCCCACCGCATCATGTCAGGACAGATAAGGCCCCTGAGGAGCGTGAGCTCAGTCATTCTGCATAGGCGGGAGCCTTCGGGTGAGCCCAAGCAGAAGGAAGTCGATCTCAAGAGGGACCAGAGAAAGCTCAGACTATCGAATGACGACTCTGCGGCATTCTCACGACTTATGGAGCGAGACTTCGACTATCTGGCCGAGCGTTATTACCTGAGCCTTACGGATGAGCCAACGGTCAAGGTTTCCCAGGGAAAGGTCGTTGTGACTTTCCATATTGACCAGGGGGATTGACGTAGAGAATCTGTCCACTATCATCAACGTATCACTTAAAACGAACAAAAATGCAGCGAAAGCAGCTTATACGTGGTGCATGCACAACAGGAGCTATGATGGACTTTCTAAAGGTATCCAGCAAATCCTCACCGGCCTCAGTAGCTGGTGCCATAGCTGGCATGGTAAAGGACGGCGTACCCGTCAACCTGCAGTCGGTTGGTGCGGGTGCCGTCAACCAGGCAATCAAGGCCATCGCCATTGCGCGAGGCTTCTTGATTCCCACTGGTGTTGACATTTCCTGCGCTCCGACCTTCTCTGACATCGAGATTGGCGGACAGATGCGCACGGCAATCCGCATCGCCATCTATGTTCATCGCCTCACCCCCCAGGCTTCGACCAGGCTTGAGGGTCCCGATTCGGTCTCAAACGAACCACAAGGAGTTTAGTTTCGTGTCTCATCCCAATAAGCTTGCTGGCAGAACCTATTTTGTTCGCATCTTTGGCTGCCAGATGAACCTTCACGATGCCGAGCGCGTGAGCGGTTTGCTTGATTCCTGCGGCTGCATTCCCGTAGACGGTCCCGAGGGTGCCGACATCGTCGTCTTTATGACCTGCTCGGTACGCGAGAAGGCTGATACCCATCTGTACGGTGAGGCCTCAAACTTGGCCCGCCTGGACCCCGCCCCCTCGGGCAGGCGCCTTGTGGCCATTGGCGGCTGCATTGCCCAGCGCGATGGTGCCGAGCTGGCCAAGCACGTTCCCAATGTGGACGTGGTCTTTGGCACCAGTGCCCTGGCGTCCCTGCCCGACCTGCTGGAAGAAGCCCTGGAGTCCAAGGAGCATAAGGTCTTTACCGACACGGTAGAAGAGGGCCGCGACTTCTCTACCGCCCTGCCTTCCCACCGTGCGGTCAAGTACCATGCCTGGGTGCCCATCATGACCGGCTGCAACAACTTCTGTACCTATTGCATCGTGCCCTATGTGCGCGGGCGCGAGAAGAGCCGCATCATGGAGCGCATCGTGGACGAGGTCCGCAGACTGGTGGACGATGGCGTCCGCGAGGTGACCCTGCTGGGCCAGAACGTGAACTCCTATGGCCGCGACCTCTATGGGAAGCCCCGCTTTGCCGAGCTCCTACGCAAGGTGGGGGAGACCGGCATCGAGCGCATCCGTTTCACGTCGTCAAACCCCAAGGACCTGAACGAGGACATCATGCATGCCATGGCAGAGGTGCCCGCGGTCATGCCGCACCTGCACCTGGCCGTTCAGAGTGGCTCCACCCGTGTTCTCAAGGCGATGAATAGGTCCTACACTCGCGAGGAGTACTTGGACCTGGCTCGCCGCCTGAAGGAGAACGTGCCTGGCATCGCCCTCTCCACTGACATCATCGTGGGCTTCCCCGGCGAGACCGAGGAGGACTTCCAGGACACCCTGTCCCTGGTTCGTGAGGTCGGCTATTCCTCCGCTTATACCTTCATCTACTCACGTCGTCCCGGTACTCCAGCGGCAAAGATTCCCGACGATACGCCCAGGTCAGTGATTCAAGACCGTTTTGACCGCCTGGCCCAGCTGGTTGAGGACGAGGCCTTTGCCTACAACCAGGGCGAGCTTGGGAAGACCGTTGAGGCCTTGGTGGAGGGTAGCTCAAAGAAGAACGACCGCGTGATGGTGGGCCATAGCCCAAAGAACCAAACGGTCCTCTTTGACCTTCCCGAGGGGTCTGAGCCCTCCGATTTTGTGGGTAAGCTCTGTGACGTGAAGGTGGACAGCGCCCGACCCTGGTTCCTCCGTGGTGATCTACAGGGTGAGCCTCGTTGATCCTGCCTGATGTGACACCGTCTGAATCGTGCGGGTCTGGGAGCCTTCCCGGGCCCGTCGTTGCCATAGTTGGACCCACTGCCTCGGGAAAGAGCGCCCTGGCAGATGCCTTGGCTCGTTCCCTGGATAGTGCCGTCGTCTCCGTGGATGCCATGCAGGTATACAGGGGTATGGACATCGGCACGGCAAAGGAGCCTCCTGAGGAGAGGTCCGTCGAGCTCATGATGGTGGACGTGGCGGACCCGGATGGGGACTATTCCGTAAAGCTCTTTCAGAGGGACGCCCGAGCTTGCGTAGATTCTGTCCTCGGACGTGGCCGCGTACCTGTTCTATGTGGTGGAACCGGCCTTTACCTGGACGCCGTCATCGATCAGATGGACTTTCCCTCGGGAAGGCAGGAGAGCCCCTCCAGAAGGCGTTATGAGGCCTATGGCGAGGAGTATGGCGCCGTGGCCCTGCACGAGCTCCTTGCTCAGAGGGACCCTCGGAGCGCGGAAATCATTCATCCCAACAATGTCCGTCGCGTCGTGAGGGCCTTGGAGCTCCTGGACGAGGGAAAGAGCTATGCCCAGGTACACGAGGGGCTCAAGCGCCATGAGCCCCATTACGAAGTGCTGTTGTACGCTGTCGTGCGCGACCGTCAGGTCCTTTACGAGCGCATAGACAGGCGTGTCGACCTCATGTTCCAGATGGGGCTCGTGGACGAGGTACGGGGCCTCTATGAGCGTGGTCTCCTGAAGCCCGAAACGACAGCAGCACAGGCTATAGGCTACAAGGAGGTCGTGGCTGCCCTCAGGGGAATGACACGCATGGACGAGGCCCGCGAGCTGGTGAAGCGAAACTCCCGCCGCTATGCAAAGAGACAGCTCTCCTGGTTGAGGCGAGACGGTCGAGCGCATTCTTTGGACCTGGACCAGCTTTCCATCGAAGAGGCGCGAGATCACATTCTGTCGGACTTGGCACAGAGGAGTCTGGAGCGTTCTGATGACTAGGTTTCAACCAAAATCTACGGCACCAGTACCCGAGCGCGCCATTCTGGTAGGGGTCGATTTCGGCAAGTCCGAGTGGCCCCTCGAACAGTCCATGGCCGAGCTGGAGAGGTTGACGCATACCGATGACGCCGAGGTGGTGGCAAAGGTCACCCAGAGGCTGGAGAAGCCCGTACCCAGAACCTTCATCGGCTCCGGCAAGGCGCAGGAGCTTGTGCGGATGGTGCATGAGCTTGATGCTGACGTAGTCATCTTCGACGACGAGCTGACCCCCTCGCAGCAGGGAAACCTAGAGAGGATTTTTGGCGAGCCCACTAAGGTCATCGACAGGACGGCCCTGATTCTGGATATCTTTGGAAAGCATGCAAAGACCCATGAGGGACGCTTGCAGGTGCAGCTGGCTCAGCTCCAGTATGTGCTGCCACGCCTGAGGGGCATGTGGAGTCACCTGGTGGGCGAGCAGACCCGTGGTGGCATTGGCAGTAGGTTTGGCCAGGGCGAGAGCCAGCTTGAGGTGGATAGGCGCCTGATTCGCGACCGCATATCCTGGCTACGCCGTGAGCTAGGCGAGCTGGAGAAGCGCAGGGGAGTGCAGAGCAAGGCCCGCTGGGACTCCGGCGTCTACCGTGTGGCTCTGGTGGGTTATACCAATGCTGGCAAGTCTACCCTCTTGAACCTGCTGACAAATGCGGACGTCTATGCAAAGGACGAGCTATTTGCCACCCTGGACCCCACTACCAGGTCCCTGGTCCTGGACGAGGGCAGGAAGGTGACCCTGACTGACACCGTGGGCTTCATACAGAAGCTGCCCACTACCCTGGTGGAGTCCTTCAATTCGACCCTTGCGGAGGCAAAGGCGGCGGATCTGATACTCAAGGTGACTGATGCCGCCGACCCAAACCGCGACAAGGAGCTAAGGGCCGTGGATGAGGTACTGAAGCAGATCGGCGCCTCTGACATCAACTCCGTGGTGGTCTACAACAAATGCGACCTTTTGGGCGAGGCAGAGCTTACGCGTCTTCAGGCGGCCAACCAGGACGCCATCTGCATTTCTTCACTGGAGAGCATGGGCATCAGGGGCCTTTTGTATCGTATCGCCCAGGAGGCCTCGAAGAACGACGTTATGATGAGCGCCCTCATCCCCTATGGTAAGGGCTTCCTACAAAAACTGGTCCACGAGAGCAGTCAAATCATCAGGGAGCAATACCTTCCCGAAGGTTTCCTCATCACTGCCAAGGTGCCTCCCCGCATTGCTGATGCCTTGAAGCCCTATCAAACGGAGGAATAGGCGGGCCAGCCTGCCAGCTAGAGAGCCACTCCGCTGAGTAGGAGAAGGATGGGCTGGTGGACGATATAGACGAGGAGCGAGTGTCGGCCTACGATGCGAAGGGGCCCGGCTCCCCTGGTCCACATCCACTGGGGTACACCCGACTTCCTGAGCCAAATGCCGAAGTTTTCCCCAACCAGGTACATGAGGCAGAAGGGGAGCAGGGGATAGTAGTCTCCCGAGCTGAAGCTTGGGCCCGGGAAGCCCAGCCAGGAAAGGTATGGGTTCTGGTACAGGGTCCTGGGTACGGCTACGGAGAGGCTCCCTATGCCAAAATGCCCCTGGGGTATGGGTAGGCAGAGGATGAAGAGAATCGCAAAGAGGACCGTAAGCCAGGTGCTTCCCCTGAGAACGTTCAGCTTCTTTAGGAGGCCACCGACCAAGGTGCTCGCTCCCATGCAGAAGATCACGCCAAAGTTAATCGGTGTGTCTACTGCGGCGACAGTGGTGACCGCAAAGATGACTAGGGCCACCAGGAGGTACTTGCCCGCTCGACGGAGGAAGCTCCTGGAGTAGGAGCACATCCATCCAGCAATGAAGAGGAAGGTCCAGCTGATGGTAGCCCGCCAGATGTCCTGGTAGGGAGGTTGGAAGAATCCCAGGGGAAGACCAGCCAGGTATCGCAAGTCATAGCAATAGTGAAAGAGCACCATGGAGATGACCGTGAATCCCCTGAGTGCGTCTACGAAGGCGAGCCGCGACCCTTGGGGCTGGCTCGCCTTCGACATTTCGCTGGTGTCGGCTGCCATCGAGCGTCCTGTAGCGCTAGTCAAAGGAGCGGATGAGGGCGACGACCTTGCCCATGATGTGGGGATTCTTTACGTAGATGGGCTCCATGGAGTCGTTCTCGGGCTGGAGGCGGATCTTGTCATCCTCGCGATAGAAGGTCTTTACCGTGGCGGAATCGTCCAGGAGGGCAACAACGATGTCACCGTCCACGGCGTCATGCTGCTCGTGCACGGCGATGATGTCGCCATTGAGAATTCCCCTCTTGATCATTGAGGTGCCACGAACCCTAAGCAGGAAGGAGCAGCTGTCGCCCACGATGCTGGTGGGCAGGGTGAGGGTCTCCTCTACGTTCTGCTCTGCAAGGATGGGGAGGCCTGCTGCCACGCGGCCGACAAGGGGAACCGAGATGGTGTTTGCACTGGCGTCCTGGACGACGTTGACCAGGCCCTCCTTGGTCTCGATCGTGGCGTTCTCCTGGGGGACGATCTCGATCGTACGGGGCTTGTTGGATGCCCTCTTGATCAGACCCTGCTCCTCGAGGACCTTCAGGTGCATGTGCACCGTGGATGGGGATGCCAGACCCACAGCCTTTCCAATCTCACGCACCGAGGGAGGATAGGCATGCTCCTTCGTGTACGAACAGATGAACTCATAGATGGAGATCTGCCTCTTGCTCAGCTTCTTCTTTGACATGCTTCCTCCCGATGACATGGTGGCCCGCCGAACAAAAATATATCAAACAATTGTTCCAAAAGCCTTGACACTGTGATTCTTTTTAATAGTATAGCACGCGTGTTCCAACGCACACCTGTTCGTCGCAAAAATAATTGTCGCACCCGTTAGATAAAACGGAGTCAGAAATCGCATCCGGAAGGAGATACCCACAATGACTACGTATCGCTCTGGCTCTTTTGCATCTGCTGCCGCCTATGCCACTCAGGGCTCGCTTGCCTTGCAACGCCAATACCCCGTCAAGTTCACCCTCATTGAGGGAGGCCATGGAGATGATGCGGCGAAGCGAATCCAGGACGTGGAGGCAAAGTCTCCCTCTGATCCGGCCCGTGCGGAAAGTCATATTCCTGCCCGCGCATTCGTTGTTGCCGTTGTCACCGTCCTTCTGGCCCTTTGCTTGACCTTCGTGGCCAGCGTGGTCTCCGCTCATGCCGTAGCCGATGCCCTGGACTCCGCTGGTAGCGAGGAGGTCGTGGTGCAGAGCGGGGATACCATCTGGTCTTTGGCCACCAAGCATTCGGTCTCTGGTGTCAGTACCGATGATGTGGTCTCCTGGATTGAGCAGCACAATGCCGTTGACGCTGGTCATCTTGCCGTGGGACAGACCCTTACGGTGCCTGGTAGCGCCCGATAATTCAGTTCGCGTTACTTCTTTGATGCCGTCAGGTTTCAGCTATGCACATTTGGTGTATATGTGGTAACTTTTCACTGGATAATTTCGGTGAAAGGATGCTATGCGCTGCCCAAAATGTGGTTGCGAGGAGTCAAAGGTAGTAGATTCTCGCCCTTCAGATACCAATGACGCCATCAGACGTCGTCGCGAGTGCGTGCGCTGTGGCACTCGCTTCACGACCTACGAGCGTCGCGAGGAGACCCCCCTTATGGTGATCAAGAAGGACGGTCACAAGGAGGCCTTCGAACGCCAAAAGATAATGCGTGGCCTTATGATGGCTGCCATCAAGCGCGATATTCCCGTTGAGACGCTGAACCGCCTGATCGATGACATCATCAGCGAGCTGAGGGACAACGGCCTCTCCGAGGTCGATTCCCAGGATTTGGGAAAGATGGTCTTGCAGCGGCTCATTGACATTGACAAGGTTGCCTATGTGCGCTTTGCCTCTGTGTATCGTGACTTCAAGGATGTAGACGAGTTTAGTGAGGAGCTGCGTAGTCTTGCAAACGGTGACTGAGATAGATCACATCACCCTTCCCATAAAGCGCCTGGATGATTCCGTAGAGCTTCCCAGCTATGCCTATTCAGGCGACGCAGGCCTTGACCTACGGGCAAATGAGGACCTTGTACTCAAGCCCTTTGAACGTCGTCTCGTTGCCACTGGTCTGGCCATCGCCATTCCCGAGGGCTACGCTGGCTTTGTCCAGCCCAGGAGCGGTTTGGCCCTTCGCGAGGGCCTTTCCATGGCCAATACCCCTGGTCTCATTGACGCCCATTATCGTGGCGAGCTTAAGGTCTGCGCCATCAACCTTGATCCACAGAATGATATCCACATCAGCAAGGGCGAGCGTATCGCCCAGCTTGTCATCCAGCGCGTGCCCGTCGTCCAGCTCCAGGAGGTTTCTGAGCTTGATGAGACTGATCGCGGCGCTGGCGGTTTTGGTTCAAGTGGCGTTTAACTTCGCCGTTTGATAGGGGAGCCAGATTCATTGGCTCAAAGGGGCAGTCCCCTGCCCGTTTTGTACCCCAAACAATAGGAGGGTAGGTATTTTATGGAAAAGTTCTTCAAGATGGCCGAGAGGGGATCCTCGGCTGGACAAGAGATGCGCGCGGGCCTGACGACCTTTTTGGCCATGTCGTACATCATCGCGCTGAACCCGCTCATTCTCTTTAGTGCAGGCGTGCCCATTTCCGCCACGATCACCAGTACCTGCTTTGGTGCCGGCGTCATGACCATCCTGATGGGCATCTTTGCAAATCGTCCCTTGGCACTGGCATCTGGCCTGGGCATCAACTCCATGATTGCCGTTGCTGCCACCACCGTGTGCGCAGGTGACTGGCATGCTGCCATGGGCGTCGTCTTCCTCGAGGGCGTCGTCATCCTGCTCCTGGTTCTCTGTGGCCTCCGCCAGGCCATCATGGACGCCATTCCCGTGTCCCTGCGTCATGGCATCTCCGTTGGTCTTGGCCTCTTCATCGCCATGATCGGTCTCTCCAATGCAGGTATCATCACGGGCGATGGTGGCACCCTGCTTGCCCTGGGAGAGGTTACCAGCCCCACCTTCATTCTGGGCATCATCTCCATCGTCGCGACCATCATCCTCTCTGCCCTCGAAGTCAAGGGCGCCCTGCTCCTGGGCATCATCCTTGCCGTCGTTTGCGGTATTCCTCTGGGCGTCACCGCCGTGCCCCAGGGCATCGTCTCCTTCCCTGACTTCTCTGGCTTTGGCGCTCCCTTCCAGACGGATGCCAATGGAGTAATCGGTATGGCCAAGGTCATGACCACCCCGACCTTGCTCGTTTTGGCCTTCTCCCTCATGATGTCTGACTTCTTCGACACCATGGGCACCGCCCTGGCCGTTGCCAAGCAGGGCGACTTCCTGACTGAGGATGGCGAGGTCGAGGACATGCGCCAGATTCTGATCGTTGACTCCTGCGCAGCCTTCGTCGGTGGCTTCCTGGGCGCCTCCTCCGTCACAACCTTTGTCGAGTCGACCTCTGGTGCGGCTGACGGTGGTCGTACTGGTTTCTCCTCTGTCTTTTGCGGCATCCTCTTCATTGCGGCTGCCTTCTTTGCACCCCTGATTGCCATCGTTCCTGGCGCCGCCACCTGCGGGGCATTGGTCTACGTTGGCTTCCTGATGATGTCCGAGGCCTTGGACATCGACTGGTCCAACATGCTGGATGGCCTGCCCGCATTCCTGATTGTCGCTGGCATTCCCATGACCTACTCGATCTCCTCCGGCATCGGCCTTGGCTTCCTTGGCTACATTGTCGTCGCCATTGCCACCGGCAATGCGAAGAAGATCAAGCCTCTCATGTGGGTCGCTGCGGTTGCCTTCCTGATCTATTTCCTCGTGTCCTAGTAGTTGGCGTTCCAAGGAGCCTGGCAGCCAGCCAGGCTCCTTTTTTGTGTGTCGTGCCTCAGCTTCCTTGAAATCTGTTGCGCGGAATGTGGCAAGTCCCAATGTGGGCCTTCCAAGCTAGAGATTGGAGTTCTATGGCAAGGTCAAAACGCGAGATCATCGGTGTCGATGATCGCGTGAGCGTCGGAAGGGCGATACCCCTGGGTATCCAGCACATGATGAGCATGTTTGGCTCCACCGTGCTGGTTCCCGTCCTTACGGGTCTGAGCCCCAACGTCGCCATCATGTGCTCGGGCATCGGTACCATTTGCTACCTGCTCGTCACCAAGAACAAGATTCCCTCCTACCTGGGCAGTTCCTTTGCCTTCATCAGTCCCATCATCGCCGCCACGGCAGCTACGGGCAGCCTAAGCACTGCCCTTTCCGGCGTGGTTGTTGCTGGTATGGTCTTTCTCCTTGTGGCGGGAATCATCAAGCTCGTGGGTACGGGATGGCTCGACAGGCTTCTGCCTCCCGTGCTGGTGGCCTCGGTCATGGTCGTCATCGGCGTCGGCCTGTCTGCAACGGCAGTCAAGATGGCGCTTAACTCGTCTACGGACGCTTTCGTGGCCCAGGGAGCCGTCGTTGCGGCTATTACCCTCATTGCGGCCGTCGTATTCTCGGGCATGGGAGGCATCGTGGGCACCCTGCCCATCCTCCTTGCCATCATCGTGGGCTACGTCATCTCAATCCCCCTGGGCCTTGTGGATACTCAGACCGTGGCTGATGCCGCCTGGATTGGCCTTCCTCCCATCCAGACTCCGCACTTCGACCTCGGCGCAGTGGCCCTGATTGCGCCTGTTGCCCTGGTCGTCGTGATCGAGCACATCGGCCACCTGCTTGCCGTCGGCGAGATCGTGGGCAAGGACTACCGTCCCATGCTGCCTCGTTCCCTGGCTGGTGATGGCATTTCCACGATGATCTCCGGCTTCCTGGGTGGTCCTCCCACCACCACCTACGCCGAGAACATCGGCGTCATGTCTGTGACGCGCGTCTACTCCACGCAGGTTTTCTGGTATGCGGGGGGCTTCGCCCTGATCGTTGGCGGCTTCTGCCCCAAGCTTGCCGCCTTCATCAACACCATCCCCGTTCCCGTTATGGGTGGTGTGAGCCTCCTGCTCTTTGGTCTCATTGCCTCTAACGGCCTGCGCATGCTGGTTACCAACAAGGTTGACTTCGACGAGAACCGCAACCTCATGATTGCCTCCGTGGTCATCATCCTGGGTGTTGGCATGGAGACGTCCGGCATCGCCATACCTCTGGGCTCTTACACGCTGCCCGGTATGGCTACCTCCGCCCTGATCGGCGTGATCATGAACCTCATCCTGCCCCGTCCCGCAAAGGAAGGGGAGGGCCAGGAGGGCTCTGCCGATACGAAGGCTTAGAACTAGCATTTGAGCTGAAAAGCAAAATAGGGGAGACCGAGTGCCTCCCAGAAGGGGAGGGCTTGTCCCTCCCTTTTTGCTAAGCTTCTATTGGGGTCCTGGGCAATCATTGGCTTCGACCCCCGACTCCCCTTGCGGAAATAGAAAGTTAGTCTTGGCATATAGTATTCTTATCGACAGTGTTTGAATACAAATAGATTGGGTACAACCGAAATATAAGGAAAATGATTCCAGCTGGGTAGCTGGTCGTTTGGAAGGACATCCTCATGGCTGACGCAATCAAGGACCTGGTCATCATCGGCGGTGGACCTGCGGGTCTCTCGGCATCCATCTACGCGGCAAGGGCTCTTTTGGATGCCGTGACCCTGGAGAAGGAATCCCTGGGCGGTCAGATCATCCTGACCAGCGAGGTGGACAACTATCCTGGCGTTCCTCACACTGATGGCTTTTCTTTGACCGACGCAATGCACAAGCAAGCTGAGGACCTGGGTGCCCAAATCGTGATGGACGACGTTCAAAGGCTCGAGCGCGACTCAGAGACAGGCGTCTTTACCCTTACTACAGCTCAGGGAAGCTACAAGGCTCGTACCGTCATCGCCGCTGGTGGTGCCTCTCCGCGCAAGGCGGGCTTTGTGGGGGAGACCGACTTTGCTGGTCATGGCGTATCCTACTGCGCAACATGCGACGCCATGTTCTATAGGGGCAAGCAGGTCTACGTGATCGGTGACGGGAATTCCGCCGCGGAGGAGGCGGTCTTTCTGACAAGGTTTGCCGGCAAGGTGACCATGATCGTCCGCGGCGACAAGCTTCGCGCCCAGGCTTCCGTGGCCAAGCAGATTCACGAGAACGAGAAGATAATAGTTAAGTACCGAACGAAAGTAACCGCGGTAGGGGGAGAGGGGCTCCTGGAGTCCATAACCCTCAAGGACCTCTCGACTGACGAGGAACACACCGAGACCTACGACAAGGGCTCCTTCGGCGTCTTTGTCATCCTGCGCCGTATGCCCGCGGCACAGCTCCTGCATGACCTGGTCGAGATTGATGACCGCGGCTACGTGGTTACCAACGACCGCATGGAGACTCAGACATCTGGTTTGTACGTGGCTGGCGACATCCGCCAGAAGAGCCTTCGTCAGATCGTAACGGCCGTTGCCGATGGAGCCATTGCGGCCACGAGCGCGGCCGAGTATCTGGGTCAGTCCGTAGAGAGCTAAGGACAGACGCCAAATATCGGCTTAGAGAGGCCCGTCTTGCCAATGCGTGGGACGGGCCTTTTCGGTAGACTTTTGTCAAGTCGTGCTTACAGGTCAGACAGTCACATTTCTGCGGATTTATATAAAACCATGATAATATATCTTATGTTAAGTAGATAAAATCCCAGGTAAGCTTAGGTATCGGCACACTGACAGAACGCAAACATGGCCGCAATTCCCTCTTTTTTGCGGAAAGCTTCTGTGAGCAAGCTAGGCTTCATGTTGGCTTATTCGAACCGGGCCTATGGCAGTGAAAAAATCGCCCGAGTTCGCTTGGCGGCTCGGGCGATTCTGTGCCTATGGGATTGGACTCCCCATAAGTGCTGCTTTGCTTCGACCTCAGCCCTTACTGTCTGGGTGACCTGGACGTGGCCAGAGAGCTCTTGCAGAGCTCCCAGATCTGGGGCTGGATGTCATCCTCCTCGCTGGCGTTCATGATGACCAGAATCTCGTCCAGGGCTTGGAGCCTCGTGGTGCCCGTCGGAAGGACGTCCACGCCAGCGCGGTCGATTGTGACGATGCGGGATGACTCGGGCCAGCTGATCTCGGCTAGGGTCTTTCCCTCGACCTTTGAGCCGGCACCGACGGTATAGGCATGGAATGACTTCTCCCCCGCCACCGTTCCGCGCGTCTTCGAACGGATGTTTCTGACACCCAGGAGGTTAGAAAGCAGGTGCTCGTAGAAGGGGTCGGCGTCTAAGAGATTTGCCACGACGTAGGCAATGATGGCCACGATGGAAACCGAAAGGAGTGCGCTCATGGAGCCCGTCAGCTCGAAGGCCAGGACGACTCCCGTGATGGGTGCCCTGACGACCGCGGCAAAGATACCGCCTATGCCCAGGGCCATGAAGTTGATCATATAGACGGTCAGAAGGTCGGTTGCGTTGGTGAGCACACTGCCATAGAGGGCGCCCAGGAGCATGCCCATGACGCAGAGGGGAAAGAGCGTACCCCCAGGGGCGCCTGAGGAGAAGCAGACCGTGGTAAAGAGGTACTTCCCTACCAGGAGGCCCAGGAGGGTGAGCAGGGGAAGGTGAGTGGGTTCCTTGAGGAGGTCCACGATGGCATCACCGCCGCAGAGGAGCTGGGGAGCCAGGAAGGCCATGACGCCCGTGAGCGCGAAGGGAATGGCCAGACGTCCCATGAAGGGTAGCTTGCCCATGCGGCCAAAGACCTTCTCGCTGCAGGCGAACATGCCCTTGTTGTGGAGTGCTCCCAGGACGCCGCAGATAATGCCAAAGAGGACCACGTAGAGGTAGTAGCCGTGAGGAAGTTCGTGGAAGAAGTTCAGGCGCAGGACAGGTTCGACACCCAGGACCTGAGAGACCAGGAAGTCTGAGGTGACCGCAGACGCCATGGCGGAGACGATAAGCGATGGCGTGAACTCCTTGTGAATCTCCTCAATGGCAAAGAGGGTACCTGTCAGAGGCGCTCCAAAGGCCGTAGACATGCCAGCAGCGGCTCCGCAGGTGATCAGAAGCCTTTCCTCGCCTCGCCCGCGCTTGAGGAGCTTTGAGACGGCCTTGCCTCCCATGCCGCCCAGCTGGATCGATGGTCCCTCGCGGCCCAGGGAAAGGCCAGACAGGGTGAGCAGCGAACCCTCGGTGAACTTTGCCAGAAGTACGCGGTGCCAAGGCATGTCGATGCGGCCCATGACCTCTGCGTCCACCTGCGGGATGCCCGAGCCCTGGGTATAGGGCTCCCAGTCCACCAGTTTTGCCACGATGACGCAGGAGGCCACCAGAAGGGCTATGAAGCCCACGAGGGCCCAAGGCAGCTGGTGGGCCTTGAAGAGGAGCCAACGCAGGAAGCCCTCCGACTTTGTCAGGCAGAGTCTGTAGAGCGTTACTATGCCGCCCGAGACGAGGCCGACCAGGGCCCCCTCCCAGACCATGTCTATTTGAAGGCGTCGCGAGAAGCGCCTGCGCACCTGTCCCGTGGCTCCCGCATGTGGCATATGAGAATCCCCTTCTCTGGACCGTCGTAGCGACCGACCCCGTGTTGGTCCAAACGTGTGACAAAGAAAAAACAAGGGGAGCGGCTTGGGCCACTCCCCTTCTGATGATAACGCTATCGCGCGAGCGCCAGGTAGCTTAGCTACTTGACCTGAATGAGGGTGTAGACCTCCTGCGGGTACTCCTTGGCGATGGTGGGAAGGGGGTCCAGGTAGGTGAGCTCCAGTATGAAGGAGAAGCCCATGACCTGGGCCCCGGCATGCTCGGCAAGCTTTGCCGTGGCGATGGCGGTGCCGCCCGTGGCAACGAGGTCGTCCACGATCAGGACCTTGTCCTCCTTGGTAAGGGCGTCCTGGTGAATCTGGAGCTCATCGGTACCGTACTCCAGCGAGTAGGACTCGGTGTAGACGGCACGGGGGAGCTTGCCGGGCTTGCGTGCGGGAACGAAGCCGGCGCCCAGACTGTAGGCGACGGGAGCGCCAATGAGGAAGCCACGGGCCTCTGCGCCCATGACCTTGGTGATGCCAGCATCCTTGAAGTGGTCGGCAATCTGGTCGACGGCATCCTTTAGACCCTGACCGGAGGCAATCAGGGGCGTGATGTCCTTGAAGATGACGCCAGGCTCGGGATAGTCGGGAATGTCGACGATGTAGCTCTCAAGGTCTTTGCTGGGCATGGAGGCTTCCTTTCTGTGCCGTACTTGGAAAAGCAAATCGCGCGCAAGGTATGCGCGCGAGCCACGCAGTGAACATTCTACTCGTCCATCTGCGAGAACGTCTTCTTTATCTGTCTCTTGAGCAGGGTGTCGTGAACCTGTCCAGTCAAGACGAGGATGCGCTGGAGGGCACTGGCAAACTGCTCGCGAGACTCCGGCGTGGGCTCCATCTCTACCCCACCGGCCTTGCGGGTGTAGACCACCAGGGCCTGCTCGAAGAGGGCGCTCTCGCGGTTGACTGAGGTGACGTATTGACGAAGGTTCTTTGGTGCGATGCCAAAGTGCTGGAGCTCGTTACAATAGCGGATGAGACTGAAGTCGTGTCCGTCAACCAGGTCACGCCCATGAGGGGATTTCTTGAGCGTGATGATGCCGACCTCGGAGAGCTGACGCACGAAGCTCACGGAGACACCCAGAAGCTCTGGCATGCGGGCTATGGGATGGAGTCGAGACGTGATCTCGTCGTCCTCCTGGTCCGGCTCCTCCAGGCTGGCAGCCACCGTGGCAGCAACGGAGTCTGGTCTCTTTCCGTCAAGCTGGTCCTTGATGACCTGCAGGGGCATGAAGCGGTTCTTCTGCAGGTAGAGGATGGTCTCCAGGCGACTGATGTCCGACTGGGAGTAGAGACGGTAGCCCGATGGCGTGCGCGAGGGCGTCAAGAGCCCCTCGTCCTCGAGGTAGCGCACCTTCGAGATGGAAAGGTCCGGGTATTGGGCCTGGAGCTTCTTTACGACCTTGCCGATTGTCAGATAACCTGCGTCTGGCATGAGCTAAGCCTCAGCCTGGATCCTGGCAGCGCGACGGTTGGTATGGAAGATCATGCGGAAGGTGCCGATCTGCACGGTAGAGCCATCGCGGAGCACTGCCTTGTTGATGATGGCGCCGTCGACCCAGGTGCCGTTGAGCGAGCCCAGGTCCTCGATGGTTGCGTAGCCTGAGCCAATGCCCGTGAGGTCTATGCAGGCGTGATGGCGAGAGACGGTCATATCATTCAAAAAGACGGAGTTTGAGGGGTCGCGGCCGATGCTGACCAGGTCAGTGGTGAGCTCGAAGACCGAACCGGTCTGGGGCCCCTTGACGATGGATAGGGTCGGGCGAGAGGGCGTATGTCCGCCCAAGAGGTCGGGCGACGTGGAATCTGTGGGAGGCATACGAAAGATCTCAGTGGCTCCCATATTGTTCTTTTTGCTTGGATCCATCAACTCGCTCCTGTCAAAGTCAGCCATTTCCATTCATATGATAACGCTACTAGCGGCAGGCGATGCACTCCATCTCGACAAGCGCATCCTTTGGGAGTCGAGAGACCTCTACGATGGACAGTGCTGGTGCTGGCAGCGAGAAATGCGAGCAAAAGACCTCTTGGGCAAGCCGTGCGTCACCGAGGTCCTTGAGGTAGAGGGTCGCCTTTGCCACGTCAGTGAGGGAGCAATCGCATTCCTCCAGGAGGAGGGAGATGATCTGTATGACGCGTTCCATCTGGGGAATGATGCCACCCTCCACCAGCCTGCTGGGGTCCTGGGGGTCCAGGGCCACCTGTCCTGCGGTAAAGATGAGCCTGCCTGCGGTCGTTCCCATGGAATAGGGACCGGGTGCCTCGGGTACTCCTTGCGCGTTGATCGAGTACTTCAAGCCTCTCTCCCCTCTTTGCCTGACATTTCAATCTCCTCGTATAAGAGGATAGGCCCTTGTGACCTTTTCGTGGCCTGGGATGGCAGCCTGTCCGCATACGGCAAGGGATTCGCAAAACTCCAGATGCCGAAAGGCGCCCGCCCCGGATGTTCGAGGCCAGGCGCCTTCCGGCAGCGTTCAAAAGAGCTATCGATAGGGCCTAGAGACCCTTCCTGACCTTCTGAGAGGCGATGGCCAGGCGATCCAGGGCGGCGTTGAGGACCGAGCGGGGGCAGGCAAGGTTGAAGCGCTCGAAGCCGGAGCCGCCCTTGCCGAACATGTGGCCCTCGTCCAGGTAGAGGTAGGCGTCATCCTTCATGAAGGACTCGAGCTCCTCGTCGGACAGGCCCCAGGCTCGGAAGTCGACCCAAGCCAGATAGGTGCCTTCCAGGGGATAGACCTCCACCTCGGGCATGCAGCTGGAGAGGAAGCCCTTGAGGAGCTCGTAGTTGCCCTGGATGTAGGGAATGAGCTCTTCCAGCCACTCGTCGCACTGTGTGTAGGCGGCGGTGGTGGCCACGTAACCAAAGGAGTTGAGCATGCCAAAGTCACCAAGGAGGGTACGGCCGTCCACGAAGCGCTTGCGCAGGTCGGGGCTGGGGATGTAGATGGCAGACGTCTGGCAGCCGGCAAGGTTAAAGGTCTTGGAGGGGGCAGTGCAGACAACCATCTTGGCGTACTCGGACGGGTCGGCGACCTTCATGATGGCCGTGTGGCTCTGTCCGGGCATGATCAGGTCGTCGTGGATCTCGTCGGCGACGATGATTACGTCGTTGGCAAAGCAGGCGTCCAGGAGGCGGCGGAGCTCCACTGCCGACCAGACGCGGCCTACGGGGTTGTGGGGGCTGCAGAGGATGAGCATCTTGTTGGCAGGATCTGCGCACTTCTGTGCCAAGTCATCGAAGTCCATCTCGTAGCGGTGACCGCCATCCTCGGTCTCTACGACCTTGAGGGGGTTATCTACCAGCGTGCGACCGCTCTGCTCGACTGCAAGGCTGAAGGGATAGTAGACGGGCGACTGAATGATTACGCCGTCGCCAGGCTCGGTGAGGGTGCGGACGGCATTGAAGATGGCGGGGACCACGCCATTGGAGGTAACCAGCATCTGCTTGGTGGGATTCCAGTTGTGGTGGTTCTTCTGCCAGTTCAGACATGCGTCATAGAACTCCTGAGTGGGCTGGGTGTAGCCCAGGAAGGGGTGCTTGAGGAAGTCCTGGAGGGCATCGATGACTGCGGGAGGGGTATTGAACTCCATGTCTGCAACAGAGAGGGGCGCAATCTCGTTGCCCAGCTGGGGATTATGCTCGAGCATGGAACCCCATTTGAAAGACGAGGAACGATCGCCCTCAATCTTTGCGTCAAAGTCGAACTGCATATGAATGTCTCCTTTGAGGTGTGCGGGACAGTGGGATGGACTTCATATAACGAAGGGTAGCTTAGCAAAAGCTGCTACCCATACGAGAGATTTAACGTTAGTTGAAACCTGTTCAACACATGTCGTCCACAGGTAATATCTACCTGCTGAGCGAAAATCATTTGACTTCTGCCTGACGTTAAACTAGCCAAAGAGTCCGCGGGCTCCGATGAAGTCGTGCTCCAGGCGTATCAGGCCGTCGTGACTGAGCTCCGCTGGGAACATGGACAGCCTATCGAGCTCATCAAGCCTGGACAGGCTGGGAAGGACGCTCCCCCGCCATGAGAGGTGGGCTTGGTAGCCCACGGGAGTCACCGTGTTGAAGGAGAGGAGGCTCCTCCAGAGGACGCGTGCGTATGCTGGAGGCACCAGCAGGAGGTAGTTGGGGTCTCCGGGGAGGTCTGGTCGCATGACGATGGAGGTGATGTGGCCATCCAGGTCGAGGTTCTCCACCTGACCGCTCTTGGGCAGGCTCTGACCCTTTGGCACGTAGTCCGAAAGGACCGCCTGAGCAGCGGGACCGGCGAGGGCCAGGGGTACCAGGCGGTCGGTCATCTCTTTCAGGGCCAGGCCAACGTAGGGCCTGATGCCCCCTTGTTCTACCTTTGCGATGAAGTCGAGCCAGCCGCCTAGGACGCTGGCTCGAGGGGAGGCGTCCATAATCAGGAACTCCCCCTCGCCCGTGCGTGCGGCCAGGGGTATAGAGGCTATGGCGCCGTCGCCCAGGAGCGAGACCTCGAATGAGCACTCCCCCACCTGAAGCTTTCGTCCACCGAGCGTTGCCCCCATGAAGCTTGGGGTAGGACTGCCGCCTCCCACCAGGAGGAGCATGCCCGATAGGTCCGTGAGGGCAGCCCCCTCCTTAAAGGGCTTTGACTCGTCCGTAGCCAGATAGCTGGCGGGACCCGTGAGGGCATCTCCCTCGTTGAAGCTAGCCCCCAGGGCAAGCTCCTCGGTATACAGAACGCTTTGTGACATGGTTTTGCTCCAAGCTAATGATGCAAAGAGAAAAACGACCTGCCTCAAGGATGGGCGGGTCGTTGCTGGACGAATCTGCTAGGCGAAAAGGGGTAGGGCAAAGATCGAGACGTTAGGCACGTAGGCCAGCTGCTTGCTTGCCCCGTAGGTCTGATAACAGACCTTGTGCTTGCCCTGGGACCAGACGGCTGTGCCATAACCTCCACCGAGGTCCACCAGGAGATCCGTGCTGGGGATGCTGACGGAGTACTGGATGTTCTCGCCAGGATAGACAAGTCCCGTGGAGTCGATGTTGCTATAGATGACGACCTTCGGGCCAAAGCCAAGGGCCCAATTGGCAACGCGAATGGGCAGCTGCTTCTTGGTAAAGGAGGAGCGCGTGTAGGCGTTGGCGTAGGACCAGTCCATGAGCTTGGCGGTGTCACCGAAACGGCCGGCGTTGGTCTTGCAGCCCAGGACGGCGGAGTAGAGCCTGACGCCGCTGCGCATGGAGGCACCCAGGAAGGCGCAGCCAGACTCGACCGCTCCGGTCTTTATGCCCACCAGGCCGTCATAGGTGGCCATGAGCTTGTCGGTGGAGTAGTAGGTCCTTTCCACGCCGCCAATCGTGACGGTGTAGGAGGAGGTACGTACGGCCTGGGCGATGAAGGGATAGTGCTCCAGGGCATACTTTGCCATCTTGGTCAGATCGGCTGCCGTGGAATAGTGACCCTCTGCCATGAGGCCGTGGGTGTTCATGAAGTGGGTGTTGGTCATACCGATTTCTTGGGCCTTCTCGTTCATCTTCTTGACGAACTCGTCAGTGGAGCCCACGGTGGCGATGGCCGCGTTGTCTGCTGCGTCGTTGGCGGAATAGACCAGCATGACCATCATGATCTGGCGCAGGGTGAGGGTATCTCCCTCCTTGATGCCGGCAATCTGGGCATCTGCCTGGTAGGGCAGCTGCTTGAGGGTATAGGTCTGGTCCAGATCCTTGCCTTGGTCCAGGGCTACCATGGCGGTCATGACCTTGGTGATGGATGCGGGGTCCATGCGCTGGTCGGGGTTCTTCTCGGCTAGGACATGACCATCCTGGTCGATGATCTGGTAGGTCTGCGCCTCGTCCACCTGAGGACCTTCGGCCATTGCGGTCTGCGGTAGCAGAAAGAGGGACAGTGCCAGCGTAAGGCCGAGCGAAAGTATGGAGAGAAAGAACGGCTTGTGCCTGCTGCCCTGTCCAATGGTGAAAGACATGCCTTTTTTCATCGTGCGACTGCCTCTCCCGCCTCGGCTTCCTGGGAGTCCAGGACCTGGCGACGGATGGCAAAGCCCTCCTTGCTGTAGATGATGGCGGCTATGGTCGAGAGGACCAGGCCGATGTAGATGATGAAGATGCCCAGGGCGGCGGATTCGTTGTTGAGTCCCGGCAGCCAAGAGGCAGACGTGATGCCCAAGGCATGGATCTGCGGCTGGCCTAGGAGCATATCGGCAAAGCCGGCCATCAGGCAGGCCGTGGCACCCTTGCCAACGTAGATGACGTCTATGGGACGCCTACGGTAGCGCTGGACGATCATGGCTCCGACCAGAAGGTAGGCGTCACGCAGTATAACGAAGAAGGCAATCCACAGGGGGAGCTCCCCCACCCAGACTAGGCCGAGGACTCCCGTGAAGAGGAGGACGCGGTCCATGATGGGGTCGCAGATCTTTCCCAGCCACGAGACCGTCTGGGTGCGTCGTGCCACTTGGCCATCCAGAAAGTCGGTGACGGCAGCAACGACGTAGCAAGTCACGGCCACCGCGCGATTTCCGTGGTTGACAAAGAGGTAGAGGAAGGTGAGGGTCAGGATGAATCGGCAGAGGGTGATGAGGTTGGCAAGGGTGAAGATCTGATTCGAGGGGTTGGAGGAGGTACCCAGAGGAGCCTCCGTCGTGCCCTCGGTCTGCGCCTTGAGGGCATCGGGGTCGATTCGGTTCTTTACCTTCCTCGACACTCTGCTTCTTGCGTTTGACAACAGCGACACTCCTAGAACTCGGTTTTCTGGGCACTATCCTACCCGAAAACTATGATGCCTTGGACGAATAGAAGGTAGGCGACACAAAGGTAAGGTCCGTGCAAGCCCAGCCATGTCGAGCCAGAACTTCCTGCCTGGTCGATTCGCCTAAGCGCGCGCTGCGTCGCTGAGGGTCACCTGACGATAGGCCACGCCACAGGTGTCCAGCGCCGTGCGGGAGATTTTTGCACCCAGGGTGTCGTGGTACTTGTCGTCCAGGTAGACGACCTCGCCGATACCTGCCTGAATGAGCATCTTTGCGCACTCCTGGCAGGGAAAGAGGGTCACATAGACCGTGCCCTTCTGGAGGTCCTGGAGACTGCCTCGGTAGTTGAGCAGGGCGTTTGCCTCTGCGTGAATGACGTAGTTGTGCTTGTCGTGGAGGGGGTCGCCGTCCTCGTCCGCCCAGGGGAAGGCGTCGTCGTCGATGCCCGAGGGGGTGCCATTGTAACCCACGGATAGGATGCGGTGGTCTGGGCTGGCTATGCAGGCACCCACCTGGGTGTTGGGGTCCTTGCTGCGCAGGCTCGCCGCGATGGCAACGCGCATGAAGAACTCGTCCCAGCTGATGACGTTCGAACGCTTTCCAGGCATGATGGCGGCCTTTCTATATATAAGGAATCCGGTCTGATATAGATGATTTGATGCTTGCGGGACGGTCGAAGGTTAGATGCCAGACTCGCGACGGGCAGCGCGGAGCTCCTTGCGGTTCTGGGCGGCATGCCATTCGCGGTCCAGCTCGGGGTCGGAGTGGTCGATGTCGTAGGGAATGCGCTTGATGTGGCCATCCTCTCCTATGAGGACTTCGGTGAGGTAGGCAGTGTTGATCAGGTGACGTTCGCCCGTCTTTACGTTCTCCACGTGGCTTTCCACGCGAACCTCACAGGAGGTGTTGCCCACGTAGGTGACCCTGCCCTGCATGACGACGACGTCACCCACATAGGCGGGAGCCAGGAAGTTGAGCTTGTCCACGCAGGCGGTGGTGACGGGCCCGCCGCAGTGACGGATGGCTGCGATGCCTCCCACCATGTCAATCCACTCCATGAGGCGTCCGCCAAAGATGCGACCTTGGGCGTTGGCGTCAGCGTGCATAACGACGCGCATGGTCTCGGACTTGGATTCTTCGACCTTCTTGAGCGGACGTTGATCTGTGGACATGACTGCGTGACTCCCTTCTGCTGAGAACTTTTTCTAGTTTAGTCACTTCTCCTTAAAAGTGCGAGCTCACGTGTGGAGGCCTTGGCATGGTGGAGGGTGACTGTCCACACCTGTCCCCGACGGTGTCTCATCCGAACATACGAGGATATCTTCTAGCTTGCACATAGATTCTTCAAAAACATAGTTTCTAGGTGGGAATTAGAGTTAACCGTAGTATACTCATGTCAGCAAACGGAGCGGCAAAGGTTATGGAAGGCTGTTCCGGATGCGAAAGAAGTTTTTACGTTGCCCGGAATAGTGTTGGAACCTCTCCCCGACCATTCGATGGGCTTTGCCGCTGGCCAACCCCCCTTGGGCCAGCGGCAATTTTTCTTTATTGATGACAAAGGCGGTCTGCCTCGTAGCGTATGGTGCCACGAATCTATAGACCCGCCTCCCACTGACATTGCCTCATGTTCACTCGACCGTCGGCCAGGAAGCTCACGCCCTCCCCCTCAAGCAAGGCCCGCTGGGCATCAGGTCCGCCAAAGGCGAAGCCTGGAGCCAGCGATCCGTCCTTAAAGACGACGCGATGGCAGGGAACGCCGCTCCGCATGCCAGGGCTGGAATGCATGGCAAAACCAACGAACCTGGCCTTGCGGGGCTCGCCCAAGAGGCGGGCGACTTGGCCGTAGGTGGCGACTCGACCTTCTGGAATCTGCCTCACCACGTCATAGGCACGCTCAAAGAATCCCTGCTCTGCCATGCTGGTTACCTCCAGGTTCGCCTTGTCTGTGTCGCACACAAATGAGTGCTTTACGCCAGACGTTGTATATACAACGTAAAGGGCAGTGTTCAGTTGATATAGTCACTCCATCATAAACACCGAAAGGAGCTCGATTATGTTTAACGTCGCAAGGGTCATGCCTGACAGTCTCTCTGATTACCTGAACGGAAAGCTCGGCGAGTCCGATCCTGGTTTCGTCGGTGATCCCTTTGCCGGTGAGTTCGTGTCCTTCGTGATCAATCCTCATTCCGGCGAGTACACCGTCATCTCCAAGCAGGCCTAGTGGTGAAATCCGTGCCAGTTTGAAGGGGCACGGGTTATCGAGATGCTTCGGCTTCAGCTAAATGATGAATTTAGCTTGTTGTGTCCGAAACGTTGTGGTAGAGTTGCTTCTCGCGTTGAGAAACGCACACATCTCGGGTGGTGGCGCAGCTTGGTAGCGCACTTGACTGGGGGTCAAGGGGTCGCTGGTTCGAATCCAGTCCACCCGACCATGAATTAGCAGGTCACGCACATTGCGTGGCCTTTTTCTTTAGCAAGTGAGGTGCCACTATGACGCAGACAGAGGCAGCGACAGACAAGCGCAGCGTGGACCAGAAGCTGTCCGACCTGAGGGAGATTCTGCTTGGTCTAGGCTCCGTAGCGGTTGCTCTTTCGGGCGGTGTGGACTCTACCCTACTGGCAAAGGTTGCCCATGACAGCCTGGGTGACAAGATGGTCGCCATGACCGCACAGACCCACACGACCCCTCACCAGGATGTCCTTGCCACCCAGGAGTTCTGCCGCGCAGAGGGCATAGAGCAGGTCCTCCTCCATTACGACGAGCTGGAGATTCCGGGCTTTGCCGACAACCCCACCAACCGATGCTACCTGTGCAAGAAGGAGCTCTTTTCCCGTATGGGAGATGCCTGCAGGGAGCGTGGAATAGAGCACCTTGCCGAGGGGTCGAACCTGGACGACGAGGGCGACTACAGGCCTGGCCTCCAGGCAGTGGCCGAGGTCCATGCGGCCAGCCCCTTGCGTCAGGCGGGCCTTCACAAGCAGGACATCCGCGATATCAGTCACATGCTGGGACTCAAGACCTGGGACAAGCCGGCGGCGGCCTGCCTGTCCTCGCGCTTTCCCTACTGGCACAAGATCACGGTGGAGAAACTCGAGGCCATCGACCATGCCGAGGACTTCCTGCGCGACCTGGGCTTTGGCCAGTGCAGGGTCCGCGTTCACGAGAACGTGGCCAGAATCGAGGTCGAAGCTGGCGAGGTCGCCCGTCTGGCCTCACCGGAGATTCGTGGTCGGGTGAGCGAGCGCCTGCACGAGCTGGGATTCACCTACGTGACGGTGGACCTGGACGGGTTCAAGTCGGGATCGATGAATGCCGTGCTCAAGGACAAGTAAGGAAGAAGGCCCGCGGGGACGCGGGCCTTTCGGTTTTTGATTGCATTCGGCCTTCGCGAGCTTCGCTTGTGCTCGTGAGCTATTCGGTAGCAGCTTCCATGGTGGCACGAAAGGCATCCTGGTAGGAGACGCCGGCCTGCCTGGCCAGGGACGAGACCGCCTCATACTCCGGGTAGGCGCGCTTTTGACCTGTGGGAAGGGTGGCGACCTTTACGCGGGAGGGTCCGATCTGGGTCTGGACGTCCTGCTCGCGTCTGGGCAGGGCCGTCCTGTCCACCTGGACGCGGCGGATGCCTATGGTCGTGGTATCCATGAATAGAACGCGCTCTATGGCATCGATTCGGCCAGCATCGCAAAGGACCTGGACCTGGTAGCCGGGACGGCCCTTCTTCATGAATACGGGCAGGTAGTGGGCCTCGCGAGCTCCTTCCTGAAAGAGAAGGTCCATAACGTGGCCGAGGGCCTCACCGGTGACGTCGTCCATCTCGGTCTCGAGTTTGTAGAGGCCAGACTCGGCTTTTGAGCTGGCGTGGTCCTTCGTGGCTTGGGGGTGTGACTCTGCGGGCTCTATGACCATGGCGCGGACGGTGCTGACGGGCTGGTAGTCCCTCTTGCCCGAGCCAGTGCCCACTGCCTTGATGCGGTAGCTGGCCGGCAGTTCGTCGGTCGTTCGAATGGCGGCGGCGATGGCGGCGCCCGTGGGGGTGACGAACTCGCCCTGTCTGTGCAGGTGGCTCAGGACAAGGTCGTGAGCTGAGACAATGTTTGCGACCGCGGGAACGGGTACTGGCAGGACTCCGTGTGCGCAACGGACGCGGCCCTCTCCCTCTGCCAATGGCGAGACCACACAGTCGTTGACGTCCAGGTCATCAAGGCAGTAGGCTGCCGAAACCACGTCCACAATGGAGTCGACGGCACCGACTTCGTGGAAGTGGACGTCCTCTACGGGGACGCCATGGGCCTTGCTCTCGGCTTCGGCAACGATGGCAAAGATGCGCTTGGCTAGCTTGCGGGCACGGGGCGCAAGGTCGGCGGCGTCTAGGATCTGGAGGATGTCGGCGTAGGTACGGTGCTCGTGATGGTGATGATGGCCCACCTGATCGTGATGATCATGCCCGTGGTCGTGATGATGGTGGTCGTGGTCGTGGGACTCCGCGGCATCGTCCAAGTGGTCGTAGAGATAGGCCATGTCGTGGTCATGGGAGTGATGGGCCTCGTCCAGGAGGACGTCGAAGTCGCAGCAGTCCAGGCCGCTCACGAGTTTGCGGGAGACTTTGACCTGGTAGCCACCCAGATGCAGACTGTCGAGGGCGCGGCGGAGGCCATCCTCGTTTGCACCCAGGTCGATGAGGGCACCTACGACCATATCGCCGCTGATGCCACTGTCACACTGAAGGTAGAGGGTCTTTCCCATGCCGACTCCTTTGCCGCGAAATGATGTCTGCAAAGATGATAGCGCTTGGGTTGCCTGTGGGGCTCCGGTGCCCAATGAGTCAGCTAGGATGTAACTTGCTTTGCGATTGATCCGCTTGAGGGTAGCCCCCAAGTGGTGCTGGCGGGAGATGGCTATGGAGAGGTCGGAGCTTCAGGAACTGTTCGAAGGAGTCGCAAGGGGCGAGGTCGCGCCTGCCGAGGCCACGGCGCGTGTTGCGTCGGGCGAGCTCGAGGGCTTCGTCGACCTTGGCTTTGCAAAGCCAGACCTCCAACGTGGGGTCCGACAGGGGGTAAGCGAGGTCATCTATGGTGCCGGCAAGAGCGCCGAGCAGATTTGCGCCATAGTGGACGCCCTCCTGGACGGTGGGGAGGAACGCATCCTCGTCACACGCGTCGACGAGGCCAAGGCCTATGCTCTGGAGGCCCACCTTGCCGAGGGCGACCACGCGGGTCTGCCCTTCGAGTACCATCCTGACGCTCGCCTTGCCCTGCTGGGCGGCCTTCCTCCCGTAACGGGTAATGGCTACGTGGCCATCTGCTGCGCGGGCACGAGCGACCTCTACTGCGCAGAGGAGGCCGCCCTGACGGCTCGGATGATGGGAAGCAGGGTCGTTAGACTCTACGACGTGGGCGTAGCGGGGATTCATAGGCTCCTGGCCCATGTGGAGGAGATTCAAAACGCCACAGCCATCGTTGCCATTGCCGGCATGGAGGGTGCCCTGGCTAGCGTTGTGGGTGGTCTTGCCGCCTGTCCCGTGATAGCTTGCCCCACCAGCGTGGGCTACGGGGCCTCCTTTGGTGGGGTGGCGGCCCTTCTTGCCATGCTGAACTCCTGCGCTAGCGGGGTCAGCGTGGTCAACATCGACAACGGCTTTGGCGCTGGCTACCAGGCGGCCCTCATTGACCATCCCCGCTGAGGGTATTTAGCGGTTGTATAGCAGGTGTGTCGCAGGGGGCTACCCCCTTCGTCACACGTCTCTGGCGAACTGGGACTTGTAGAGGTCGGCGTAAAAGCCACCCTTGGCAAGGAGCCCCTCGTGGCTGCCGGTCTCGATGACCTTGCCGTCCTTCATGACAACGATGCAGTCCGCTCCCTTGATGGTGGAGAGCCTGTGGGCCACGACCAGGGAGGTCCTGCCCTCCATCATGCGGTCAAAGGCGTCCTGGACTTGGAGCTCGGTTCGGGTGTCGATGGAGCTTGTGGCCTCGTCGAGCAAGAGGACCGCCGGGTCCTGGAGCATGACGCGGGCTATGCAGAGGAGCTGGCGCTGTCCAGCGGAGAGAAGGTCACTGGGCCCGCCAACCACGGTATCGTAGCCCTTGGGCAGCTGGATGATGAACTTGTGGGCGTGGGCTCTCTTTGCCGCCTCCTCCACCTGAGCGTCAGTGGCGTCAGGTACGCCGTAGCGGATGTTGTCACGAATCGTCCCCTCAAAGAGCCAGGTGTCCTGGAGGACCATGCCAAAGGCCGAGCGCAGACTTTGTCGCGTCAGCCGCCTTGTGTCGACCCCGTCGAGCTCGATGGTACCCCCGTCCACCTCGTAGAAGCGTAGGAGGAGGTTGATCAGGGTCGTCTTTCCGCAGCCGGTGGGTCCCACCAGGGCATAGCGCTGGCCTGGCTTGATGTGGAGGTTGATGTCCTGCAGCAGGGGCTTGTCCTTTGTATAGGAGAAGCACACGTGGCTCAGATCCAACTGGCCCTGTGGTGCAGGAAGTTCCTGGGCATCCGCTGGGTCAGCTTCCTCCGTCGGGGCATCCAGCAGGGCGAAGAGCCTACGAGCCGATGCGAAGGCGGCCTGGACTTGGGTGACCACGGAGGAGATCTCGTTGAAGGGCTTCATGTATTGGTTGGTGTAGGAGAGGAAGGACTGGACCTGGCCGATGGTCAGGACTGATGGCCAGCCGCCGATCACACAGGCGCAGCCCACGACGGCAACCGTCGCATAGGTGATGTTGTTGACCAGGCGGGTTGAGGGGTTAGTGAGCGAGGAGACGAACTGAGCCCTCTCCCCCGCCACATAGAGTCGCTGGTTGATCTGGCGAAAGCCTTCCTTGACCAGATCCTCCTGGGCAAAGACAGAGACGAGCTCCTGGCTGGCCATCATCTCGTCCGCATAGCCGCCAAGCTCTCCCTGTATGGCCTGCTGGTCCGAAAAGCTCTGCGCCGAATGACGGGCAATCTGCGTGGAAACGAGGATGGAGGCAGGGGTGAGGACCAGGACCACCAGGGCGACGGGGACGGAGATGGACAGCATGAAGACGATCGTGACCACTATGGTCATCACACCGTTGAGGAGCTGGGTGAATCCCTGGAGGAGGCCCTGCCCGACGGCATCCACGTCGTTGATCACACGGGACATCAGATCGCCATGGGAATGAGAGTCCACAAAGGAGAGGGACAGGACGTTGAAGCGTCCGTAGGCCTCGTTGCGGAGGTCGCGGGAGGCCAGGTAGGCAAGCCGATTCGTCCAGTAGAGGGAAATCCACTGGCTGGCGGCGGCGCCTATGACCACGATGGCAAGCTCCTGGAGCAGTGGAAGAAGCCCCTGAAAGTCCACCTTTCCGGCGCCAATCATGCAGTCGATGGCACGACCGATGAGGATGGGTGCGTAGAGCTGGAGGAAGACCGAGAGGGCCGCCGTAATGAAGGCGACGACAAGCATTGCCAGATGAGGCCTTACATAGCCCATGGCCCTGGAGAGGACCTGACTGGTGCTGAGCTTGCTGGGCTCCAGAATCTGGTCGAAGGAGCCGTCGGGTCGGCCGACTGAGTCAGCTTCCGTAGCTGCTCCGCGAATGTTTGAGGTAACCGCTGATGCGGATGCCGATGCTGCGTAGGGATTGGTCATTATGCCGACAGCTCCTCGGGCGAAAGCTGTGAAAGACAAATTTCTTGGTAGAGCGGACAGGTCTTCAGAAGGTCCTGGTGACTTCCCAGGCCAACCATGGAGCCATGGTCAAGGACCAGGATAAGGTCTGCCTGCATCACGGCTGAGACGCGCTGCGAGATGATGACCGAAGTCATGCTGCCCCTCAAGCCGTGCAGGGCTCGGCGGAGGCGGGCGTCGGTCTTGAAGTCCAGGGCCGAGGCGGAGTCGTCCAGCACTATCAGAGCGGGGGTCTTTACCAGGGCTCGGGCAATGGTCAGGCGTTGGCGCTGACCACCAGAGAAGTTCTTTCCCCCAGCCTCGACTGGCTCGTCCAGAAGACCGGTCTTCTTCGAGACGAACTCAGATGCCTGGGCCAGGTCGAGGGCCTTCCAGAGGTCCTCGTCCGCGGCGGTTGGGTCGCGCCAGGTCAGATTGGAACGGATGGTACCCGTGACCAGGGAGGCCTTCTGGGGAACCAGGGAGACGAGGCTGCGGAGCTGCTCGAAGGGATAGTCGCGCACGTCGTGGCCAAGGACCTTGACCTCTCCCCTGCTGGCGTCATAGAGGCGGGGCAGCAGCTTTGCCAGGGTGGACTTGCCAGAACCGGTGCCGCCTATGATTCCCAGGGTCTGCCCTTGGAGCAGGGTCAGACTGACCCCCTCCAGCGAGGGCAGGGATGCCCCCTCGTAGCTGAAGGAGACATTGTTGAGCTCTAGGGCAGGCGCGTCTTTTGCGAGGAGAAGGGGCATGTTCTCTTCGTCCGTGACCGTGGGCGTCGTCTCCAGGACCTCCAGGATGCGCTGGCCTGATGCGGTGCCGCGATTGAAGAGGATGGCCAGGTTGGCCACGTACACGATGGCGATGAGGGTCTGGCTCATGTAGTTCACGAAGGCCATGACCTGTCCCTGAGAGAGACCTCCGACATCGATGCGAAGGGCCCCGGACCAGAGAATGGCCACGATGCCCAGGTTCATCACAAGGAAGGTCATGGGCGAAAGTAGGGCCGAGTACCTTCCCACGTCGATGGCGATGCTGGTCAGCTCGTCCGAGGCCTTGTCGAATCGTGCCTCCTCGCACTGTTCGCGACGGAAGGCACGGATAACGCGGACGCCCGAAAGCGCCTCGCGCGTGATGTTGCTCACCTGGTCGAGCTTTTCCTGCATGGAGCGGAAGAAGGGAATGGACCTCGAGGTCACAAACGAAAATACGGCCGTGATGGCCGGGACGCAGACCAGAAAGACGACCCCGAGCTTGAGGTCGATGAGGCAGGCGGCTATGACCGAGCCGAGCGCGATGAAGGGGAAGCGTATGAGCTGGCGTATGCCCATGGCAATGGCCACTTGGACCTGGTTCACGTCATTGGTGGTACGTGTGACCAGGGAGGGCGCACCGAAACGGTCCATCTCTGCAGCGGAAAAGAACATGACTTTGTCCATGAGGGCGTTTCGCATGTCGGTGCCCGCGCCCTGGGCCACGAGGGCTGCCATCTTTTGGCATATCAGGGTGAAACTGTAGCCGACGGCGGCGAAGAGGACCAGGGTCAGGCCGGAGCGAATGACGTAGCTGGTGTCCCTGCCACCCACGCCGACATCGATCATGGAGGCGACGATCAGCGGCGTGACGAGGTCGAATATGACCTCGACGATCTTGCAGGAAATGCCAAAGATTATCTTTGCCCTATAGGGAGCGAGGAAGCGGCGAAGAAGCTTGCGCATGTAGAGGGGCCAATCGACGAACGATGTGATTTTGTTCGCGTACGATTATTCCACCGAGGCGAGGCGGACACCAATACATTTACGGAGGCTTTCCCATACGCTGAGGCTATGGGCGGCCGGGGTGGCCTTAGGCTCAGCGTATGGCTTGTCCGGTCGATTGGGCTGCGCTAGGAGAGGCGCTCGCCCAGCTCCAGCCACTCGTCCTCTAGCTGGGAGATCTGGTCCTCGACCTCCTGGATGTGGGCCTGGGCATCAGTGAGGGCCTGGAAGTCCGTGGGGTCGATGGAGGCCATCTCGGTGCGCAGACGGTCGGGCTCTCCCTCGAGCTTGCCCAGCTTGCGCTCCAGGGCGTCGTAGCGCTTCTTGAGCTCGCGACGTTCCTTGTTGGAGAGCTGGGAGCTGGCTGCGACTGGCTCTTTCTCAGCTGCTGAGGCCTGGACCAGAGGGCTGCCCTGGGATGCGGAAATGTTGCTGGTCTCCCCTGCGCTTGCCTGGCGCCTCTGCTGGTCCAGGAGCTGCAGGTACTCGTCGACCCCGCCAGGCACATGGCGCAGGCGGGTGCCCAGGATGGCGTACTGGTCATCGGTGACGCGCTCCATGAGGTAGCGGTCGTGGGTCACCAGGATGAGGTTGCCAGGCCAGGTGTCCAGGAGGTCCTCCAGGATGGCCAGCATGTCGGTGTCCAGGTCGTTGCCGGGTTCGTCCAGGACCAGGACGTTGGGCTCATCCAAAAGGACGCACATGATGGCCAGGCGGCGGAGCTGACCGCCCGAGAGGTCCTTGATGAAGGTGGGCCACTCGCGGCGCTCGAAGCCCAGGCGCTCCAGGAGCTGCTCGGCCGAGGTGAGCTTGCCGTCCAGCATCACGTAGTTCTTGAAGGAGGCGACGAGCTCGCTCATCCGCCAGTCGTCGTGCTGGTGGACGAAGTCCAGGTTCTGGGAGAGGATCCCGAACTTCACGGACTTGCCGATCTTTACGAAGCCGGTCTTTGGCAGGAACTTTCCGGTCATGAGCTGCAGAAGGGTGGACTTGCCGGCGCCGTTCTCGCCCAGGATGCCGATGCGCTCGCCTGGGCCGATCAGCCAGTCGATGCCCTCCAGTATCGTCGTGTCGCCGTAGGCGGCAGTGACGTTCTTCATCTCTATGACGCGCTTGCCCAGACGGCCGACGGCCAGGCGCTTGAGCTCGATCTCGTTGCGGAGGGGCGGGTCGTTTGCAATGAGGGCGCGGGCCGCCTCGATGCGGAACTTTGGCTTCGAGGAGCGTGCCTTCGCACCGTGGGCCAGCCAGTTGAGCTCCTTGCGCAGGACGTTCTGCCTGCGCTCCTCCATCACGGCAGCCTGGCGCTGGCGCTCGACGCGCTGCTGGATGTAGGCGGAGTAGCCGCCCTCGAAGGGGTCGATCACGCCGTCGTGGACCTCCCACATGTGCTCGCAGACCTCGTCCAGGAACCAGCGGTCGTGCGTAACGACCAGAAGAGCTCCCTGGCCGGGCTGCCAGCGGCGCTTGAGGTGCTCGGCCAGCCAGGTGATGGCTTGGACGTCCAGGTGATTGGTGGGCTCGTCCATGATGAGGACGTCCCAGGAGCCCATGAGGACACGAGCCAGGTCGCAGCGACGGCGCTGACCACCCGAGAGCTCCTTGATGTGGGCCTGGCGGTCCACGTCTCCCAGGAGCTCGTCCAGGATCTGGCGGACGTGGGCGTCGGAGGCCCACTCGTACTCGGGAATGTCGCCCACTACGGCATGGATGACCGTGTCCTCGTCGTCCAGGTGGTCGGACTGGCCCAGAAATCCCACGGTGATGCCGTTGCGGTAGGTGATGGTGCCGGAGTCGGGCTCGATGCTGTGGGCGATAAGGTCCAGGAGGGTGGACTTGCCGTCACCGTTGCGACCCACGATTCCGATGCGGTCACCTTCGTTGACGCCGATGGTCTGCTCGGTCAGGACCTGCTTGCCAGGCCATTCGTGTGATACCTTCTCCAGGCCAATGAGGATTCCCAAGGGCTTGTGCTTCCTTTCTTTTGCGTTGGTGGTTGCGTGTCGCGGGTGCTTGTCGCAGGGGTAGCCCTGCGACACATTTTATGTCGAAAGGGGCTACCCCCTGCGACGCATACGGGGGAGGTGGTCCAGGATCGTCGCGGCCACCTGGGGCAGAGGCATGGTCTCGAACTGCTCCACGCCCTCGGACGTGACCAGGGCGATTCTGCTTGTGTCCGCGCCAAAGGTGGAGTCCTTGCGGGAGACGTCGTTGGCAACGATCATGTCGGCATGCTTGAGGACCAGCTTGGACTGGGCGTTGGCGATAAGGTCGTTGGTCTCGGCGGCAAAGCCTACGACGGTACGGGCACCCTTGGTGGAACCCAGCTCGGCCAGGATGTCGGTGGTCTCCACGAGCTCTATCGTGTCCAGGTGCTCGCGGTTCTTCTTGAGCTTGTGGTCGGCAGGATGGGCGGGGGTGTAGTCGGCCACGGCGGCCGAGCAGATGGCGCAGTCTGCATCCGCGAATGCGGCGACGGTGGCGTCGTGCATCTGGGCGGCGGAAACCACGTCCACGCGGAGGACGCCAGCGGGCGTGCGTAAGGCTGTGGGGCCAGAGACCAGGGTGACCTTGGCGCCGCGACGGGCAGCCTCGGCGGCGATGGTGTAGCCCATCTTTCCCGTGGAGGCGTTTGCGATGTAGCGGACGGGGTCGATGGCCTCATGGGTGGGGCCGGCGGTGATCACGATGCGACGGCCGGCGAGGTCATGGACCGGGGCAGTCTGCGTGGGGATACCGGCGCATGAGGGCGTCACGGTCGCAGTCGGGTCGGCAGGGGGCTCTGTCCCTATTGTCTCTGAGACAAAGTGCTCCGTCCCCTTTGTCTCATTGAGGAGGTGGAGGGCGGAGCTGACGATGTCATCCACGGTTGCGAGCTTGCCCTCCCCCACATCACCACAGGCTAGAAGGCCGCTTGTGGGGTCCACGATGTAAACGCCGCGGCTCCTCAAGGTGGCTAGGTTTGCCTGTGTTGCGGGGTTCTGCCACATGTGGACGTTCATGGCGGGAGCCAGAACGACGGGGCTGTGCATGGCCAAGAGGGTCGTGGACAGGGCGTCGTCTGCTATGCCGTGTGCCATCTTTGCCATGACGTTTGCGGTGGCGGGAACGACCAGGCAGAGGTCTGCCCTATCGGCCAGGTCGATGTGGGGAATGGGATCTCCCGGCATGTCATAGAGGCTGGTCACCACGGGATGGCCGGACAGGGCCTCGAAGGTGGGCGTACCCACAAAGCGGGTGGCGTCCTCGCTCATGACTACCCAGACGTCGCAGTTGGCCTTCTGGAGCCCGCGCAGGACCTCGCAGGCCTTGTAGACCGCGATTCCGCCCGTGACGGCAAGGACGACGGTGTAGCTAGGATTCTGGGGAGCGCTCATCCCTAGTCCTCCTTGGTGACGAGCATGCGGTGGCAATAGGGGCAGCTGGTGATGCTTCCCTTGCGGACCAGGTCGGCCCTCTGGCTGGACTGGAGGGAGACGCGGCAGACGCTGGGCACCCACTCGTCGATCTTGCCCTTGGTCCTCACCTGCAGTCGCTCGACGGCGAGTCCGTGGAAGCGCTTGAAGGCCTTGTCGTAGTCTGCCTGGGTCTTTTCGTCCAGGAAGCTCAGCATGCGCTTTCGGTCGCGAGCCAGCTCGGCGACGTGCTTCATCAGGTCGGCTGAGTCCTCCTGGAGGGACTGCTTGATGGCTGCCTCTTCCTGATCGATGCGGTCCATCAGGGCATGGGCGTTGGCCTCGGCCTTCTGGATAGTGGCCAGGTTCTCTTCCAACTGACCGCGGAGGTGCTCGCACTTCTCGATCTTCTTTGCCAGGGTGGAAAGGGAATTCTCGTAGTCTGCCATGTGACGATGATCGTTCTCGGCCTGGGCCTGGGCGCGAATGTCTCTCTGGACGTCCAAGAGGTGAAGACGTTCGGCCTCGTTCTGGTCCAGGTCCATCTGGGCATCCTTGCGCTGGCCCAGGACCTTGGTCATGTCTCTCTGGAGCTTCTTCTTGGACATCTCGACGGCGGCGAGCTTCTTTTGCTGGGGCATGGCCTTGAGCTTGGAGTTGATGCGCATGAGTTCCAGGTCGATGTCCTGGAGCTTGAGGAGGGCCTCGTAGTCTTGCATGGTGTTTCTCCCTTTGAATGGTGGTGGAAGGATGTTCCAGAGGCTTTGGGCCCCTTAGTGCTTGCTTTCTGAAACGATCTGAAGGAGGGCCTGGCCAAAGGCATCGAGGTCCTCCTGGGCTACGCGCTCGTCGAAAGAGACGCGCAGAGAGCCCAGGGCGATGTCGCGCGAGATGCCCATGGCCAGCAGGACGTGGCTGGCGTCAAGCGAGGCCGAGGAGCAGGCAGAGCCCGCCGAGACCTCAAAGCCAGCCTGATCGAGCTTAAGGACCAGGCTCTCGGAGTCAAGGCGTCGCGTCATGACCGACACGATTCCGGGCAGGCGGTCGTTCCCCATCTGGGCGCTGGTCGTGGGTTCGATGCCCGTGCCATTTGCGCAGAGGAGCTCGTAGAGTCCCTGGGCTCGTGCTGCCACGGTGGAACGGGTCTCTTCCAGGGAAGAGGCGCAGAACTTTGCCGCGGCAGCAAAGGCGAGGGCGCTGCGAACGTCCTGAGTGCCGGGCCTGCGACCGTTCTCCTGTCCACCGCCGAAGGTCATGGGGCGCAAGGGGGTCCTGCCGCGGACGATCAGGGCGCCAATGCCCACGGGGCCGCCAATCTTGTGTGCGGCCAGGGAGACGGCGTCTACCTGGGTCAAGGCATCTGCCAGGGGGATGCGCCAGGCGGCCTGGGCTGCGTCCGTGTGGAAGAGCGCCCCCGCCTGGTGGGCAACCTTTGCCAAGTCGGCAATGGGTTGGACCATGCCCGTCTCGTTGTTGGCGGACATGACGGAGACCAGGGCGACGTCGGAACCAATAAGGGCCTCCAGGGCATCAGGGGTGATGATGCCCGCTCGGTTTGGGCGGACCAGGTCGACGGCAAAGCCCTCCGCGCGTAGGGAGGGGGCCACGTCCAGCTCCGAGTCGTGCTCGATGGCCGAGATCACGATGCGGTTGCGCTTTCGATCGCGCTCCTGGGCGCCAGCAGCCAGGCCATGGAGGGCCAGGTTGTTGGACTCGGTGCCGCCCGAGGTGAAGGCCAGGTCCTGGGGGCGAAAGCCGCCGCCAAGGGAACGGACTATGTCCCTGCGGGCCCCGTCCAGGGCACGGGCGGCCTGGCGGCCCAGGGTGTGCAGGGAGTTTGGGTTGGCTCCCGCGATCTCGCTCTGCTCGTAGGCCTCCTCGGCCTCGCGGGCAAGCTCGCGCAGTGGCGCAGAGGCAGCGTAGTCCAGATAGATGTGACGCACGGATTTGGCTCCAAACCTTGTTCTTGAAAACCGCCCCGCGGCAGGCGAGGCGGCGGTGGAAAGACTATACGGGTGTGTGCCACTTGGGGGCAGCCCCTGTCGTGGCAAAGTGCTACGTGGGGACTGTCCCCCAAGTGGCGAAATGGCGTCTAGGCGGACTTGCCGAGGCCGCGCTCCCCTGCCTGGCGAAGCTCGGTCACATTGGCCGCGCGGTCGCCCTTGAAGACGGCAGACCCTGCCACCAGGGCGCGGATGCCGGAGGCGACGACCTCCTGGACGTTATCCTTGTTGATGCCGCCGTCGATCTCCAGGATGGGGTTCACGCCGTGCTCGCGACACATACGGGCTAGGTCGCGGGACTTCTGCAGGATGCCGGGAATGAACTTCTGGCCACCATAGCCGGGGTTCACGGACATGAGCAGGACCAGGTCGACCTCATCCAGGACGTAGTCCAGGGTGTTCAGGGGTGTGGCAGGGTTGAGCGCGATGCCTGCCTTTGCGCCAGCGGAGTGGATGAGGTTGATGATGCGGTCCGCGTGGGTCTGGGCCTCCCAGTGGAAGGTGACGATGTCGGAGCCGGCATCCAGGAACCAGGGCACTGCCTCCTCGGGGTTAGAGACCATGAGGTGGACGTCCAGGGGAAGGTTGGTGGCCTTGCGAATCTGCTTGAGAGTGTCGGTGCCAAAGGAGAGATTGGGCGTGAAGTGCCCGTCCATCACGTCGTAGTGGAGGAGATCTGCATCCTTGATGGCGTCAAGCTCCTCGCCGAGCCTCATGCGGTCGGCAGAGAGAATCGAAGGCGCGATGAGTACCTTTTCGAGAGACATAAGCACTACTTCCTATTCCGTTGGCTACGAGTCCAGGCCGTAGAACTCCTCGTGTGGCGTGCGCGAGAGGAGCGTGCGCGCGGCCTCCTCGACATTGGTTCCTTCATATAGGATAGCGTGAACTGCGTTGGTGAGGGGCGTCTCTATGTGACGCTCCTCGGCGAGTTCGTGAATGGAGACGCAGGCGCGGGCACCCTCGACCACCATGTGGGTCGAGGCCTCATAGGATTCCAGGCTTGCACCATGCGAGAGGGCCACGCCAAAGGTGCGGTTGCGCGAGTGCTCCGAGGTGCAGGTGACCACGAGGTCGCCCATGCCGGCAAGGCCCATACAGGTCATGGGATTGCCGCCCATGGTGACGACGACGCGAGACATCTCGGCCAGGCCGCGGGTCATGAGGACGGCCATGGTGTTGTCACCGTAGCCCTTACCCGCGCAGATTCCGCAGGCGATGGCTATGACGTTCTTTACGGCGGCACAGGCCTCGATGCCGCGAAGGTCGTCCGTCTTGTAAACGCGGAAGCTCGTGTTGATGAAGAGTTGCTGGAAGAGCTTGGCGATTGCCTCGTCCTCAGCTCCGACGACGGCGGCCGAGACCATGTGGAGGCAGATCTCCTCTGCGTGGTTGGGTCCCGTGAGGGCAGCAACACGCTGGGGATTGCCCAGAACGTCAGAGACGACTTCGGTCATGAGGAGGTGGGTCCTGGGCTCGATGCCCTTGGTGAGGACCAGGATGGGGGCGTTGGGCTTCACGAAGTCCACGAAGCCAGCCAGGACCTTGCGCAGGTGGTTGGAGGGGACGGCGACGACGATGGCGTCTACTTCCGTGACCGCCTGGGCCTGGTCGTGGGTAGAGGTCACGTTTGACGGCAGGTCGTAGCCGGTCAGGTGGCGGGGGTTCCTGTGCGTGGCATTAATGGCCTGGGCGACCTCGGGCGAGCGAGCCCAGAGGACGACCTCCCGGGCGTTTTGGGCTGCAAGGCCCGCCGCAGCGGTGCCCCAGGATCCCGTGCCGATAACTGCGACCTTGTTGAACATGGGGCTCCTTACTGTGGATGGCGGAGTGTGACAGGTACCCCTGGGGTACTTGTCACACTTACTTGTGGACGGTGAACTTTCGCTCGGTGCCGGCGCGGAGGCGCTTGATGTTCTCCCAGTGGCGCCAGACCACGACGGTGCAGGGCAGAAAAACGAATACCGATGCCACGGCCGTCGTGCCAAAGAGCAGGGCCAGGAATGGCGTGGCGATGGCCGCGGCCACCGATCCTGCGGAAATGTACTTGGTCGGAAGAACGAAGAGAAGGAAGATGGCCAACATGGAGAGGCCGAGGGGCCAGCACATGACCAGGGCGGAGCCGAAGCCCACCGAGATCCCCTTGCCTCCTTTGAAGTGAAGGTAGGGAGTGAAGACGTGGCCAAAGATATTGGCACAGAAGACCAGCGTGAGCACGGGCGCCACGACAGAGGAGACGTTGGCGCCGACAAATCCCAGACCAGTGACGGTACCCATGACGGCACGGGCGATGGCCATGGAGACGGCGCCCTTGCCCACGTCCAGGACGAAGGTGAGGGCTGCTGCCTTTGCGCCGGCGGCGCGAGCGACGTTGGTCATGCCGATGTTGCCAGAGCCGACCTTGCGGACGTCCACATGCTCGGCCGACCGCTTCCCCATAAGAAGTCCGAAGGGGATACCGCAGAGGAAGTAGCCGATGGCAACGAGGATGATGGTGCTGGGAACAAGTGCAGTCATTACTTGGTCTCTTCCCTTCGCTTGAATCTGAGCCTGATGGGCGTGCCCTCGAGATCAAAGGTCTCGCGAATGCGGTTCTCGAGGAAGTGGGTGTAGTTGTCGTCGATGAGGTCGGGTGCGTTGCACCAGAAGGTGAAGACTGGGGGCTCGGTGCCCGTCTGAGTGCCGTACTGGATCTTGAGCCTGCGGTTCTTGTAGGAGATGGTGTGGCCGGACTCGCGGATGCGGGTGATCAGGGCATTGAGGGCGCTGGTCTTGATCTGGGCCTTGTGATTCTCCTCGGCACGCATGACGGCCTTGAGCAGGCGGTCGACTGCGCGGCCGGAAAGAGCCGAGATGTTGATGGCGGGAGCCCAGAGGGCGTGGTCCATGCGCATGTCCAGGGTCTCCTGCACGTGCTTGCGCTTTTCCTCGGAGTCGATGAGGTCCCACTTGTTGAGGGCAAGGACGACGGCGCAACCGCGGTCCACCGCCATGCCCAAGAGCTTCTGGTCCTGCTCGGTGACGCCCATCGTGGCATCGATGACCAGGACGCAGACGTCGGCGCGGTCCATGGCTGCCAGGCCGCGGACCAGACTGTAGTACTCCACGTCCTCGTGGACGAGGTTCTTCTTTCGTATGCCAGCGGTGTCTACCAGGCGGATGGGGGTCCCATTCCAGTTGATCAGGGTGTCCGTGGCATCACGGGTGGTGCCGGGCAGGTCCTCGACGATGAAGCGCTTGGTACGTGCCAGACGGTTGGCCAGGGAGGACTTGCCGACGTTGGGCCTGCCGATGATGGCCAGGTTCAGGATGTCGTCGGCCTCGTCCACGGTCTCCTCGTCCTCGGCGGGCAGGGCTGCCACGACATCATCCAGGAGGTCGCCGGTGCCATGGCCATGACCTGCGGAGAGGGGCCTTGGCTCGCCGACTCCCAGGGAGTAGTAGTTCCAGGACTCCAGTTCATCGGTGGGATTGTCGATCTTGTTCACCACCAGGAAGGTGGGCTTCTTTGCGGCGCGGACGACGCGGGCGACCTCCTCGTCCTCGTCCGTGACGCCCACGGTGCCGTCCACGACAAAGACGATCACGTCTGCCTCGTCGCAGGCCGCCAGGGCCTGCTCGCGGATGCGCGGGGCAAAGATGTCCTTGGACTTGATGGATTCGATACCGCCGGTGTCGATGAGGGTGAAGTGACGGCCGTTCCAGTCGCAGTCATGGTAGGAACGGTCGCGGGTGACGCCGCGGGACTCGTGAACGATGGCATCGCGGCTCTCGGCCAGGCGATTGACCAGGGTGGACTTGCCTACGTTGGGCCGTCCGACGACGGCTACCTTTGCTTTTGACATGAGGTGCTCCTCCTCTAGGTGCGGGGGGTGGGACGTGCGAGACGTGTCAGATTGCCCAGGGGAATCTGACACGTCCCCGCGTGAAATCTGTCGCACTCACACTTACCCAATATTGCATTGTAAGGCTTCCAAAAGTGCCGTAGGACTGGTGTCCGTCACAAGAACCCTACCAGCTCGGGCCTCGAGCTCCTCGATGATGTGGTCCTGATTGTCCCCGTCCAGGGTCATGTGATCGAAGTTGAACATAACGCTGGGCAGGACGACGAGGGTCTGCGAGAGGTCCTGCGGCAGCTGGGCCAGGAGGTCCTCGCTGACGATGAGGCCCGTGACATTGACGTCACCCCCGTAGTAGTCGTTGCGAATTGCCTGGACGTCCACACGGGGGTCCCCGCCAAGAGCCTCCTCCCAAAGCTTGACTAGACGAAGGTTGACGTCCTGGGCGGCCTCGCCGCAGACAAGAAGGGCCCTGCGATCCTCCTGCGCCAGACGGTCGGTGATGGCGCCCAGATCTGCCGCGCGCTCGGCCACCAGCTGGACAGATTCGTCCAGGAAGGACCTGAGCATGCCGATGCCGTCATAGAACTGGGGATAACCGTCGTAGCTTTGGGCGGGCGGAACGGGCAGGTGAGCGTCCAGGTAGAACTCGTCAGAGAGCTGGAAGCGAGTGATGCCCAGCTCATTGCGGGCACGGGCCTGGTAGGGTTCGACCAACTTGACGACGGCTCGGGACGCCTCCACGTCCTCGGAGAATGACGAGGAGAAGCGTTTGGAGTACTTCGTGTAGCCCATGGGTACCAGGGCCAGGGACCTGATGTTGGGGTGGGCTTCCACCCAATCCAGCGTTGCCCTCAGCTCGTCCCCATCGTTGATTCCCGCGCAGACCACGATCTGGCCGTGGACCTCCAGCCCAGCCTCGCAGAGGGCTTGGAGGACCTCGATGCCTCGGTCCGCGTTTCTTCCAATGAGCTCACGGCGGACCTGGGGCGTGATGGCGTGGATGGAGACGTTCATGGGCTCCAGGCGCCAGTCGATGATGCGCCGGAGGTCATCGTCACCCACATTGGTGAGGGTGACGAAGTTTCCCTGAAGGAAGGAGAGGCGGTAGTCGTCGTCGCGAACCGAGAGCGAGGCCCTGGCGTCCTCGGGAAGCATCCTCATGAAGCAGAACTGGCAGGCGTTTACGCAGGTACGAATCCCGTCAAAGAGGACATCGGTGAAGTCCACACCCCAGTCCTGGCCTGACTCTCGCTCCAGGGTACAAGCGAATGACCCCTCCTCGCCGGGAACGGTCACCGTGAGATCGGCCACGTCACCGTCTGCGTACCAGCGCCAATCGATGACGTCGCCCAGGGGGTGACCCTCCACGCTGTCGATGCGCATGCCAGGCTCGAGCCCTGCCTCCCAGGCGGGGCTGTCGGGAAGGACGGACTCGATCCAGGCGCCGTTTGCCTGGGGCCTGGTGGAGGCGTAGTCTGCGCGGGATGATTTGTCCCTGGTATCGCGACCGCCCAGATTCGGACGGACTGCGGAGCCCGTGTCAGCAATTTTGGTTGGGTCTTGCATGCTGGGCCTCTTTGCTAGGCTTTAGAGCTGCCCGCGAGCTCTTGGATTCTGGCTACCACGGCGTTGATTTGGCTTTGGGGCGTAGATGCGCCTGCCGTGATGCCGATGCGAAGGGCGTCCTGGAACCAGGTGGCCTCAAGCTCCGTGGGAAGCTCGATGTGGTGGGTGTCCTTGCAGGACTCAGAGCAGATCTGGGCCAGGCGGGTCGTATTGGCCGAGTTTCGGCCACCGATGACCACCATGGCATCAGACTCCTTGGCCAGGCGTGCCGCAGCTGCCTGGCGCAGGGTCGTGGCCTCGCAGATGGTGTCTATCACGCGAAGCTCCTCACAGCGGCCAATCAGGGCCTCTACCAAAAGGCGGAGGTTCTTTCGCGACTGGGTGGTCTGGACGACGACGCCTACCTTGCGGTGGATGGTCGCGGATGCCAGGTCCTCGGGGATGGAGACGACCAGGGCGTCAGGGGCATGGCCCACGGTGCCCTCTACCTCGGGGTGTCCAGCCTCGCCCAAGACGATGACCTGGTAGCCCTCACGAGTGAGCTTCTCTGCCGCGTTGTGGGCACGGATCACGAAGGGGCAGGTGGCATCCAGGACCTGGTCGTGGGCCTTACTGGCTGCCGCTTCCTCTGCGGGAGTGACGCCGTGGGTGCGCAGGAGGAGGGTACCGCCGGGCTTGTCAGTGGCGTGGTCGGCCACGCCGATGCCCTGGGCCTCCAGCTGGGAGACGACAGTGGGGTTGTGGATGAGGGGTCCCAGGGTGTTGATGGGGCCGGTACCCTTGTCCCTGGCCTCTGCCGCCGCCTCCTGGACCATCTGGAGTGCGCGGTTGACGCCGTAGCAGGCGCCCGCCTCGTCAGCAACGGTGATGGTGGGTGTCTTGTCTGTGGGCATGGATGTGCTCCTCGTTTTGGGTCTACCAGTCCTTCCGCGCTAACGGACGACTTCGGTGAAGGTTACTTGCTGCCGGGATGCTCGGCCCGCAGCTGGTCGCGAAGCTCGTAGACGGCCTCCATGGATGCCTTCTCCATGGCATCGGCCATCTCTTTGCGGCTCTTTACCTGGAGGTCATTGAACTCGATGGGCTTGCCGGCCTTCATGTAGACCTTGGGAAAGTGTAGGAGGTGGCTGCCCTTGGGGTGGACGTCGCGGGCACCCACGATGGCCATGGGCTGGACTGGGACCTTTGCCAGGCGAGCTACCAAGGCAAAGCCCTTGTGGATCTCTATCGGCTGGTCGTCGGCCTTTATGCGGGTGCCCTCCGGGAAGATGAAGACGCACTCCCCTCTTTGCAGAGCCGCCTTTGCGCAACGGACGAACTGCATGTCGGCCTCGCCTCGGGCTACGGGAATGCCGCCACATCGAGACACGACCCATGAGACGAACTTGGACTTGTCCAGTTCGTTCTTGTAGACGAAGCGGGCGCGGATGCCGTGAAAGTAGAGGCTGATGAAGGCGATGACGGGGTCCAGCATGGACTGGTGGTTCATCACGATCACGCGGGGCGACTTGTCCTCCCAGAGGAGCTTGCCGTCCTCGACCGTCCAGCGCCAACAGAGCTTTGTCAGGAAGCCGGCACCGCCCACGTAGAAGCCAAGGATCATCTTTCCGGGACGGGGGAAGTCGTGCATGTCGTGGTTGTAGTAGGCCTCGAAGGGGTTGCCCCGGAAGGCGCGGAGCTTCTCCCCCTTCTTTGCTGGCTTAATCTCCTGCTTCCTTGATTTTTCGGGCCTTGCGTTGGCGACTTTTGCTGGTGTCTGACTAGGCATTGGTCACCTCGTCCATTAGGGCCTCGATCTGGGATACTACCTGGTCAAAGGTCAGGTCGGATGAGTCGATGTGATGTGCGTCCTCGGCCTGGCGAAGGGGCGACTCGGCGCGCGAGGAGTCCAGCTGGTCGCGACGAATCAGGTCCTGGAGGATCTTCTCCTGCTCCCTGGCATTGACCTGGGCGTCTGCCTGGATGGCAGCGTCCATGCCCTCGCGCTGGGCGGTGCGGCGGAAGGCCCGTGCCTCCGGGCTTGCCGTGAGGAAGATCTTTACGTCGGCATTGGGAAAGACGGTCGTGCCGATGTCGCGGCCCTCGGCGATCACGTCGCCCTGGGCGCCCATCTGACGCTGAAGCTCCACCATGGCCTTGCGGACTTCATGGATGGCCGATACCGCCGAGACGTTCTGGTCCACCTGGGGCGTGCGGATCTGCTGGGTGACGTCTGTGCCATTGAGGGCCACGGTCTGGCTGCCGTCAGCGGCGGTGCCAAAGTCGATGTGGGCCTGGTCGGCAAGGCGACCGACTGCGGACTCGTCGGTGGGGTCAATGCCTTCCTGGAGGCATTCCCAGGTAATGGCCCGGTACATGGCTCCCGTATCTAGAAGGGTGAGTTGTCGCTCCTTGGCAATCCTGCGTGCGACACTGGACTTGCCAGAGCCAGCTGGCCCGTCGATGGCAACGATCATGTGGCTACTCCTTTGTACGTTCTACGCTGTGAGTATACGCTCTGGCCTTGTCGGGCGGCGATTTTACGCAGCAAAAGGCTGATTTTCAATCTGAATCATCAATGCTGGTCGTGCCACCTACTTCTGGAAGTTGTCAGCCACGTCGGTGCCCGCAAGTTCTGGATGAGCCATGCGGCCCATGACCTCCTCGGGGGCCAGCGCCAGGGCGCAGAGGGTGAAGGTCTGCCCATCGCAGGTGAGGACCTGGGAGCTCACGTTGGGCAGACGGAGGTTCCAGAATGAGTTGACGGGCACATGGAGGGCGGAACCGATGAGGGCACGGGATAGGCCACCATGGGTGACGCAGGCGGTCCGTCCCTCCAGGGGACGGAGCTCGTCCAGGACTGCGGCCCCGCGAGCCATCAGTGACTCGAAGCTCTCGGCACCGGGAGCCGGCAGAGAGCGGCCCTCCTCGTCGAACTTCCAGGGGAAGTCGTAACCACGTTCCAGCAGGTCGGACAGGGTGAGGTTCTGCGCCGAGCCAAACTCGATCTCCTGCAGGTTCTGAACCACCCGGCACTCGATGCCCAGGTAGTGGGCGGCCTCCTCGGCTATGGCCCGGCAGCGCGAGAGAGGCGAGGTCCAGATGCGGTCGGGCTTCCAGGCCACCAGGGCATCGATGGCCCGGTACATCTGCCGAACGCCCTTGTCTGTGAGGTCGACGTTCGAGCGACCCGAGAGGTAGTGTTCGATGTTTGCCACGGTCTCGGGGTGGCGCATGATGAGGATGCGGTGCTTAGCGGGCACGACGGGTCCCCTCCCCCTTCTTGTATGGATTCTGTCTCTTGCTCCTGTGACTGTGCTGGCCCTGGAGCTTGCGCGGCCCTCGGGAGTCGCGCGTGGGATTCTCCGGTCCATGAGCTCGTTGGGGTCCCTTTGGGGGATCGGTGGGTCTCACAGGAGGGAGATTCTCCGGGCGATTCGTCAAAAGGGCCTCCACGGCTGCTCGCTCCCTTGGGTCCAGCATGCGGGTCTGGCCTGGTAGGAGGCTCCCGAGCTTGAGGGGGCCGAACTCGTCCCTGTGCAGACGCATGACGGGATGGCCCACGGCCTTGAGCATGCGCTTTACCTGGTGGCGCTTGCCCTCGTGGATGGTAAGCCCCACGACGGTGGTCCCGTAGGGAATGCCTTCCCAGGCCACGGGCAGGATGCGGTCGTCGCCCTCATCCATGACCTGGACCTTTGCCGGCTGGGCAAAGTCATCGCCGATTCGAAGGCCCTCGCTGAGGCGTTTAATGTCTTGCTCGGAGAGCCTACCCCTGACCAGGGCCACGTAGTGCTTCCAGACATGGCTGGCGGGGCGGAGCATGACATTGCCCAGCTCGCCATTGGTGGTAAAGAAGAGCAGGCCCGTCGTGTCCTCGTCCAGTCGGCCGACCGGAAAGAGACCCGGGTACTTCCTTGTGGGAACCAGCTCTGCCACGCAGGGGCGACCCTGGGGATCCATCATGGTGGTCACGTAGCCTGCTGGCTTGTTGAGGACCAGGTAGCAGTAGTCGTCCTTGAGGCTGACAGGGCGGCCGTCCACCGTGACGGCGTCCTTGTCGGGATCGACCTTGGATCCGAGCTCCGTCACGACCTGCCCGTTCACACGGACGCGACCTGCAGTCATGAGGTTCTCGGAGCCCCTGCGGCTGGCGACTCCGGCCCGGGCGAGAAATCTCTGGACCCGCATGGTCCTGGGATACTCGTCTGGGCTGAATCGGCCCTGGTCAGGGCTATCCTGACGGCCCGGCTGACGGGAGTCATCCCCTTCCCTAGTCCTCATCGAAGTCATCGCCCAGAAGCTCCCTCTCGTCGTCGATATCCTGGGAGGTCTCCTCCAGGGTAGAGGAGATTGCCCTGCCGCTCAGACGCTCGCGGATGAACTGGCGGGACTCCTCGTCGGGGGCGAAGTCCTCCAGGTTGGGCAAGTCCTTGAGGGACCTGAGGCCAAACTCCTCCAGGAAGCGAGGCGTCGTGGCAAAGAGGACCGCGCCGTTCTTTGACTTCTCGTGGCCTGCCTCGCGGACCAGGCCCTTCTCCTTGAGGGAGGCAATGACACCGTCGGAGTTGACCCCGCGGACGACCTTGACCCCCTCGCGCGAGACGGGCTGGTGGTAGGCAATGACAGCCAGGGTCTCAAGGGCCGCCTGAGAGAGACGGCGGGTGTCCCAGGACTTGACGTAGGCCTCTACCTGGTCATGATAGGCAGGATGGGTAAAGAGGCGCCAGCCACCCGCGACCTCGCGGAGTTGGAAGCCCCTATTGGCATCGGAGTATTCGGCTGATAGGTCCGCCAGAGACTCCGAGGCTTCGCCCGGGGTGATGCCGAGGGCGCGTGCCAGGTCGGTTGCGGGCACGGCATCGGTGGAAACTAGCAGCAGAGCCTCAAGGGCCGCCTTTGTTGAGCCGGAGGAAAGGTGCTCGAGTTCTTGCATTAGACGTTCTCCTCTTTGGAGCTGAGCTCGGAGTCATCGAGCTCGAAGGGTTGGGCGCCCTCGACGCGGGCGATGTCTATCTCGCCGAAGGTCTCGGACTGGGACAGGACGACCGATCCTCGCTTGGAGAGCTCGAGGATGGCAAGGAAGGTGGCGACAACCGTCTCGACGGAGGTATCCTCGCCCAGGAGCTCCGAGAAGGAGACCAGGGACTTTGCCATGGTCATGCGGTCCACGGAGGCCACGGTGAGGGCTATGGGCAGGCGCTTGGGGGCGATGTGCTCTGCCTCCAGGAGGAAGGTCTGCCTGCGGGAATCGAGGTCCGCGCAGATGACGGCCAGGGACCTGAGGGTGATGCCCTCCAGGAAGTCGGGCATGATGCCCAAATACTCCGGGTCGGGACCTGCGGTGCGAGGCAGCATGAGGCTCTCCGCCTCCAGGCGAGAGGCAAGGGCTGCCGCGGCATTGCGGAACTGCTTGTAGGCAATCAGGCGGGCGATGAGGACCTCGCGGGCCCGCTCGGGACTCATGCTGGCCAGGTCATCCTCGGCATCGTCGTCCTCGTCCTGCTTGGGCCTGGTGGGATGCTGGGGCACGAGGGCCGCGGCCTTCATGTCCAGGAGGGTCGAGGCCACCAGGAGGAAGTCCGAGGCAACGTCCAGGTCCATTGAGCCCATGGCCTCCACTTCGGCCATGAACTGGTCTGCCACCTCGGCAATGGAGATGGAGCCAATGGAGACCTTCTGCCTGCTGACCAGCTGAAGGAGGAGGTCAAAGGGTCCCGTATATGCCTGGGTCCTTACCTTGAAGGCCATCTGCTATGCCCCGAATCCCAGTAAGACGTTGGTCATGTTTCCGGCCGTGGCATCCAGATAGACCCCCAGGAAGTCCACGCCCAAGACCATGGGACCCACGTAGAGGAGGGCCAGCAGAATAAGCATGGAGTAGCGTTGGAGCTCGTAGTAGCGGTCCAGGGCATGGCCCTTCACGAAGAGGGAAACGACCTTGGAGCCGTCCAGGGGTGGCAAGGGAATCAGGTTGAAGAAGGCCAGGATGCAATTGATGTAGACGTAGGTGTAGAGGACCTGCAGGACCCAGTAGATCGTGTCGTAGGTACCCGACCAGGTGTTGAAGAGCAGGTTGAAGACGATGGCGCCGATCACGGCTTGGACGATATTGGAGGCGGGACCGGCCATGGCAACCAAGAACTCGTCGCGGCTGCGATTTCGAAGATTGTAGGGGTTGTAGGGCACGGGCTTCGCGTAGGCAAAGACCGGTCCTCCCATGTAGGCCATGAGGAAGGGCAGAATGATAGAGCCAAAGAGGTCAAGGTGGGCGGCGGGATTCAGGGTGAGCCTGCCCGCGTTCTTTGCCGTGGGGTCCCCGCACTTCAGGGCAGCCAGGCCATGGGACACCTCATGGACCACCGAGGAGAAGATGACCACGGCGATGGAGACCACGATGTAGAAGAGGCGCGATGAGATCATGTATTGGGCCTTTCTGGTGTGCCCGGGGACTTGGTCAAGACAGGGGGTGCGGAAGGGTTTACCTGCGGAGGGAGTGGGCGATGCGGGTGAGGATGAAGTCGATGACAAAGAGGGCCACGGCACAGATCACCAGGTCGCCTCGGAAGACGCCACCCAGGGGAGTCTGGAAAACGTAGATGCCAGCAAGCTTGTCGGGCAGGAAGCCCGCGGCCACAGTGACGAACTTTGCGATGATCTGACGGTAGGCGCCTGAGGAGACGACTGCAGATGCCACGACCAGGGCCGCCATCAGGATGGCGACAAGCCTGAGGATGACGGCGACGAAGGAGAGGAGGCCGGAAACGAGGCTGGCACCCACCCCGCGCTTCTTTGCCTTCTTGTAGGGCTTCTCGTCCCTTCGTGCGGAGGACTCGTAGTAGTCATATCCCTCGCGCGAGGGGCTGGGTACCGCCTGGACGGGCGGAAGCTGCTGGTAGGGGTCCTGGTACCGGGGAGCTGGCATGGGCTGGTAGGCCTGGGTGGAGCCAGGCGCATACTGCTGGGCCGCAGGCTGTGCCTGCTGCTGGGGATTGATCAGGCGGGTAGCCTGCTCGGCTGCGGGGTCACCCTGGTCTCCCAGGGGATCTGCCTGGTCGCCTACCAGGGGATAGAGCTCGACGTCCATGGGGTCGACGTCCAAACCGTCAGGCTCCTCAGCCTCGATGGGCTCCTTCCTGTCATCGTCGACAGGATTTACCTTGAAATGTCTTCCTTCGTTAGACACGGGTAGCCTCCTCAATCATAGTGGTGAGCTCCAGCCACTCGTCCTCGAGGGCGGGGATCTTCTTCGAGAGGGCGTTGTACTCCTTCATGCATCGGTCGAACTCGTCCGCATTGTTGTAGAGTTCCTCGGACGCCATGAGGTCCATGAGCTCCTTGTAGCGCTTCTGTGCGGGCTTGAGAGCGGCCTCCACCTGCTTCAAGCGCTTCTTCTCTTCGCGGACGGCCTTGTTTGCGGCGTTTCGGGCCTCGGCCTCGGCACGGCGCTGCTCGCGGGTCTTTACGTTGCGGCCGGTGCTCGCGGGGACTGGCTGCTCGTCCTTGGCTGCCTGTTCCTGTGCCTTTGTGGGGGCAGGCTGCTGGGAGAGGGGTCCCTGGCTTGGGGTCTCCCCCGCCGCTCTGGCCTCGAGCTCGGCACGCTTGTACTGGTAGTAATCGTAGTCTCCATCGTACTCCGTGACCTTGTGGTCGCGGACGTCCACGACTTTGTTGGAGATGGCACGGACCAGGTGCTCGTCGTGGGAGATCAGGATGATGGTGCCGGGGAAGTTCTTGAGGGCCTCTTCCAGGACGTCCACCGAGTCGATGTCCAGGTGGTTGGTGGGCTCGTCCAGCAGGAGAAGCGGATCGGGGGCGACCAGCATCTTTGCCAGGGCCAGACGGGCACGCTCGCCACCCGAAAGGACGGAGACGTGCTTGAGTACGTCGTCCCCGTGGAAGAGGAAGGCGCCCAGGAGCTTACGCTCCTCCGAAGAGGTCCAGCCCGGGGCCGCCGTGTCCATCTCGGCCATGACGGTATTGGCTGGGTTCAGGGTCTCTAGCTGGTGCTGTGCGTAGTAGGCCTCGGTAACGTTTTGGCCGAGCTCGATCTTTCCCGTGTCGGGCTTGAGCTGGCCGGTGATCATCTTCATCAGGGTGGACTTGCCCGCGCCGTTGGGGCCAACCAGAGAAACGTGGTCGCCACGGTAGAGCTTGAGGTTGACATCAGAGTAGACGTGGTTTTCCCCAAAGGACTTGGAAATCCCCTCCAGGGATACGACCATGTCGCCCGTGCGGGGCGGGTCGGGGAACCGGAAGTGGACCTTCTTCGAACCCTCGGGCAGAAGGACGAGCTCCTTCTTTATCTGCTCGATCTTCTTCATGCGCTCCTGGGCCTGGGCGGCCTTGGTGGGCTTGTAGCGGAACTTGTCCACGAAGACCTGCATGTGTGCGATCTCGCGCTCCTGGGCGGCGCGCTTGGCTCGCATTTGCTCGAGATTGTCCTCGCGCTGCTTGAGGTAGCTACTGTAGTTGCCCGTATAGGTGGTCAGACGTCGGTTCTCGATGGCGGCAACGTGGCTCACGCAGGCGTCCATGAACGTGCGGTCGTGCGAGACGATGAGGACCGCACCGTCGTAGGAGGCGATGAAGCGCTCGAACCACTGGACCGACTCAAGGTCCAGGTGGTTGGTGGGCTCGTCCAACAGGAGAAGGTCCGGGTGACGTAGGAGGAGCTTGGAGAGGGCGATGCGCATCTGCCAGCCGCCCGAGAAGTCCTCAGCGGGCTTGTCGAAGTCCTCGACCGGGAATCCGAGGCCAGCCAGGATGGCGCGAGCGCGAGATTCTAGCTCGTAGCCACCCAGGCGTTCGAAACGGTCCTGGGCTGCGCCGTAGCGCTCCAGGAGCTTCTGGTCCTTGCCCTGGGTATCCGCAATCTCCTGCTCCATCTGGGAGATTTGGGCCTCGAGACGCTTGATCTCCGTCGCGGAGTCGATGACTTCCTGGAGGGCTGACTTGTGACCTGCGAGCTTTGCCTCCTGCTCCAGATAACCGATGGACGTGTCCTTGGCAAAGGAGATGGTTCCCTCGTCCGGGGACTCCTGGCCCATGATAATCTTGAGCAGGGTGGTCTTGCCGGCGCCGTTGGGGCCGACAAGGGCCCACCGCTCCCCCGCATTGAGCTGGAGCGTCACGGCCGAATAGAGGGTGCGGCCTCCAAAGGACTTGGAAATCTTGTCTGCAAGGGCAATCAAGGGCTTGGCCTCCGATGGTGTCAGATACTTTTAGCCTTCCTAGTATAGGAGAAGGCAATCATTGGGTTGTGAGGGTTTCATCCGCATGTGAAACCCTGGTGAAGGCAGGCCCCGAAATGTCGCTTTTTGTGACAGATGCCCATGGGGTGAATGTCCCAGAGCGGGACGAATACCCCAGGGCTATCTGTCACCCTATTTGTCGCAGGTCAGGTGGATGGCAAAGCCAGCGATCTGCTGCTTGAAGTAGATTAGGTGGATGGATCCGTCGGGGTTGAGGGCCTTGGCCTCGGGGTTGACCTCGAAGCCGCGCTTCTCGAACCACTTGATGGCAGCAGGGATGTCGTTGACGTAGAAGCCGATATGGCCCTTCTCGCCACGGACGCTGCCGGGACGCATGACCTCGACGAAGGAGCCAGCAAAGACGGATATGGGAGCCGTGACCTTGCGCGGGAGGCCCATCAGGGTCTGAAAGAGACCAACGATCTGCTCCGCCTCCTCGTCGGTGGCGGCATTGATGCCCACATGGGCTACGTGCATGTCGAAGAGGTCGACGGGGTTGTCGTTGATGTCAGCCATGGGTTCTCCTTTGGTTTTAGGCTGGTCGGGAGGGTAATCTTTCTTTAGACAATTATAGGCGTCAGGGCTGAGCCAAAAATGGCCTGTCCCTCTTTGGCTCACTGGCGGCGGAAGGGAGAGTCCTTATCGACGAGGAGCCGCCGGGCATCCTCCCAGTCGGGGCAGCCCCGGTGGATGGTAGCGTCGATGGCGATCTGCCGATCCTCCCCCTCCAGGTCGGGCGCGACCAGGTAGGGTGCCATCTCGCGGATGCAGGCGTAGGCCAGACAGTGGGGTGGGAAGGGAATCAGGTCCCGCGAGAACCAGACGGTATGGATCTTCTGGTCGTAGCGGACCAGCCCATGGCGGGTCTCGGTGGCTCGGAAGGTGACCTTGCTGAGGTCCACCTGGGCCTGGGCCCTCTGCATGGCCTGCATGAAGAGGGAGGACCCGTTGCGGACCAGTACCCCGTCGGCCCAGGCCATGAAGCAGTTCCTCCGCTGGCCGTACTCTCCCACCTGCATGACGTAGAGCTCGATCAGGCTGACCTCGGTAATAACACGGACGTTGGTGGTGGCCCGGCCCCGGGCGGCGTGCTTCATCTGGCCCTTGGCCAGGGGATAGACCCTCAGCATGAAGGGACGGCCAAAGACGTAGGCGAGGTCCCCGGTCTGGTAGCGGCAGGCCAGGGAGGAGGTTTTGCGGTAGCGCTTCTGGACATAGCCCATGACCTGGCGGGCCTGGGGAAGCCAGGTGTTGACGAAGCCAATGATCGCCTCGTTGGGAAGACGGGGGTCCACGTAGAGAGAGGGCGCCCCCGTGGGCGGGGCAAAGGCAAAGAAGGTCTCGGGTACAGGCGAGGGCAGGACGGGACAGGTGATGCCCTCGAAGCTGATGGATGCGATGCGGCGGTTCTCTTCGGGCATGGCTGCTCCTGGAGGGGTTTGCTGGGAACAAAATCATGTAGATGATACCGCTTGCCCAGACTGCAAAGGCTGATAGGCGTTCCCTAGGCCGAAAGCTTGAGGTCGGACAGGTCCTCGACCTGGAGGGGTCTGGCGAAGTAGTAGCCCTGGATCTGGTCGCAGCCCAGGCTCAGGCAGAGTTCGTACTGGTCCTTGGTCTCCACGCCCTCTACGATGACCGACTTTCCCAGCGCATGCACGATGTGGGTGATATCGTCGACAAAACTCTCCCTGCCCGGCTTCAGGAATTCGTCCACCAGGGACTTGTCCAGCTTCACGTAGTCCACGGGAAGGGCGGCCATCCGAGCCAGGGAGGAATAGCCCGTCCCGAAGTCATCAAGGGCCAGCTTGATTCCCATCTGGTGGATTCGCTCGCAGAGGGCTGCTCCGGCCTCTGCGTTCTCCATCATCAGGCTCTCGGTGATCTCGATCTTCACGAGGGAGGGATTAATGTCGTGCTCGTGAAGGAGAGAGGCCAGATAGTCAAGGTATCCCTCGTCCTTGAGCTGAGCGGGCGAGAAGTTGATGGCCACGGGAACCGCCTCCCTGCCCTCGGCAATCCACGCCGCCAGGTCCTCGATGACTTTCCGGGTAACGATCCGGCCGATTTCCACCACCAGGCCGGCGCTTTCTGCCACGGGGATGAACTTGCCGGGCCCGAACTCCCCGGACTTCAGGCGCACGAGGGCCTCGACCCCCACCAACCGTCCGGTCAGGGCCTCCACCTGGGGCTGGTAGGCCACGGTAAAGCCATCGCCGTCTATGGCTTGACGAAGGCGGGTGGTCAGGTAGATCCGCTCCTCCAGGGCATCCCGCATGGACTCGTCAAAGAAGGAGAGGGAGTTGCGGCCCCGGGTGGACTTGGCCTCGCTCATGGCAAGGTCCCCGTACTTGATCATCTCCTCGAGTGTCATGTCCCCCGTACGGTTGACCACTCCCAAGGAGGCCGTGAGGGTCAGGCTGAATCCCGCGGCCTCGATGGGGTCGCTGATCAGGCTGTAGATGGTGGCAAGCTCCGGCGAGGACTCATCCAGCTCGTGGTCCAGGACGACTACAAACTCATCACCGCTGGAGCGGGCTACGAAGGCATCCCCCATACGCTGCGCCAGGCGGTCGGCCATGGCCCTGATAACCAGGTCGCCTACCTCGTGGCCGTAGGAGTCGTTGAGGTCCGTGAAGTCGTCCAGGTCGAAGGTGACCAGAGACCTGACCTTTTGGGCCGAGGGGTCCTTGACCTTCTCGGCCAGGGCGTAGCGGTTGGCGAGGTCAGTCAGGGAGTCGTGGCGAAGCTGGTAGGATAGGGCGTCGCGTGACTGGGCGATTTCCTGGGCGTCCTCGTTCATCCTCCGGCTCCCCAGGTAGACGAAGTAGGCGATGAGGGCAATGCCGGCTGCCAGAAGAAGGGCGGGCATGATGAGGGACTTCGCACCCTGCCAGGGGTTGGTCTCGTTTACCAGGTAGGCATCCGAGGGCACCAGACCCCGGTCCAGGCCGTGGGACTCCAGGGCCTTGACGTCGAATATCGTATGGGTGACCTCGTCCGACTGGACGGGGAGGCCGGAAACGGAGGCGCCCCCAAGAATCCGGGAGGCCATCCGAGCCGCCTGGCGCCCCTGCCCCTCGTAGTCCACGTAGGAGGCACCCGTGATTCCATCGCCCACGCCAGCCCCGGACTCGCGGAAGACTGGGACGGGACAGGAGCCTGTGACGAAGGCCGTAGTGTTGTCCAGGGTGTAGCCCCTGCCCTCGATGTCGCTGTAGGCGGCAAGCTGGAAGACGATGTCGTTGGAGCCCAGGCCCTGGAGGGCCTCGGCCAGCTGGAAGCGGGTCATGGAGGAGGCAACGATGACCTGCTCCGTATAGCCGGGAAGGCCAGAGCGGGCCTCCTCGAACTGGGACAGGGAGGCCTGGCCCAGAGCTGAGTCGTCCACGATGGCCACCAGGTTCCTTGCCTGGGGCTCCAGCCTGGTCGCCGCCTCCATGATCTGGCGTACATGACCGTGCTCGACGATGCCCGTCGCATAGCCCTTGCTGGCAACCTCGTTGCCATAGGTCACGTCGTTGACCGAGAAGAAGACCACGGGCACCTGGGGAAAGAGTTCGTCGTGGATGGCGTCAACAGCATGGAGGGCGTCGTCATCCGCACAGAGGACCACGTCGTAGGGACCATGGGCCATGAGGCGGGAGCGGATCATCTCCTTCCAGGCGTCAGAGGCCGCATAGCCCGTGGGATAGTTCCGGGTGTCCATGTACTCGATGTCCACGGAGACCCCCTCCTGGCGAAGGACGTCTAGGACCCCCTTGCGCTCCAGGGGAACCGAAGGGTTGTTCTCGCCGTAGGACTCGATCAGGAGGGCGGACTTTCCCGTGGCGGGTGGTACGAGCTGGAAGGTCTTCTCCTGGACATCGGACCGGTCGGTCAGTGCCTGGTTGAGGGTGGCCACCCCCGCCATGATGCAGACCAAAGCCAGGGCAAAGACAAGCATGCGCAGGGCGTGGTAGCCGATGGCCTCAAGGAGGCCGCGCCTCCCTTTTGTGTCACGATGGGTCAAGAGATTGAGCATGGGTGATCTACCTCGATGAGTTGGGGGGGAGTCCCGGGCTTGCGGGAGGAGCCAACCTGTCGCACTGGGTCGAGAAGACAAGGAGGGCCAGGAGAAGGACTAGGACGCCCAGGCCAGCCAGGGACAGGGAGAGGGCCCCGAGGTCCATCAGATAGTCTGCAGTCTGGGGGATACGGTCGGCTGCCTGGTCGGCGCCATAGGTGCGGTCCAGGCCCAGGCGGTGTCTGCGCTCGGCCTCCTCCTGGGCACGGTTGCCCCAGATGGGCTCGAAGGAGGTGTCGGCGTCCATGGTCAGGCTGTATATGGCCTCGGGGTCCATGACCTCATAGGTGACGCCGTCCCGGGTGATCCGCCAGCCCTTGAGGTACCAGCCGGGGATGGCTTCCACGGTCACGGCCTCCCGCGGGAGGGTGAAGCCGGGCTCGATGGCATCGGCGTCGATCCTGACCCTGCCGCCCGTCCAGGTGCCCTCGGATGTGGTGTGACCCCAGGGGTCGGTCTGTCTGGTACCGCCCGTCAGGGTGGCCGTGTGGCGCTCCACGTCCCAGACGGCATAGAGGGTGAGGTCGGTCTTCTTGCCCGCCATGGCGGCCAGGAGGAACATGGCCGTTGCAGGATCGTCAATCGTGGCGTCAGCGACAACCAGGCCCTTGCGCTTGGCCTCGGTCAGGGCCTCCATGACCTGGGCATCGGTGAAGTCGGGCTTTGTGGCGTCCTTGGAGAAGGACCAGCCCAGGAATCGGGCGTTCCTGCGGGTGAAGCCCGAGGCAGGCAGGAGAGCCTCCTGGGTCCCGTAGACGTAGGTGTAGGGCTTGGTGGTGCCCTTGGCCACCGGATCGTTCTTGTCGAAGACGATGGTGTAGGTCACGGGCTCCCAGACGGCCGTCAGGGTGACGCCGCCCGTGGGCAGGGTGTAGGTGTAGCCGGGGACCCAGACGTGGGTCCCGTCCGACCAGCCGGCCAGGACGTAGCCGTTGCGGGTCACGTCGGCTGCGGTGGGCAGGACGATCTGGGCGTCCGAGCCCTTGTCCTGGCTTCTGGTATGGCGCCGGCCGTCGGTCGTGGCAAGCCTGCCGCCCGCCTGGGTAAGGGCCTGGTCGCGGGCTCGGTCGTTCTTGGCCTGGACCTCGGCGGGGGTCAGGCGGTGGTCGTCGTCCTTGGGGGTGGGATCCTCCTCCGGCTGACTTGCCCCCTCGGTCCAGAGGCCCTTGGAGGGGTCCAGGACCAGGGTGGCCTTGTTGAAGACGTAGTAGAGGACAAGCACGGTGGTCCCGTCGCCCTCGATGTTGAGACGGGCTCGGGTAACGTAGACGGTCTGGGTGCCGTCTGCGGTGGTGACGGTATAGGAGGCGCCGTTAGGCAGGTAGGTGTAGCCCTGGACCTCCAGGTTGTCGGCATTCCGGTAGGAGACGCCCTCCACGTCCTCGTCGGCCCAGGCCTCCTCGTCCGTGGTGCCCTGGTGCCAGATCCGCTGGCCCTGGGCCCAGTCGGCGTCGTGGACCTGGAGGTTGCCGTCATCGTCGCGGGGCACCGTGCCGTCGGCGTTCAGGGGCACCAGGGTGCCATCGGCCGTGATGGCCCAGCGCTCGACCGCGTAGGCGGTGTCGCGGTTGGCGGTGTAGAAGAAGCGCAGGTGGGTAGTGCCGTCGCCGTCGAGGTTGGCGGTCGTGAGCGGAGTCTTGGCCGCGCGGAGGTCGCCGCCGTCCGCGGGAGCCCAGAATATGAAGTCGCCCAGCTTCTGACCGTCCTTGTCGAAGACGTGCATGACGTACTGGACGTAGGGGTTGCCGTCAGCGTCGACCAGGGCCTTGCCCTCAGCGTCCACGACGGGCTTGCCATCCTCGTCTAGGACGGGCTTGCCCTCGGCGTCGACGGAGGCAATGGGGTTGCCCTCCTCGTCCAGGACCTGGTCGGTCGTAGCCGTTGCCCCGGGCACGTAGGTGTAGCCAGGATAGTAGCCCGGCTCCTTGGCCTCGGAACTTACGTCCTCGTCCGTGATGTGGTGGGTGCGGGTGTCGTCCGAGCCCTGCTGGGGGTGCTCTCGGTCGGCCGTGACCTCGTGGACCACGCCCTCCTCGTCCACCAGGTAGTGGGAGACCTCGTAGTCGACGTCGTCCCGGGCCCGCCAGACGGCAAAGAGGCGGGTGGAGCTGGTGGGCATGAGGAAGGTGCCGCCCGGCAGGATGAAGAAGACCGCGGGGTTGGCATAGGTGTGACCAGCCACCTGGTCGTTGACCTGGGAGGCACCGGGGGCTGCGGGGGCCCTGCGGATCCAGGCCCAGAAGGCGGCCTTGGCATTGCCGGTCTGGTCTGTGGTCTGGTCTGCCTCCTGGTCCTTCGCGGCCTCTGCCCGCGTCTTGAGGCCCGCACCCGGGAAGTTGTCGTCGTAGTCGTCCAGTCTGTCGGCAGTCTTTATGGACTGGGCACCCCGGGCCGTCAGGCCCTCAGCACCATCGGGAACGTTGGCCCAGCCTATGAAGTCGTAGCCGTCACGGTGCATCTTGTCAGCCGTGGGCAGGGCGAAGGTGGACTCCGCTGCGTGGGCGTCGGTGGTGGTCTTTGCGCCCGTGGCGAAGGCGCCGTCGCCCGCGTCCAGGGTGAGGGTGATGGACCCATCGTTGATGGCCTCGTAGTAGAGATCGATGACCAGCTGGACCTCGCCCGTCACGGAGCCCGTGGTGGAGGAGGTGCGGGTACCGTCCACCGTCACGACGGAACGGACGAACCGGTAACCCTGGAAGTCATCGGACTGGCGGCGCGTGCCGTCCGTGGGCTTGTAGTCGTAGGGCAGGATGTGGAGGGCGGTGGAGGTCAGGTCTGTGGCGTCGCCCACGACGACCACCTGGGCGTCGGTCTTTGCCGTGGGGGTCTCGTAGATGCGGTCCTTGAAGGTCTGGTCGCCCGTGACCCGCCAGTGGTTTACGACATAGAAGGTATTGTCCTTGAAGGTGTAGTAGAGGCGGATCAGGGTTGTGCCGTCCTGGCTGATGTCCTTGCGGGCCACCTGGGTGTAGGTATTGGCGCCGACCTCGAAGCTCTTGCCGTTGTCGATTAGGGTGTAGCCGCCGATATCTGAGCCGTCGGCCTTGAGGTGGTCGGCGTTGTGGTAGGAGATGCCCGCCGTGGCCTCGTTGGCCCAGGCCTCCTCGTCGGAGATGCCAAAGTGCTCGATGTGCTGGCCCTGGGCCCAGGTCTCGTCGTGAATCTCGACGTGGTGCTGGCTGTCATAGGGCACGGAACCGTCCTTGTTGAGCGGGAAGAGCTGGCCATCGCCGTTGATGGCCCAGCGCTCCACGTAGTAGGGCGTGTTGTCGTTGGCGCGCCAGACGGCGTAGAGGGCGACGTCGCCCGTCGGCATCGTGTAGAGGCCGTCCTTGGCGGTATAGGTGAAGGCAGACGCGCCGGTCGTGCCGTTGTAGGTACGGACGCCCGTGTAGGTCCTGCCGGCGGAGGCGGAGCGCTTGCTCTCCCCTGCCTGGGCGGCCGTGGTCGCCTTCTGGGAGGCGATGCCCGTGGCGTTCTGGGCCTGGACCTGCTTGCCGTCGACCGTGACCTGGCCGTCCTTAACGTTGGTCCAGCCCATGAGGGTGTAGCCGGAGCGGGTCGTATCAGCCGGAAGCGTATAGTCGCTGGTCGCCAGGGCCTTGGTCAGGCTCTGGTCAGAGTAGAGCTGGACCGTGGCGGACTTCTTGTCGATGCTCGTGTCGTCGCCCGCGACGAAGGTCAGGGTGTTGAGGTTGGGCTCGAAGTAGAGGACCAGAGTCGTGATGTGGGCGACGTCCACGTTGCCGGAGATGGCGGCGTGGTCGACCGTCTTCCACCCGCGGGTCTGGGCGTCTGCCGCGGTGAAGGCACCAAAGGCCACCCAGGTGTCCTTGTCGCCGTCCTGGTCCAGGTAGGTGTAGCCGGGCAGGGTGACGGACTTGTGGTCCTCGTTGTAGTAGCTGACCACGGTGCCGTTCTTGTTGGCCAAGTCGGCGTAGGCGACCTCGTCGGTCACACCGTAGTGGGTCTCCACGCGGTGTGCGGGATTGGCGGTGGGGCTGGAGGCAAGGATGCCCTGGGAGTCGCGGTCGACCGTGCCGTCGGACTTGACGGCGTAACGGACGCCGTCGCCAGAGACGATCCAGCGCTCCACGTAATAGGGTGTGTCGTCATGGGCCCGCCAAACGGCGTAGAGGGTCATGGCCAGAGGGTTCGTGGAGTTATCGGTACGGATGGTGGGCATCACGAAGGAGCGGGCGCCCGTGCCCGTGACCTTCGTGTAGACGCCGTGCTTGGAGCCGTCGGCCGTGAAGGTGGCCACGGACGTGTAGTCTGCGCCGCCGTGGTAGGTGCGGGCCGTGCTAGGCGAGATTGAGGACCAGGCGTACTGGCTGGCAAGCCCCTTCAGGTCGGAGATGATCGTTGTGGTGGACCCGGCTGTCACGGTCTTCTCGGTCGTCCAGCCCATGAGGGTGTAGCCGTCGCGCTCGATCTGGTTGGCGCCGGCGGTCGCGCCCGACGTGGGTTCGTCGGCAAGGGTAACGGTCTGGTCGGTGTAGGCCTGGATCGCGTGCTGGTAGGTCGTGGAGGTGGCGCCGCCAGTCACGGTCACGGAGCCGCCGAGATTATTCGTCACGTTGGTGTCGCCCGTATTGCCGTAATAGACGATCGTGTTGAGCAGGGGCTGGTAGTAGAGGACCAGGTGGGTGGAGCCGTCGCCCGCGATGAGCTTCTTCGCGACGGTCTTGTAGCCCTCGGCCGTGTAGGTCTTGCCGCCGAAGGAGACCGTGGTGCCGTCCTTCACATACTCGTAGCCGGCGTAGGCCGCGTTGGTGTGGTCTGCGTTGCGGTAGGCGATGGCCCCGTCCGTGCCGTCCGCCCAGGCAATCTCGTCTGCGGTGCCCACGGCGTAGGTGTAGCGGACCTCCGTCGGCGCAGAGACGAGCAGGCCGGTCCTGGCGTCACGCTGGACGAAGCCGTGGCTGTCGTCCGCATGATCCAGGCCCATGGCGTAGCGGGTGCCGTCGCCAGAGACGATGCAGCGCTCCACTGTGTAGGTGACGTCGTCGCGGGCCTTCCAGACGGCGTGGAGGACGACGTCGCCGGTCGGGGTGACGTAGCGCGTGGCGTTGGCGCCGGCGGCCTTGGCAAGCGCCGTATAGGTCTTGCCGGAGGCGGAGGTCCGAGTCGTCACGTCCTTGATCTGGCCCCAGGCACCCTGGGAGTCGGTGCCCTTGAGGTTGGCAATGTCGTCGCTCGCGGTAGCAGAGGTGGTCTTGCTGCGGTTGCCGTCCACGTAGTTCCTGCCGTCGACCGTCACGTGGGCCTGGTTGGTCCAGCCCTCCAGGGTGTAGCCCGACCGCTTGACCGCGTCGGTCAGGGTCTCGGTGCGGTCGGTCAGGCTGTGAATGGTCACGGCCTTGGTCATGGCGTCGATCAGGGGGTCGTTGCCGTTGACGAAGGTGATCTCGCGCTGGTCGGGCACGTAGTAGAGGACCAGGGTCGTGCGCTTGTCGGTGTCGGCGGCACCAGCGCCCACGATGGCCAGGTGGTCGATCGTCTTCCAGCTCGGGGACGTGAAGACGTAGGAGCCATCGCTGGTCTGGAAGGTGACGTACGTATCGGCGTCACCCTTCTGGTCGAAGTAGCTATAGCCCTTGAGGTCGCCCGCGGTGATGGTCGAGCGGTCGTCGTTGAAGTAGGAGGCAGTCTTGCCACCGACCGAGGCGGTGTCCGCGTAGGTGACCTCGTCGGTAATGCCGTAGTGGGTCTCGACGCGGTGGTCGGAGTCGGCGTTCGGGCTGTCCTCGAGCAGGCCGGTTGTGGTGTCGCGGACGAGCTTGCCGTCCTTGGTGATGGCGTAGCGGGTGCCGTCGCCGGAGACGACCCAGCGCTCGACGTAGTAGGGCGTGTCGTCGTTGGCGCGCCAGACGGCATAGAGGGTCACGTCGCCGGTGGGGACGATGTAGTAGCCGGGCAGGGTGTTGTACGTGAACTTGTCCGCACCCGTCGTCCCGTTGTAGGTGCGCAGGGCCGTGTAGGTCGCGCCGCCCTTGGAGGTGCGGGACCCGTCCGCCGCGGCGACCGCCCAGGCGTCCTGGGAGGCGATGCCCTTGGACGTGTGGGTCGCGACCTTCTTGCCGTCGACCGTGACCTCGCCCTGTGCGGAGTTGGTCCAGCCCATGAGGGTGTAGCCCGCGCGGGTCATGTTGGCGGGAAGGGCAATCTTGTCCGTCTTGCCGTCGAGCTTGGTCTGGTCGGTGTAGAAGGTCAGCTGGGTGGGCTTGCCCTGGATGGTCGGGTCATCGCCCGCAATGAAGGTGATGGTGCGCCTATCGGCCTGGTAGTAGAGACGCAGGATGGTGAGCACGGCCGTGTTGCCCTCGATGGTGCCGTGGGAGTAGGTAATGTAGCCCGTCTTGCCGTCCTTGGCCAGGACCTCGGTACCGTGCGTTGCGAAGGTGTAGCCCGGGGTGTCCACGTTGGTGGAGTCGGCGTGGCTGTAGCGGAGCGGGGTGCCGTCCGTACCGTTCACGACGCCATCGGCGTAGGCAGTCTCGTCGGTCACACCGAAGTAGACGATCTGGATCGGCTTGTCGGCCGTCGTGGTCTTGAGTGTACCGGTCGTGGCGTCGCGCTGGACCTTGCCCTTGTTGGGATTCTCGTTCGTGATGGCGGACAGGTCGCCATCGCCAGAGACGATCCAGCGCTCAACACGATACTCGGTGTTGTCGTTGGCACGCCAGACGGCGTAGAGGGTGACGTCGCCCGTAGGCATCGTGTAGGTCGGGGTGCCGAAGCTGTAACCTTTGTTGCCGCCCTGCTGGTACTGGACCGCCGCAGCGTTGAAGGTGGCATAGCGGGTGTAGGTCTTGCCGGCGGAGGCAGTGCGGACGCTCTCCCCCGCCTCGGCGGCGGTGGTCGCGGCCTGAGACTTCAGGCCCTGGGCAGTGTGGACGGCGACCTGGCCGTCCGCCGTGGTCACGAGGCCGTTCGTGGCGTTGGTCCAGCCCATGAGGGTGTAGCCGTAGCGAGAGACGTTGGTGGGCAGGACATAGCCCGTGCCACTCGCGTCGGGCTTGACCGACTGGTCGGTGAAGAGCTTGACGCTGGTGGGCGCGCCCGTCACGTCGAGGGCGGTCGAGCCATTCACGGTCTTGTTGACACCACCGGAGACGAAGGTCAGGGTGTTCAGGTTGGGCTCCCAGTAGAGGACCAGGGTGGTGGTTGAGGCGGCCGCGCCGTCGAAGCCGGCGGTGTTACCGGAGATGAGACCGTGGTCGACCGTCTTCCAGGCCTTGTTCTCGAACTTGTAGGAGGCGTCATCGTTCTGGAAGGAGACCCAGGTGTCCTTGTCGCCGTCCTGGTCCAGGTAGGTGTAGCCGTCGAGGGTGCCTGCCTTCACGGCGTCCTTGTCGTTGACGTAGTACCAGACTCCCGCCTGGGTCTTGTCCGCGTAGGCGACCTCGTCGGTGATGCCGTAGTGGGTCGACGTAGTAGGGCGTGTGGTTGTGGGCGTGCCAGACGGCGTAGAGGGTCATCGTGCGCGCGTCGGTCGTGTTGTCCGTGCGGATGGAGGGCATCACGAACTTGAGGGCGTCCAAGCCGGTGACTGTCGTGTAGGCGTCGTCCGCGTGGTCGGCGGCGGTGCCTGCCCTGAAGTCCTGGACCTTGGTGTACCAGGCGCCCTGGTTGTAGGTGCGCTTCTCCTTGTCGGCACCGTTGGCGATCTGGTTCCAGGCGCCCTGGGCATCCGTACCCATGAGGTTGGAGACGGTGTCGCTCGCAGCCTCGGCCGCCGTGTCGCGGTTGGTGTCCACGTACTTGGTGCCGTCGACGGACACGTGCTCCTGGTTGGTCCAGCCCATAAGCTCGTAGCCGGCGCGGGTGTAGTCGGCGGGCAGGGTGTAGGTCTCGTCCGTGTAGAGCTTGACCGTTGTGACGGCGCCAGCCTTGGTATTGGTACGGGTGCCCTGGTAGAATTTGAGGGTGTTGAGCAGGGGCTGGTAGAAGAGGACAAGCTTGGTCGTGCCGTCACCCTTGATCAGCGCACGGGCGATAGTCTGGTAGTCCACATTGCCCGTGAAGTCGTGGCCGTGGGTGCCGTCGAGGAACTTCACGTACTGCTGATCTGCCACGAAGACGTAGCCCGGAACAAGGACGTTCTCATGGTCCTTGTTGCGGTAGGCGATGGCACCGTCGCTATCGTCCGCCCAGGCAACCTCGTCCGCGGTGCCGACCAGGTAGGTATAGGTGTGGGCGGTCGTGTCGGCCGTGAGAAGGCCCTTGCCGTCACGCTGGATGGTGCCCTGCTTGGTCGCGCCGTTCATGGCCATGGCGTACTTGTTGCCGTCGCCGGAGACGATCCAGCGCTCGATCGTGTAGGTGACCTTGTTGTTGGCGTACCAGACCGCGTAGAGGGTCTCATCGGCGGAGGACATGGTGTAGGTGAAGGTCGTTGCGGTTGTATAGGCCTTGCCGTCCGTCGTGGTGCGGAGGCCGGTGTAGACGGCGCCGCCGTCCGCGGTCTTGTCGATGCGGGTATGGACCTGGCCCCAGGCACCCTGGGCGTCGGTGCCCTTAAGCTTGGAGATGGTCTCGCTCTCGGATGCGACGGTCGTCTTGGACCGGTCGGCCTTGACGTAGTTGCTCCCGTCGATGGTGACGTGGTCCTCGCTGGTCCAGCCCATGAAGGTGTAGCCGTCGCGCGCCAGGTCCGCGGGCAGAGCAAAGACATCGTCGGTGTAGTAGGTGTCGCTCGCTCGGCCGCCGGTCACGGAGGAATCGCCTGCCTTGCCGTCCACGTAGGTCACCTTGTAGGAATTGGCCTGCCACACTGCGTAGAGGGTGTAGGCCTCCCCTGTCTGACCCACCTTGTAGGGGTCGCCCGGTTTGGTGAAGGCCTGGCCCCTGACCTTGGCCGTCGCCTCGTCGTAGGCATAGTCCTTGGCAATGCCCGCCGCCTTGACCGAGTCGGCGCCCTTGGAGGTGTGGACCGCAATGGCCTTGCCGTCCGCAGTCATCTTGGGCTCGGCAGACCAGCCTATGAAGGTATAGCCCTTGCGGGTCAGGTCGCCGGCATCAGGCAGGAGGAAGTCCTCATCGGTCCCATAGGTGCCGGTCTTGTCCTTGCCCGCCGCGAAGGAGCCCGAGCCGGCATCGAAGGTGATCTGCTTGGTCAGGGGGACGAAGTAGAGGTTGAGGGCCGTGAGGGAACTACCGTCGGCGGCCAGCTTGATCTTGCCGGCAGAGGTGGTGGTGACCTGGGTGGTCTTCGCAGCCACCTGGGAGGCGTCCGTATGGGCGACGGTCCAAGTGGTGCCGTTGGTCACGTACTGGTAGCCAGTCGGGATGACGTTGTCATGGGTCCACCAGGGAGTGTCGGTCCTGAGGTCGCCCACGGGCTTGTCGGCGATGGCCGTCTCGCCCGTCACGCCCGTATAGGTGTGGGTGGTCACGTCCTGGACCTGGCCGTTGCCGTCCACCCGGGTGGTGGTGACGGTGTATGCCGTGTCGGAATTGGCACGCCAGACGGCGTAGAGGGTCAGATCTGCCGCTGTGGGCATGAGATAGGTGATGTCCGCGGCCGCCTGGTAGACGTAGGGATACTGGGTTCCCGTGAAGACGTAGTCAGTCCCGTTCCAGGAGGCCACCAGGGTCCAGGTGGCGCCAGTCCAGCCCTTGCCGCCGTTCTCGAAGGAGGCGTGGCCGGCTCCGGCAGCAAGGGTCTTTGCCGCCCTCTGGGAGGCCAGGCCCTCGTTGGCGTTGGCATCAGAGCCGAGGGCCCAGCCCACCAGGGTGTAGCCGGGACGGCTGACGGCATCGTGGGCGGGCAGGGCGATGGTCTCCTGGGACTTGACGGTCTTGTGGTAGGTGGTGTCGTCTGTGGTGGGCGTGGTGGACCAGGCAGCGCCATCCGTGTTGCTGGTGTTCCAGGAGGCGGGGGCGTCCGTGGACCCGCCCAGGACAAGGTGGAGGGTGTTCTGGTGGGCCTTATAGATGAGGACCAGGCGGAGTGGCGCCGCTGAATTGCCCGAGATGGTGCCCGCGGCCGTGGTCAGGCGGCGGATGCCGTCCTTGTCAAGGACGCCCGTGGTGTCCGCGTCGAGGATGTAGTCGTAGCCCGCGATGGTCACGTTGTCGGAGGTAACGAAGACCTCCTGGTCAGCCAGGTCGCGCACGCCCTCGGCGTTGGCATGCTCGTCGGAGATGCCCTGGTGGGTGTAGCGGTTGGCAGCGGCATCGGTGACAACGTGGTTGTTGGCGTCGAGGCTCGCGCCCGTGACCTCGTTGCCGTCCTTGTCGATGGCCACAAGCTGACCGTCGCCCGTCACCTTGTAGAGGTAGACGTAGTAGTCGGTGTCGGAGTTGGCGCGCCAGACGGCGTAGAGGGTGATGTCCTTGTCCGTGGGCATCGTGAAGGTTTCGGGGGTCCCGTCGACCAGGGTGAAGAAGGCACCAGACGCAGGCGAGTCGGGCGTGGCGTCCACCTTGATGGCGTCGGCCATGGTCTGGGAGGCCTTGCCTTTGGACTCGTTGACAGAGTAGGTGTTGCCGTCCTTCGAGTAGGTGGGCGTCGTGGTCCAGCCCACCAGGGTGTAGCCGCCCCGCTGGAAGGAGGTCCCGTCAGGCAGGTAATAGACCTGGTCCGTGGGATGGGTCTGGGTGACGTCGCCGCCGGCCACGAACTGGCCCGGCTTGTAAGTGACGGAGTTGTTGTTGGCGCGCCAGACTGCGTAGAGCGTGGTTGCCGTGGTAGGCATGGTGTAGAGACGGTCGTAGGAGGTCACGTAAGTGCGACCGTCCTGAGTCGTGGCAACCCGGGTGTAGAGGGCACCACCCTCCGCAGCGGCACGGGGGCTGGTCGTCCAGGCCTGGGCGGCGGAGTCGGCGGCGGCCTGAGAGGCGGCGGCGATGGAGTCGTAAACCTTGACGGCAGCACCGTCGACCTGGGCAGTGGGATCGAAGGACCAGCCGACCAGGGTGTAGCCGGTGCGGGTGATGTCGCCATTGGAGGGCAGGGCAAAGAGGGACTCGGTCTGGTGTTTCTCGGAGGAGTGGTCGTGGACCCAGGTGCCCGCGCCCTTCTCCAGGGTCAGGGTGATGTCGTCGGCCTTGTAGAAGAGGAGGTAGGTCGTGGTACCGGAGGCGGAGACCGGCTGGGCGGGCGTCAGGGTGGACACGTGGTGGTGGGCCGCGTCGTCAGCCGTGGACTTCCAAGCGGCGTCCTTGAAGTCGCCATTGAAGGTGTAGCCCACGAAGGCATGGTAGTTGGCGGGATCCACACCGGCCTCGGGCGCGTAGGCCTTGAGGGTGTAGGACTCGTCGGTAATACCCGTCAGGGTATCCGTGATGGTGTCCTTGGCATTGCCCTGGCCGTCGTAGCGGATGTGCTGGACGGTGTAGGCGGTGGTGGAGTCAGCGCGCCAGACGGCGTGGAGGGTGACATCGGCGGAAGGCACCAGGTAGGTGATGGCGGAGCTGGCCAGGTAGGTATAGGCGTCGGCGGCCGTCTGGGCGTAGAGGTAGTACTCGTAAGCGTCGGCCCCCTGGTAGCCATAGGTGTAGTTGGTGCCGCCGTTCCAGGTGGTCACCGTGGTCCAGAGCTTGCCGCCCTCGTAGAAGGGCTTGCCCGTCAGGGCGGCCAGGCGAGTCGCCGTGGTCTGGGAGGTCTTGCCCGTGGCCTTGGAGCCGTCGGCGCTTCGGGCCCAGCCGACCAGGGTGTAGCCGGTTCGCTGGGCGGACTGGGCGGATGCCTGGGCACCAAAGGCGGCCAGGGTGATGGTCTGCTCGGTCCGGAAGGTCTGGGTCTGTTTCATGGACCAGGCGTGGCCGCCCGCGACGGCGACATCGGTGTTGGCCGTGTTCCAGGCGCCCGCGCCGGCGTCCAGGGTGACCTTAATCTCGTCGGCCAGGTAATAGAGGGTGTAGGTGGTGCTGGAGGCACCCTCGATAGACCCGACGGCGTGGCGGGAGTCCGTAGTCACGGACCAGGCCTTGGCCCCGTACTCGTTCTCATGCGCCGTGGCGGAGGGCTCGGCGTAGGTGTAGCCTGCCAGGTAGTTGGCGATGCCCTGGCTCTTGTCAGCCAGGTAATGGGCCTTATCCGCACCCTGGAGGTAGGTGATGCCCGTCTCCTGGACGTAGCCGTACTGGTTGGCGGTCATGCCCTCGGGCACGGCCTCGTCGGCATGGACGGCCACGTCGGCCCAGGTCTGGTAGGTATCGGTGGAGAGGGTCACGACGTCTCCGTCGCCAGTCACCTTCTTGACCTCCACCGTGTAGGTGACCAGGATGGGCTTCCAGACAGCGTAGAGGGTGGCGTCGAGGACGGGCATCTGGTAGAGGGTCGAGCCGTTAGCCAGGTAGTAGACCTTGTGGAATTCGCCGCTGCGGCTGGCGTCCACGTTCATCTTCTCGAGGGCGGCGATCACGTCGAAGGCCACCTTGCCCGAGGCGGTGTTGACATCCACGTATTTGCCGCCCGTAAAGACGGTCTTCTGGGTGGACCAGCCCGCGAGCTCGTAGCCATCACGGCGGAGAGTCTTCGTGCCCACAGTCTGGTCGTCCACGGGCAGAGTGAAGGTTGCGTCGGCCAGGTGGCTCTCGGTGAAGGTGCCGGCGGGTGACTTGTCCCCCGCCTCGAAGGTCAGGGTGCCGCTGGACTTGCCGTCGCGGTCGACGATGGTGTCCGCATAGAAGAAGAGGCGGAGGACCTGGGACCGGGCCGTGCCCAGGGTCCCGTCACCGTTCAGGTTCTCGTGGGCGTCGGTGGTGACCGAGGTGCCCTTAATGGCCCAGGAAAGCCCGTGGCCCAGGTAGGTGTAGCCGTCGATAGCCAGGCGGTCGTCGACAAGGTTGTAATGGCCCTTGCTCGCGTCCGCGGGCACGGTGCCGTCGGCATAGACCATGGCATCGGTCCAACCGTGGTGAACGATGCGATAGGCGTCCGGATTGGCTGCGACCTCGGCGTAGGTCTTTACAATGGGTCGGCCGTCGGCGTCGCGCAGGACCTTGCCGTCCTTGTCCAGGGGCGAGAGCTTACCGTCGCCCGTAAGGAGCCAACGCTCCACGTAGTAGGCCACGTCGGTCTTGGGCTGGTAGTAGAGGTAGAGGTCGAGCTTGCCGTCCGGCGTGACCTGGCGGTTGGTCTTGGTGGTCACGGTCTGGCTGGCGCCTGAGAAGTCCAGGTACGTGTAGGAGGCCTTGTCGGCCACGAAGTCGTAGCCTGACCAGTCGAACTCGGCACCAGAGTTGGCGGTGCCCCTCTCGTTGTTGCGGATGGTTATGCCCTGACGGATGGCCTGGGTGGGAGCCGCGTTCGGCTGGGCCGTGGAGTCCACCATGCCCTCGGTCTGGTAGAACCAGACGACCTCCTGGGTGCCGTCGCCGTGGACCTTAACGTAGGTAACGGTGTAGGTCACGTTGAGGGAGGCCCACTTGGCATAGAGGGTGACGGCGCCCACGTTGGTCGTGAAGGTGGTACCGGGGATGACCTCGCCGCCGATCTGGGTCGTGAAGCCCTCCAAGACGTAGCCCACGCGGGTGATCTGGCCGTCCTTGGCCTTGTGACCCTGGGCGTCGCGGGAGCCGTAGGTGGGCAGGGTTACCGTGGTGCCCGACTGAAGGAGGGCCGACCAGACCTCACCTTCCTTGGACCAGACGATCTGGGAGGAGCCGGGGGTGCCGGTGGTGAAGGTCCCGTCGAAGCTACCGCCGTTGGCGTCGATCCGCACCTTGAAGGTGGCAGGCGTGTAGAAGAGGGAGAGGACCGTGTTACCCGTGCCAGATACGGTGCCGGAGCTGAGCTCCTGACCGAAGTTGACGGTGTCGTAGGTGGCGTTGTAGGAGGCATTGGGCTCGCCGGCAGGGCTCGCGGCGCTTGTGCGGACGTCCACGTTCTCGGCGTTGTCGTGGCTCTGGTAGGTGTAGGGGGCGGAATCCTTCTTGAAGGTCCAGCCGGAGGTGTAGGTCCAGGTGGCCTTGTCCAGGGAGCCCAGGCCCTCCACGGCGGCATCGGCCGCGGCGTCGGCGTAGCCGGTATAGGAGACCAGGTAGCCCTTGTAGGCGTCCAGGTGGTCCCTGACGTCGGCGTAGGTGACGGCCTTGCCGCCCACCTTGACATCCTTGCCGTCGGGGCCCACCAGGTAGGTGTTGCCGTCGCCGTCCACGCGCCAGCGGGCCACATAGTAGGTGACCTTCTGGGCCTGGAAGATGAAGGCCAGGTGGGTGGAGCCGTCCGCCGCGATGACGGTGGTCGCCTGGGTCTGGGTGGGCATGTCGGCAAAGGCAAGCGTGGTCACATCGTCCAGGACAGCGAACTTGTCGCCCGGAGCCGCCCAGGCGTAGCCATCCAGGGCGAACTTGCTGGTTCCGTCCTCGGCCTTGGCCTGGTGGAGGCTGCCGTCGTAGGAGTAGGTACCGTCCTCGGCCTTGGTCTGGGCCGGGTGGACGGGTTCGTCGGCCGTGCCATCCGCATAGGTCTGGGTGCCCACAAGGACCATGGTCCCGTCGCCCCGGACCTTGTAGACGTCCACGGTGTAGGCAGTGTCGTTGGTGGGGACCCAGACGGCATGGAGGGTGCCGGAGGCCGTGGACATGGTGTAACGGTGGCTAGCCTCGTTGGTGTAGAAGGATGTCGAACCCTTGAGGGCCGCGTAGAGGGCATCTGCCATAAAGCCCTTGGCGTCGGCGATCGTGACGGTCTGGCCCGCATAGGCCGGAGCATCTGCCGCGAAGGTGTAGGTGAAATCCGTAGTCCAGCCTACCAGCTTGTAGCCAGGGCGGTCGACGTCGGTGGCCACGGGCAGGGTCACGAGAGTCTCGGAGGCCACGGAGGAGGGCATGGGATAGGTGGAGCTCGTGGCCTTGGCGGCGCCCGTGGTGCCCAGGTCGAAGGCCAGGGTCAAGGTGTCGGCCGTGTAGACCAGGACGAAGGTGGTAGATCCGTCGGGATTGATGATTCCCTGGTAGGAGGTCGCCTTGTGGATGCCTCGCTTGTCCGTCCTGTCGAAGCCGGCAGAGAAGGAGTAGCCGCGGAACTCGAAGAGGTCGGTCGAGGCAAAGGTGTAGAGGGAGCCCGTGGGCCGGGCGGTCTCGCCGTAGCGGTAGGTCAGGTGGCGGTAGTAGGCACCCGTGCCCGAGCCGGCAGGGGTGTCGTTGACCATGTTGATGGTGGCACTGTAGCTGGAGAGGACGTCAGCGGCGTTGGGAGCGGCTTCGTCGGACTCGACGGTAATCACATTGGAGGCCTTGCCGCCCACGATGAAGGCGTCGATGGGCTTGAGCTCGCCCTCGCCCGTGTAGCGCCAGTACTCAACCTTGAAGGTGGTCTTGCCGGGCTTGTAGAAGAGCTTGAGGACGGTGTCGCCTGCGCCGCGGATGTCGTCGGCGGGGAAGGCTACCGCAGGATAGGCGTCGCTGGCCGGGGCGTGGACGGAGTTGTCCATGTCGTAGCCGGTGATGTGGCCGGAGGTCACCGGGGTACCGTCCTTGGTCAGGGTATAGGAGGCGAAGGCGGTCTCGGTGGAGAGGTCCACGTGGGTATCGGTGGTACCCGTGCCCGTCAGGCGGTCATAGAGGGTCATGCTCTTGCCGTCGGCCGCCAGAATCCACCGCTCCACCTGGTAGGAGGTGGTGTCGGAGGCGACGTAGTAGAGGTTGAGGACCAGAGGGTTGGCCTTGCTGATCCGGCCCGTCCGGTGAGTGGTGTAGGTGGCGGCAGCGGGAGCCACGTCCTCGACCCCGTCGACGGTGAGGGTCTTGGCGCCGCCCGCCTGGTAGTCGGCCCAATTAATGCCGGACCCGTAGATGATCGAGCCATCGGCCACCAGCTGATAGCCCTTCCAGGCGACCTCGGTAGCCGTGTTGTGGGCCGTGGCCTGAGGCGCCGCCGTGTCCGTCGTACCCACAAGCGTAACCGTGTCCACCTTGGTAATGGTGATGTTGCCCTGGGCGTCCTTGACCACCTTGTAGTGGTTGACCGTGTAGGGGGTGTTCGTGTCGGGCTCCCAGACGGCGTAGAGGGTCAGGGCGTCATCGCCGTTGGCGGGCAGCTGGAAGGAGGCGCCGGGCGCCAGGATCGAGGCCTCCCCTATGGACGCGATCAGCTTCTTGGCCGCCGTGCCGTCCGTGGGCTCCACGGCGGCGCGGGTATCGGTGGTCCAGCCCTTCAGGGTGTAGCCCGGACGGGTCACGTCGCCCGTGCCCGGCAGGGGCAGGGTATGGCCGGTCGCGTAGGAGGACCAGACCTTATTGCCGTCCGCGACGTCGTGGGTTGCCTTCCAGGTAGCGGGCAGGGTGGCCCAGCCGGCACCGCCGTCCAGGGTCAGGGTGTAGGGGTTGGGCTGGTAGTAGAGGGTGATGGTCAGCTTGGGCGTGCCAAAGAGGAGCTTGCCCGTGATGCCCGCCTGGGCGTCACGGTTGGCCAGGTTGGTCCAGGAACTGGCGAAGGTGACGTCCACGGTACCGTCGCCATCCACGTCCACCGCCGCCGCGTTAGCCGTGGCATCGTAGTGCCAGCCCTGGAAGCGGCTGTCGACCTTGCCCGTGCCCGTGGCGACGTAAGGCACGGCCGTCATGTCGTCGTCCGTAATGCCGGTCAGGTTCTCCACCAGGACGTCCGCGACCTCCTTGCCGTCGCCGTCGACCCGGACGTGGCGAACCAGGTAGGGGGTAGTGTCCAGGGCATACCAGACGGCATAGAGGGTCACGTCCTGGTCGCCCAGGTCGAAGGAGGTGGTGTAGAAGTCCGTTGCGTCCTTGATGGCCTCGTAGACCTTGCGCGAGAGGGTTCCCTCGCAGACGTTGATGGCGTCGGTCTGTGCGCCTTCGACGTCGCAGGTGTTGGAGGCGTACCAACCCTTGAACTCGTAGCCGGACCTGAGGGGAGCCTTGCGGGCCTCGGAGCCCGGGAGCTGGAAGTCGGGGAAGTCGGCCTTGAGCTCTATGGTGTCGTACTCGGTGCCGTCCCAGGAGGCCTTGTCTCCCTTGCGGAGGTGAATGGTTACCTGCTGGGCCGCGAAGAAGAGGCGGAGCTCGGCGAAGTAGTCCAGGGGCTGGGCGTAGCCCGTCTGAGACGACTGGGTCTTGCCGTCGGAGATCCCCAGGGCGGTGGGTGAGACGGACGTCGTATAGGTGGGTGTGTAGTTGGTGCCGTCGCTGTCCACGGTATGGTGGTCGGGGTCGTTCTGGTAGGAGGCGGGCATGCCGTGGACGCCGTTGGCCTTGTCCGCCTCGGTCACGGACACCTGGGAGTCCACCTTGGCATGGCGGACCTCCTCAAAGAAGAGGACACGCTGCTCGGCGCCCGTCCACTTGTACCAGCGGACCACGTAGTCCACGGTCTGGGCCTCGTAGAAGACGGAGAGCTCCAGGGTCTTGGTGGCAGAGATGTCGCCCGTCAGGGTCTGGACGTAGGCGATGGTCTTGGCGCCGTCTGCATAGACAATGGTGCCGTCGTCGTTCAAGAGCCGACCCTGGTCGTCCAGACTGGCCAGGGCGTAGCCCGCGAACTTATTGGCAGTCGGGACGTAGGTAGGCGCTGGGGTGTCGGCGTAGCCCCAGAGGGTCTCGGTATCGGCCAGGACCACCTTACCGTCTCCCTGGTGCTTGTAGTGGTTCACGATGTAGGAGACCTTCTGCGGCAGGTAGAAGCCGTAGAGGGTAGTCGCATAGGTGGACATCTGGAAGGCGGCGCCCGCCGCATAGAAGTCCAGGACCGCCTCGCTGCCGTTATGGGTAACCTTGACGTGCTGGCCCGCGGCGTCCGTGTAGACCAGGTCCTTGAAGGCCAGGGCCTCCAGGCCCGATAGGGTGTTGATGTCGGAGACCTTCTTGGTGACCTTGGTCCCGTCCGAGAGGGTCAGGGTGTAGGTGTAGGCGGTCGCGTCCTCGGCCGTGGCGATGGCCACCCAGCCCTCAAGCAGGTAGCCCGTCCGACGGGCCTGGGCCTTGCCGGAGCTGTCGCCGTGCTTGGTGGGTAGGGTCACCGCGGCACCCGCCATGTAGGAGGCGGAGGGATCCTCCTTGGGGCTCCAGGAGTAGGCGTCGCCGGTGCCCGGGGCAAAGGTCAGGGGAAGCTCGGTGGCGTAGTAGTAGAGCTTGAGGGTCAGCCGGCCCGCCTCATCGGCGCTGTAGACAATCTGGCCCGTGGCATTGGTCTGGTACTTGGTGTCCGCAGCGTCGCCCAAGGAGACGTACTGCTTGTCGCCCGAGAACTTGAAGCCCTCGATATCGATGGCGTCGACCGTCAGGTAGGTGTTGGTGGCCTCGTCCTTGCCCGTGGTGGCAGCGGCCGCGTTGGCGTTGGCACCCATGGCGCCCTTGTGCTCCAGACGGTAGGCGGAGACGGGCGTGGTCGCGGGGTCGTAGTCGTAAATGACCTTTCCGTCCTTGCCCACAGGCAGGAGCTTGCCGCCCACGACCACCCAACGCTCGACATAATAGACGGTGTCCTCGGTGGCCTGGTAGTAGAGGGCCACGTGGAGGACGCCCGTCGTCGCATCGGGGGCGTGCGGGGTGATAACGCCGGCGTCGGACCCGTCCACGTAGGAGGTGTAGGTGGTCTCCCCCACCTTGACGCTGGCGGCGTAGGCATAGCCAGGGACCTTGCCGTCGTCGCGGGCGCCCTCGGGCAGAACGGCCTTGGCACCGGTGGTGCCTGTGGCCGTGAGGTCCAGGTCGGCCCTATGTGTCAGGGTGCCGTCGCCGGACAAGGTCCAGTACTCGATCACGTAAGTAGAGGTCGCAGGCGCCCAGACGGCGTGGAGGGTGGTCGCGGAAGCCGTGGGCATGGCGAAGGAGGGGCCTGTGGTCTCCCCTTCCGTGGCGGCCAGGTCCGTATCGGCAGCCGTGGCGCCCGGAGTGCGGGACCAGCCCAGGAAGGTATAGCCGTAGCGGCGGACGTCGCCGTAGGCGGCCAGGTTGAAGGTGGACTCTGCGGCAGGAGCCACAGCGGGGGTCTTGTCGCCCTGGGTCCAGTCGCCGCCGGCCAGGTCGTAGACCAGGGTACGAGGCATGGCCACGTAGTAGATGTCCAGGACCAGGTTGCCTGCGGCGTCAACAATGTCCTGGTATTTGGCCTTGTAGCCGCCCTTGTTGTAGGTCTTCTCGAACTGGTAGCCCAGGGTTCCGTAGGCCGCCGAATCGTTGGGAACGACCACGTAGTCGTAGTAAATGGAGGAGGTGGCGTCCGTGGCCTCACCCATCCTGGGCGTGCCGTCCTCTGCCACGTTGATGGTGGTATCGGCAAAGCCCTTGCCTATGTGAAGGTTGGTCTTGCCGCCCTTGCCGTCGTCGAAGATGTTCAGGGCCTCCCGCTTGCCGTCGCCCGTGATCTTCCAGGCATAGACCTTGTAGGTGGTGTCCTTGTTCATGGTGAAGTGGAGCCTGATGGCGGCCGTACCCGTGCCCTGGGCGTTGACCTGGATGGTCTCCACGTTGAGGGTGAAGGCCTTGTCGCCGGTGGTATTGGCGTAGTAGTGGTAGCCAGAGTAGGTCTTGTCCTCGGCAGTGGCCGTCTGCCAGGTGTCCACGTAGGCCCTCCGGGTGTAGGTGGAGAGGGGCTCGGTTCCGGGCTGGAGGAAGGTGTCCAGAGCGTAGCGGTAGATGGTGTAGTCGACCTCGTCGGGCTCCCAGACGGCGTAGAGGGTCGCATCGTGATTGGGCATGGTAAAGGTGGCGTCAAGTGCGTAGAAGCCGTAGGCGGTCGGGTCTGCGCGGAAGAGGTCCAGGAGGGCCAGGGCCTCCTCGCCCTTGGCCTCGTTGACCGTCACCGTGCCCGTGTAGGAGGCCTTGGCGCCCGTCTGCCAGGAATCGAAGGTGACCTCCTGGGCCTGAGTGGTGGTCCAACCCACCAGGTGGTAGCCGGACCGGGTGGCCGCATTGGCGCCCGCGGCAAGGGGGCTCACCTGGTAGCCATAGCGGTAGGAGGGCTGGCGCTTGTCGGTGGTGGTCCAGGAACCCGTACCGGGCTCGTAGGAGAGCTGATGGGAGATGGCACTCAGGTAGATGTTCAGGACCTGGGACCCGTCGCCCAAGACGTCGCCCGAGGCATTGGTGGTGTGGGAGACGGTCCCGGCCTGGTTGGTCACGGCCACGCCGTCGCCCAGGTACTCGTAGCCCTCGGGCAGGTTGGCTGCAAGGGTCTTGGTGTAGTAGACATAGCCTGCGGGTGCTTCCGTAGTCGCGGCATCGGCCACGATGTGGAGGCCGGCAGGGCCGACCGTCTCGGTGGTCAGGGCGTCCACCTTGGTAGCGGCACCGGTGTTGGGATCCACCGTCCAGACGTAGATCTTGTAGGACACGGACTTGGCGGTGAAGACATGGACGAAGGTGGTGTCGCCCGTGCCCGCAATCGGGAGGGTCTGGATGGTCTGATAGGCGTAGCCCGTGGCCTCGTCCCAGTCCGCGGGCTTCTGGGAGTAATAGGAGGTCCCGTCGTAGTAGACGACCGCCGTGGTGGAGAGCTCATAGCCCTCGGGCGCCTGGGCGGCGGGGGTCAGGCTCTGATCGGTCGTGTAGGTACCCTTGGTGGATGCAAGGGCCGTCACGGTCCCGTCCCCGTTGACGACGAAGCGGAGGACCTGGTAGGGCGTGTTGGTATTGGCATGCCAGACGGCGTAAAGGATGGTCTCGTCCGCCGCGCCCACGGTGATGGGATCGCCGGACCGGTAGTCCACGGTCGTGGCCTCGGACGACTTGGACCAGCCGTCGAAGGTGTAGCCCGCATAGTCCAGCTTGTCCCCGGTGGGCACGTAGGTCACCGAGTCTGTCCGGTAGGAGGAGCTGGCCAGGCCCTCGGACCCCTTCTGCCACTTGGCGCCCGCGGCGTTTGCCGGGTTGGGCACGAAGGTCAGCTTGTGGCCCAGGTCCGCCCGGTAGAGGAGGTTGAAGACGGCCTGACCGTCGCCCGTGACATAGCCCCGGTCCTTGGTGGGGTACTTGGTGGAGGACTCGTAGGGCATGAAGGTGTAGCCGGGGATATCGATGGGGTCAATCACCAGGTAGGTGCCCGAGAGGGCCGTCTGGTCCGTCACCGTCCGGTAGGTCTTGTAGTAGCTGGGGCTGGGGGCGGTGTCGTTCCTCTGGTAGTCGGCGCCCGTGATGTAGTAGTAGTTGACCACGTAGCCCACCTTGAGGGGCGAGAGGACCTGGGTCAGGTTGAGAATGGAGCCGGCAACCAGAGTGGTCCCGTCAGTAGCAAGGACATATCCCGTGACCCTGTCCTCCAGGTGGGCCGAGTAGGTAACCTCGTCCGTCTGGCCCGCGACCTTGCCCGTGATGGATCCGCCGTCTGCGACCTCCTCATAGCCGGCGGGGATGTCGCCCTCGCTGTGGGGGGCGCGGACGGGCTCGTCCACGTAGCCCTCAAGGGTCAGGGTATCCAGCTGGGTTATGGTGCCGTCGCCGTTCTTCTGGTAGCGGGTCACCGTATAAGAGAGCTTCTGGGCCACATAGTAGAGCTTCAGGGCTGCCTTGCCGTCGCCCAGGATGGTGGTCTCGAAGACCTCGCCCTTGTGGCCCTTGTGGAACTGGTAGCCATACCAGCCCTCGGTCGCAGAGGTGTCAATCCGGTAGTCATGGTCCTTCTCGGGGATGTCAAGTCCATCGTCGTCGAGGGCCGTGACCGAGGACCCGGTCGTGCCGGTGTAGGTGTCGGTCCTGGCCAGGACGGCATTGCCCTTGGAGTCCACCTTGTAGTGCTCCACCCTGAAGTTCACGTTGGTAAGGGCGGTGAAGACGGCCCGGTAGGTGATGTCCTTGTAGACCTTGTCCGTCGCATCCTTCTGGGGGACCAGGTGTGAGGGGGCCTGGGAGCCGTCGGCATAGGTGACAGGGGCACCGGTGGCGTCAACGACCCAGCCGAGGAACTGGTAGCCGGGATCGGCCGTGGCCAGGGATCCCTGGGGCTTGCCGGAGGCGGGCGCGACGTCCTCGGAGTCGACGCTTACCGTTCCGCCCTCGCCCGCGATGTAGCGGATGGTGACCTTGTTGTTCTCCACGAAGGAGGCGACGAAGCGGAAGAGCTTGGTGCCCGATGCCACCTTGTCCTTGATGGCGTCGTGGATGGCCTTTGCCGAGATCTGGGAAGCCGTGGCCACCGTCTGGCCCTCCAGCTGCCAGGCGTTGGAGAACCGATAGCCCGGAAGCGCGGCGGCTAGAGACCCCTTGGCATCCAGGACGTCATCAAGGGTAGCGAACTTCTCGGACCCAGGCTGGACGGAGCCGCCCTCCGTGGCCTGGTAGACGATGGTGATGGCATTGGTGTCGCTCACGTAGTAGAGGACGAGCTCGGCAGACCCATCTGCCGCCAGGGCGACCGTCAGCTTGGACAGGGAGGGCGCGAAGGTGTAGCCGTCCACGACGTAGGCCACCGAGTCGGCACCCTCGGGCTTCCAGGAGTAGGTGGAGCCCTCCGCCGTGCCGCGAACCAGGTAGTCCTCCCCCACCTTGGCCACCTGGACCTCGTCTAGGGTAGTGCCGGGGATGCCCTTCATGGCCGGGTGGTCAGCGGACTCGGCGAAGGTCCCGTCCTCGTTCTGGAAGAGGTGGCGGATGGTGTAGGTGGTGGCACCCGGCTGAACCCTAAGGGTATAGGTGTGGGTCGTCCAGAGACCGCTCGTCCGCTGGGGCATCAGGGAAAGGTCCGTGGACACGGGGGTCTCGCCCTCGTACCAGCCCAGGATCTTGTAGCCCGTGGCGATGGTGGCGGTGGAGCCCGTGGGCTTGCCCGTGAGGGGTCCCAGGACCTCGGTGTACTTGGTGAGCCAGCCGGTCTGCTTATCCTCCACCTGGTAGGTGATGGTGACGGGGTCAAGCTCGCCGAAGACGGCCGTGTAGGTCACGGAATGGAAGAGTCGGTCGGTGGGGTTGGGCTGGGCCTGGAGGGTGCCGCCGTTGCCGTAGTAGCGATGACCGTCGGAGTCCTCCCAGTAGAGGAACTGGTAGCCAGGAAGGGCCACGGCGGTGATGGCATAGGGCTGGGCCTGGGAGGTCTGGGTGTAGGTGCCCGTTACCTCGTCAAAGACCAGGACCACGCCGTAGCGGGAGGTCACATACTGGGTGGCACCCGTGTGGACGATAGACGAGCTGGCAAAGGCGGAATCGTAGGTGCCGCGGGGGTCTGCCGCCGCGCCGTCAGTCCAGGCAAGGCCCGTTCCCTCCGGGCCGGTCAGCTTGCCCACTACGGAGCCGCCCTCCAGACGCACCTGGTAGGAGACCTTGACGCTGTCCTGGGCCCAGTGGGCGTAGAGATCGAGGTCAGCGGTGGGGATCTGGATGGTCTGGCCCTCGCCGTAGGCGACCTCACCCTCGGCGGAGAGGGCCCAGCCGTCGAGAACGTAGCCGTCGCGGGTCACCTCGTCCTTGCCGGGCAGAGCGTAGGCGGAACCGGTCCGGTGGCCCGTGACGGGGTTCTCCACGCTGTTTGCGATGGTGCCACCGTTGCCGTGGAGGGAGATGGTGTGAGACCAGGCTGTCCAGGTGGCGGTCAGGGTGAGGCCACTGGTGGGGATGATCAGATTGGCCAGGTCCTCGACCTGGTAGATGGTGCCGTCTGCGGACCGCCAACCGGCGAAAAGCCAGAGGCCCTGGCCCTCGCCACGCGGGAGGACCTTCTTTCCGTCGCCATCCAGGTCCACGGTGGCACCCGCGAAGGGGGCCACCTGACCCAGGATGGATCCGGCGCGCAGGCCGCCATAGGTCTTGGAGCCCGGGGCGCCAGGGTAGTCGTCGCCAAAGTCGCCGTGATCACCCTCGACGTAGACCACGGAGACCAGGGCCTCCCAGATGGCTGTGACGTAGGTGGTGCCCAGGACCTGGATGGAACCCAGGCCATAGGTGGGATCGAGGGTCAGGTCGCCGCACCAGTCCACGACGCCCGAGAAGCTGGTCCCGTCGTCCCGGGTGCCCTGGTAGGACCAGCCCTTGAGGGTGTAGCCCGAGCCAGGGTTGACGACGATGTGCTTGTCCGTGGCCTTGCCGTAGGCGACCTGGGTGCCAAAGACAGTCTGGGTCCTGCCGGCAGCGTTGGTCCGGGTCTCCTGGGTGAAGTCGCCGGCCGCCAGGTCGCTGCCGCCCAGCCTGCCGTCGGGGTCGGCGAAGAGTCCATAGGAGCGGACCTGCCACTGGGCAAAGAGATCGAGGTCGGCGGTGTCGGTGCGGTTGAGGGCGGCCATGTCGGCGTAGGAGGTGCCGGAGCCATCGGCCTTGGTGTTCCAGCCCGTGAAGGTGTAGCCGTTCACGGTGAAGGCGTTGGGCACCAGCTGCATGCCATTGGAGGAGGCTGCTGCGAAGGGCTGGGAGGCCATGGCCGAGGTCCCGTACTGGCTGGTCCCGGCGGGGACGTTGGGGTGGAAGTTGACGGAGAAGGCCTTGGGGGCCCAGGTGGCCGTGAAGGTCAGGGCGCCCGTCACGGCCAGGCCCGGCACCCGGGACAGGTCCACCTGCTTGTAAATGGTGCCGTCATCGGCCTTCCAGCCGTCGAAGGCCAGGGTGGGGTCGGAGTTGGTGAGATAGGTGCCCCCGAAGGCAGGAACCGCGCTTCCCTTGGCCACGTGGCCAAAGAAGGAGGTGCCCTCCACGCCCTCGGCGAAGGTTCCGCCCTGGCCCGTCTTGTAGGAGACGCTCACGCCGGGCTCCCAGTTTGCCATAAAGATGGTCTCGCCGATGATCACGTAGTCGGCGACCTCCTGGGGGGTCAGGTGATCCTGAGCCGTTACGGTCTGGCCGCCGCTCTTGTAGGTGACGGTCCAGTCCTTGAGGTAGTAGCCGGCCTTGGGCGAGACGGTCACGGCGCCGTAGTCGGCCTTGGACCCATACCAGACGGTCTGGCTGTCGGTGCCGCCGATGGTGCCCAGCCTGGAGTCGGAGGAGGCGAAGGTCACGGAAACCCGGTCGCTCTCCCACTGGGCGTAGAAGTGGACCGTGACGCCCTCGTGGAAGTTGAGGTTGTAGAGGGGCACCAGGCCCGTGGCCGAGGTCAGACTGGCGTCCGAGGCGCCCTCGATGGTCCAACCAGTGAAGTGGTTGCCCTCGCGCAGGAAGCGGTTGGTCACGTCCACCTGGTCGCCGTAGGCCACGGTGACCTGCTGGGGGTAGCGGGCGGCCAGGTCGGCCTTATCGGAGTAGGCGTAGTAGGCATCCCAGACGTTGCCGTGGAACTCCACCTTGTAGGTGATGGGAGTCCAGTGGGCAAAGAGGGTGACCGCATGGTTGGGCATGACGAAGGTCGTGGGATATTTGGCGGCAAGGTCGGTGCCGGGCAGGGCGTACAGAAGGTCGCCGTTCACTGAGTCGGACCAACCGTCGAAGACGTAGCCCTTCCGGTACATGTCCACGGTGTCCGATGCCGAGGCCACGGTCACGGTCTTTCCCGCCTGGTAGAGCTTGCCGGAGGGCGGCGTGTTCACGGTGCCGCGCTCAATGGTGTTGGGGTCGTAGGTGACGGGGTTGCCAATCTCCTCCCAGATGGCATAGAGGGTGAAGGTGGCCCCGTCGGTCGAGGTCAGGTTGCCCACAGTCTCGCCGTCGCCATAGCCCTTGCCCGTGCCCTGGCTGTTGGTGTTCCACTCCTTGAAGGTGTAGCCCTGGCGGGCGAAGCCGCCCGTCACGTAGTGGAGGGCCTCGGACGTATCGAAGGTCATGGACTGGGGGCTCATGCCGGCAGAGGTGGAATCGGCCCCGTTGCCGTTGAAGGCCACGGTGTAGGTGATGGGCGCAAAGTGGGCATAGAAGGTGGTCCCGTTGAACCAGGGCACATCGGCGTCCTTTGTAGGCTGGAACTGCTCCTTCTTGCTCACGACGTTGCCGGAGGCGTCCTGCCATGACTCGAACTTGTAGCCCGCGGCCTTGGTGGCGGTGGCGCCCAGGGGCTTGCCGTCTCCGGCGCGGACGGTCTCCTTGTCGGGCGAGACGGTGCCCTTGCCGGAGCCCACGGCATAGTGGATGGTGGACATCTCGGGGATGAACCAAGCATAGATGGTGATCTTGCGAGCGTTCAGATCGGTCTGGCCCAGGAGCTTGGCAATCTGGCCGAAGGTCATACCCTCGTCCAGGCGGTTGGCCTTTTGGTCGGTCCCTTCGAAGCCGTCCTTGGAGTAGTACCAGCCCACAAAGTAGTAGCCCGTGAGCTCGGCCTTGAAGGTGGGCACAACGTCGTTGGTGTCCCAGGCCACGTCGGTCCGGGTGGGCACGTAGGTGCCCTCTGCCGTGTCGTAGTCCACCAGGTAGGAGAGGTGGGTCCAGCGGGCGTAGAGGGTGACGTCGTCGTCGAAGAGCTCCACCGTCGCGCCGGGGGCGAAGGAGACGGCACCGTCCTGGGTCTTGGCCCAACCGTCAAAGCGGTAGCCCTCGCGGGCCACGTCACCCGTGCCACGCAGGTCAATCGTGTCCGCAGGATCGGCGCTGGTGTCCTTGACCTGGGACTGGGTGTCCTTGGTCGCGGGATCGGCCCAGCCGCCCTTGACCTGACCCTCGGCATCCTTGAAGGAGTAGGTCACCGTGACCGTGCGGGTCCACTGGGCGGTCAGGACCACGGACTCGTTCCCGAAGGTGAAGGAGAGCCCCGTGAACTCCCTGCCCTGACCGTCCACCCACTTGAGGAAGGTCCAGTCGCCCTGGCCGGTGGGCTTGCCGTCCACCAGGAGGGCGTCATTGCCGGTGCCGAAGGCCACGGTCTGGTTCTCGCGGCTCTTCTCAAAGAAGGTGCCCGGGGTCCGCTTGGTGGCACCCGTCGTCTGGTCCTGGTACTGGTAGGTCCAGGCGCCGTGGTCGCCGGGCAGGAAGGTGGCCGAGAGGACCTCGGCCCACTGGGCCACAAACTCGGTGTTGCCTAGGATCCTCACCTGGGCGGGGTTGGTGGTGACGCCCGTGGCCACCACCTGGTCGCCCCGACGCATGGTGTAGGTCCAGGCGTCAAAGGCAAAGCCGTCCCTGGCACGGGTTTCGATGCCCTTGGCGTCGAGAGTCGACCCATAGAGGGCGTCACGGTGGGCGTCGGGTTCGATGCCCAGCACCTCGCCCCGGGAGGGGTTGGAGTTCTGGAAGGAGACGGAGTAAGACTTGGGCGTCCACTGGGCATAGAGCATGACGTCGGCCCCGCCCTGACTGGTCAGGTCGGCGATGGACGGGTCGGCCGAGGGGTTGGGAATGGAGGCGCGGTCGGCTAGGACCTGGCTGCCCGAGGCCGTCTTCCAGCCCGCGAAGTCATAGCCCACGCGGGCGAAGCCGTTGGGCGTCAGGGCCTGGGGCGTGCCGTAGGTGAAGGTCTGGCTTTCCATGGAGCCCGTCGCATCCTCCGCGTTGGCCGAGAAGGTCACGGTATAGGTGATGGGCACCCAGTGGGCGTAGAGGGTCACATTGCCGGTGGGCATGGTGTAGAGGCCGCCGGGCAGGTAGTCCCGGGCTCCCTCGGCCAGGACGCTCCAGCCGTCCAGGGCAAAGCCCGTCTTGGTGTAGACGGAGGAGGAGGGCAGGCGGACCTTGCTGTAGGCGTTCGCCTTGACGAGGAGGGTGCCATCGGCCTGCTTAACCTCGTCGTAGCCCGAACCCGCCTGGTAGGCGCCGCCGTTACCGTCGATGGTAAGGCCCAGCTCGGCGACCTCCCAGTAGGCGTAGAGGGTGACGGTGCCGCCCAGGGCGCCCGTGAGGTTCTTGACCTTGGCGTGGTCGGGATAGAGGGTGCCCGTGCCGCCCTTGCCCGTGGTCCAGCCCGCGAAGCTGTAGCCGGCCTTGGTGATGCCGCCCTGCTTCTCGGCCCAGGGCAGGTACTGCTCCTGGTCGTAGACGAAGACCATGTCGTCCAGGCCACCGGTGCCGCCCGACACGTCGAACTTGACGGTGAAGTTATGGGCCTGGAAGACCGCGAAGTAGGTCGTGGGGTCCACGGCCGTACCCCAGACGGAGTAGATGCCTCGCTCGGCGTCGTATGCGGGCTTCTGGGGGGTGATACTGGAACCCTCGTAGATAGTGCCCTGGGCGTCCTTCCAGTAGAGGAAGGTGTAGCCCTCGTAGCTATAGGCGGCGGACCCCTGGGCCTTGTCCTGAGAGGCGATCTTGACCGTCTCGGACCGGCGACTCACGTAGCCGCCCGTCGTGGGCTTGCCGTCCAGGGTGACGGCCGTGTAGGTGATCCGGCCCGTGAGCTCGCTCCACCAGGCGTAGATGGTGCCCGTGGAGCCATTGACCATGGAGGAGGCCACGCCGGCAAAGAGGGTGGCGTCCGTCACCGGGGCGGCATCGGGGGCGGTCATGGGACCCACATGCCAGCCGATGAAGGTGTAGCCCGGCTTGGTGGGATCGGCGATGGACTTGGTATGGTCGGACTCCTCGCGGGTCAGGTACTGGGAGTTCCAGGCGAGGCCCGTCCTGTTAGCTATGGTGGAGCCGCCCTGGGTGTCATAGACCAGGGTGTAGGTGTTGGCCTCCCAGATGGCGTAGAGGGTCGTGTTCTGGCTGATGGAGAAGCCCTTGTAGTCGGGGGCCCAGCCCGCAGACCCCGTGGCAGAGATGCCCCAGCCGGCCAGTGTGTAGCCCGCTCGGGTCACGTCGCCCGCGCCAGGAAGGGTGGTCGTCTGTCCGGAGGCCAGGCTCCGGGCGCCCAGGGCTGTGGTCTGCGCCGTGCCGCCATTGGCATCGAAGGTGAGTACCTGGGTGGCCTGGGCAAAGGCGGCCGTCAGGGTGAGGTCGGAGGTCACCTGGACGGACGAGAGGTCCGCCACCAGGGTCCAGCCCTCCTCGTTCTCGAAGTCGGCGTAGGTGGTGCCGTCCAGGGTCCAGGTCCAGCCCAGGAACTTCCAGCCGGCCTCGGCCGCAGGGTTGCCGAAGTTACGGGGGTTGGTGGCCTGGGTGTCCAGGAAGGCACCCTGGTCGTTGGTCGTCGGGAAAGCGTAGTTGGCCAGGGTCTTTCCGGCCTCGGTTACCACCCAGTAGGTGACCCCCTCCTTCTCGGGGAAGGCGCCGTGGTCGCCCGGGGCGTAACGGACCAGATAGGAGGTGGCGGAAAGCCATACGGCCGTGAACTCGGTCCTGCCCAAGATCCTGACCTGGCTGGGGTTTTGGGCCATACCCGAGGCCACCAGGGTCGAGCCATCAAAGGTCCGGTAGTTCCAGTAGGCGAACTTGTTGCCGCCCACGCCCGTGGTGCCGGGGACCTTGGATGCGTCCAGGGTCTGGCCGTAGGCGACATCGTAGGGGCCCGCGGCCGTGATGGTGCCCTGGGCAGTGTCGGTCGAGAAGGTCACCTGGCAGGAGGCCAGGTCCCAGACGGCGTAGAGGGTGACGGTGGAGCCGTCGGCTACCAGGTTCTTGACCGAGACCTTCCCGTCTTTCTGGCCGTCAGCGTCTGCCGCGAGGTCGTCTGCGATGTCGTAGTAGGCCTTGGCCCCACCGGCGGAGGTGGCCCAGCCGGCGAAGGTGTGGCCCGCCCAGGCGAAGCCGTTCGCAGAAAGGGCCGTCAGCTGATCGTAGGTGATGACCTGGTCGGCCATGGTGCCCTCGGCATCGGCGGAACCGGGGCGGAAGGCCACCTTGTAGGTGGTGGGCGCCCAGGTGGCAAAGAGGGTCACGGTATCGTCGCCCGGCTCGCCCGTGGCCAGATTAACCTCCACCAGGTCCGCCGCGGTATAGAGCGTGCCCTTACCGTCCTTCTGCATATTCCAGCCCTGGAAGGTGTAGCCCTCGCGGGTCAGGTTGGTGGAGGTGGGCAGTCGGAAGGAGGTGCCGTAGGTGACGGTCAGGGGGTCGATGGTGGCACCCTCAGGTGTTACCTGGCCGCCGTTCGCGTCGAAGGAGACCGTGTAGGTGTTGGGGGCAAAAGTGGCCGTGAAGGAAAGGGCGGCTGGCCAGAAGTTGCCGGCCTTGAGGGTCTTAACGAGCTCGTTGGTCAGGGCCTCTTGGCTGGTCAGGACCGCACCCGTGGCGTCGTTGACCCAACCCATGAAGTGGTATCCCTGGGCGGCAACGGCGGTCACTGTGGGCGCCTCGCCCGTCACGCGCAGGAGGTCGCTATAGGTCCAGGAGGTGGCGTGGGAGGTCTGGGTGGTCTTGGTGACTGTCTCATAGAAGGAGCCGCCAGTAGCCGCTGTGTAGGTGAGGGAGCTCTTGAGCTCCTCCCATTGGGCGTGGAGGGTGATGATCATGCCGTTGGCAGCGGCGAAGTCATTCACCAGGTCGCCGGACCTGAAGACGCGGCCCGTGCCGTCAGAGTTGCTGGCCCAGTAGAGGAACTTGTAGCCCGGGCGGTAGATCCCGTCCGTGGTGCCGCCAGCCCGGATGGCGTAGTAGGTTCCCCTGGTTGCTGTTTCGTTGGCTATGGAGCCCTGACTCTGGACCAGGTCTGCCTCGGTGGTGTTGCCGTCGTAGCCAATAGTGTTGGTGTTGGGTTCGAAGTGGGCGGTGAAGGTGACCCGGTGATAGACGGACTCCCCTGCCGCATTGGCATAGAAGGCGACGGCCCTGATGTCCTCGGGCTGGATGAAGGCCTTCTCCAGGTGGTCGCCGTTGATGTTGTTGGTCCAGTAGGCGATGTGGTAGCCGGGGTCAGCCAGGGTCTTGGCACCCACAACCTTGTGGTCCGCGTCCATGCTGGTACCGTCCTGGGCGTGGACCTGCTCGGACACGCTAGAGCCTGCCGTGGCCCCCTCGTAGTTGCGGGCCACCTTGCCGTTGGAGCCAGCTACGTAGGTAATGGTGACCTCGCCGGGCTCCCAGAGGGCCCGGATGGTGATGGCCACGCCGTTGTCATCATAGGCCTCGGAGTCCTCGCCCAGGTAGGCGCGGAGGTCGGCGTAGGTGGTCTCCTTGGAAAGCTTCTCGGTGTAGTCGGTCCCGTTCAGGGTGTAGAACCAGCCCAGGAACTTATAGCCGTCCAGGGCGGGGGTGACCACCTTGCCGTCCAGAACCGGGAAGAGGTTGGAGTCGGTCCACTTGATGCCCGTACGCCCCTTGATGGCGGGCAGGCCGCCCTGGGTGTCGTAGTTGAGGACGAAGTTGTTGCGAGGGGCCCACTTGGCGTAGAGGTACTGGACGGAGGTCTGGTAGGTCTTGCCGTCCGAGGTCCAGGCAAGGCTCGGGTCGTCCAGAACCTCCGGGGATCGGCCGTCGCCCGCCCAGCGCAGGCGATACTCGTCGCCGGCCTGATAGTAGGCACCCGTGCCGTCCGCGTTGGCGTACCAGCCCACGATGTCGTAGCCCCGGGCCTGGTAGACGTCGTTCATGGCAGGCAGCTCGATGTCGTCACCGGCGTTGCCCGTGATCTTGCTGTTGCCGTCGTTCTTGCCTTCGCGGTAGACGGCCCGGTCGTTGTTCTTGTCGAAGACGACCACAGAGTGCTTGACGGGGGCCCACTGGGCAAAGAGGGTCACGTTGCCGGAGGCCTCCTCGCCGAAGTCACCGGCCTCAGGGACGATGGTCTTTCCGCCCATGAACTCCCGACCAGGGTTCTCGGGCGAGGGCGTGGGCAGGGTGTTCCACCAGCGCAGGACGTGCTCGGAGTACTCGTAGACGGTCACGCCGGAGGGGTTGCCCTCTCCACCGGGTACCACGTAGTCGAAGCCGAAGGGGACGAAGGTGTCCGCCATGGTTTTGTCGGAGGGAACGTCGTTGTTCTTCTCGAAGTGGATGACCACGCCGGGGTACCAGTGGTAATGAACGGTGGAGAGGGTGTTGCGGGAGGGCGAGGGATAGAGGTCCAGAAGGCCGTTGGCCACCTTGTCGTCGCCCAGGCCCGAGGTCACGAAGAAGTCGCCCCTCTTGAAGTCCACGGCCGAGGAGGGGTTGATAGTCACGTCCTCCACCCGCCAGCGGGCCGCTTGGTCGTCCTTGAAGGTAACGGCCGTGTCCAGGCCCGTCCCAGCCAGGAGGATGCCGTGGTCCAGGGTCAGGTCGTTCAAGGCCGTGTCACCCGTCAGCATGTCGTTACGAGAGACGTCATCCTTCATGAACCAGCCCGTGAAGTCCAGCTTCTGGAGAGCCTTATCGCCCTTGAAGAGGCGGTCGAAGGAGGTCGTGGTCTCCCCCACCTGAAGGCCCGACCCGTCAAACTCCACCAGCTTGTCGTAGAAGCCGTCCGTGTTGTTGAGCCAGTCGGCCAGGTTGGTGGGGTTGACCTTGCCGTGGGAATCGTCCGCCGTCACGTACTTGACTGCGCCGGCGGGCAGCTCGGACCGCCAGGGCATGGAGGTGCCATAGTCGGTGACCTGAGTTGTCGTCTGGGAGGCGTGTCCATCCATGCCGAACATGAGGGTGCCGGCCCGCACCTCGCAGGTCCCGTCGCCATCCAGGTCGGTGTCCTCGGCAAAGTAGCGCCACCAAGCGTTGTCGTTGGAGGGGCAGCGACCGCCCACGACCTCGTGCTGCCAGACGTAGGTCTGGTTGGACAGGGTGGCGCCCTTGGCGTTTTGGGCCTTGGGATAGCGGGCGACCAGGTTGGTGTTGGTGCCAAACCAGCCCTGGTCGGCAGAGCCCTCGGTCACGTTGAGCCAGGCGCCCAGCTGGTTGCCGGCTATGTCGTTCTTGTCGGGCAGGAGGGTCCCCTCCAGGACCGACCCCTTGTTGAGGGTGAGGGTGGTCAGGTTGACGCAGTCGGCGAAGGCGCCGTCGGTGGTCGCGGTCGTGGGCAGGGTCCAATTGGCCATGGACACAGTCTGAAGCGCCTTGTCTGCGGCAAAGAGGCCCGAGATGCTAGTGGTGCCCGACACGTCCAGGTTTGAGAGGTTGGCCGTCTGGAGACTCTGGTAGGTGCCCTTCCCTGCGGAGAGGACGAAGGAGTAGAGGGTCAGGGTGGCGTAGTAGCCGTCACGGATGCAGTCCTGGAAGAGGCGGAGGTTGTAGGTTCCCGTCGTGGGCACGGTGAAGGTGATCTGGGTGTGGGTGGGGTTCAGGGTCCCCCGCCAGAGCTCGATCCGGGCGCCGGCACCACCGTTGAATCCCGGGATGCCATCGATGTAGATGCAGATGGGATCGCCCGAGTAGTTGGTGAAGTAGTCCAGGGTGTAGTCCACCAGCATGGTGTAGGTGCCAGTCTGGAGGTTGATGGGGGTGTACCAGCGGTAGTCCCCGCCACTCTCGTAGAGATGGAGGACCTTGCCCCCGTCCTCGCTATAGGAGTACTCGCTGCCCGACCACTTGGTCAGGTCCTTCTGGGTGTCCGTCAGGAGGTTGGAGGTGAACCAGTTGAGGAGGGTCTGCGGCGCCAAGTAGCCCCGGGTCTCCACGTGCTTGATGTCGTCGGTTGCGAAGGAGACGTTGCCCAGCCAGGGCACGTGGCCGCCGTCCACGTCCACAACCACCTTGCGCTTGGTGGAGCCCACCCAGAGGGTGGAGGTGGCCAGCTCGAAGGCCCACCAGGCGTCGTCCAGGTTGGCCTCGCCAGCCGAGCCAAAAAGGCCGCCCGCACCGGGGATCCAGGTGAAGTGGGCGCTGTCGGCATGGGCGCCGTCTGTGAGGTCGTTGCCCTCGGCGGCGTAGCGGCCCGCCAGATGTTCCGTGGTGTCAAACCAGTCCTTGTCGGCCACACCCGACCCATCGCCCTTGGCGCCCGTGCCGTCGTACTCGGGGTCGATCACCCACATGCCCCTGTCGGCCCCGCGGTCCTTGAGGTCGGCCGCAAAGCCGGTCCCCTCCAGGACCACGCCCCTGCCCAGGACGATGGAGGTGAGGCCCGTGCCCGTCAGCATGTCGGTCAGGACGGGCTTGCCCGTGGTTGCGGGGGTCTCCCCCTCGGCCTGCTTCAGCACGCGGTCCGAGACCATGTCCCAGGTGTGGATGTCCAGGTCCGTCAGAGCCGCATCGCCCTTGAACATTTCGGCGAAGCTGGTGGTGGCGGATACGTCGGCGCCCGTATGGACCGTGCCCTGGGAGTCCGTATAGCCCGAGCCCTGGAAGGACTGGAGCTTGTCGTAGCCCAGGACCTGACCGTAGGCATCGCTGTAGTAGCCCGAGAACCAGCCCGAGAGGTTGGTCGGGGCGATCCCGTCCTGGAGGACCACGTGCTCCACCAGGCGGGGGTCAAGGGAGTCGCGCCAGGGGAGGTTGGACTTGTGGCCGCCCAGGGCCTCGGATGTGTCACCGTACTCGGTTACCACCTTGCCATAGGAGGTGTCGTTATCGTAGACGCCCACGTAGAGGGTCTTGGTGTCCTCGTCGAACCGCCACCAGGCGTAGGGGTTTGAGTCGAAGCGGTTCTCGAGTACCCACTCGTAGGTGATACGACCCGTCTGGGTCCCGCCCGCGGAGGGATACCTATAGACCAGCTCGGAGGTGGACCCGTCCAGGTCGCGGTTGCCCTCGTGGCTGGCGATGGTCTGGTCGCCCGCCTTCCAGACGCCGGCGTGGAGGGCCTTGGAGGCAACTGCAGATAGCCCCGTGCCATCCAGGACCGCGTCGGGCTCCAGGGTCAGCTTCTTCAGGGAGGCCGTGCCGGTCAGGAGGTCTGTCACGTCCTTGCCCACCATGTGCCAGCCCGTCAGGTCCAGGGCCCTAAGCTCGCGGTCGCCGCTGAATGCGCGTGCAAAGGAGGTGACCTTGGAGGAATCGATGTTCCAGGGGTTGGTAGTGCCGGGGGCGTAGCCTGCAGCATCAGCCATGGTGATGGTGGTCAGGCTGGTGGCGCCCTGGAACATACCCTCCAGGGACGTGGCCTGCGAGAGATCCAGGGTGGAGGCGCCCGCCTGGTCCACGGTGCTCACGTCTGCCAGGGCCGTGTGGTCCTTGAACCAGCCGGCGGGGTTCTGGATCCCCACCCGGCTCTCGAAGACCACGTGCTTCATGAGCTGGGCGTAGCCGCCCACCGTACCGTCGGGGGTGGCCAGGGACAGCCAGGGCAGGTGGTCCGCATCCTCCGTCACCAGGATGTTCTTCTGGGCGCCCTCGGGACCGTCGTAGCCAATAGTCAGGGTGTCGGAGGCCGTGTTGTAGGTCCACCAGACGTACTTGTTGTCGAAGCGGCCGCGTAGGATGGTCCCCCACTTGTAGGTGTATTCCTTGGCAGAGGGGCTGGAGGTGGACGTGTAGAGGTCGGCCAGCTTGGAGGAGCTGTCGGCCCACTTGTCGCCGGCGGTCGTGCCCTGGCGCTCCCAGGAGCCGTCGTTCTTGGTACGGCCGGGCAGACTGTCGTCCAAGCCCGTGCCCAGAAGGACCGTCTTCTGTCCCGCCGTGACCTCCTCCAGGCTGGAGCAGCCGGCCAGGAGGTCCTTGACCTTGCTGGTCCGCATGTCCCAGGGGCCGAAGTCCACGTACTTGAGGGCGGAGGCGCCAGAGAACATGCCAGAGAGGTCGGCCCCCGTAACCGTCCACTTCCTGATGCCCCGGGCGTCCGTCAGGCTCGTATCGTCCGCGAACATGGAGGCAAAGGTGGTCACGCGGCTGGTGTCCCACTTGTCCAGGGCATCCAAGCTGGTAAGGGAGGTGCAGCCCTGGAACATGGCCGACATGGCCACCGACCGCTTGGACTGGTCCAGCTCGCTGGAATTGGCCACGTCCCAGAACTCCAGCTGGGCTAGGTCGTCATCGCCAAAGAGGGCATCGCCCCGGAAGGCTCCGGTAAAGTCCTTGACCGCCGTGGTGGACCAGGAGGTCAGGCCCGTCACGTGCTCCAGTTTCTCGTCCCGGGCAAACATGTTGGCCAGGGACTCGGCACTCTGGACGTTCATGCCCGAACCATCGAAGGAGGCCAGCTCGTCGTAGTCTTCGAACCAGTTGGCGGGGGTCTGGATATTGATGCCGCCCTGGGAGGTGACCTTGTGGATCTGGTCCTTGGCCGCCTTGAGGCTGGCCGCGGTCTCGGCGTCCGTCTGACCGGGCTGGTAGCCCAGGGCCAGGACCCAGGGCAGGTTGGCGGCGCCGCTCTCGGTCACCAGGTGGACGTTGGTGTCCGCGACGTCGTCAGAGCCCAGGACCAGCTCGTGGCCCACGCCCTCCTGGCCGGTAGGCTTTATGTACTTCCACCAGGTGGCGCTGTCGGGAGAGAAGCGGCCGCCCAGGATGGTGTCATCCCAGACGTAGGTCAGGGTCCCCTTGTGGCTGTTGTTGGCCACGACAGGGTAGCGCTCGGCCAGGCCCTCAGAGTCGTCGAACCAGTCCTGGCCCTGGAGGCGCCAGACGCCGTCCCTGTTGGTACGGGCCGTCAGGTCGTTATCCATGCCCGAGCCGGCCAGGACCGTGGAGGGGCTGGCAATGACGGTGGTGAGGGACTGGAGCATGTCCGCGGGGACGCCGATCATGTCCTCACGGTTGGTGGAGCCCTGCATCTGCCACTGGCTCAGGTCCAGGGTCTTGAGCTTCCGGTCACCGTAGAACATGCGTGAGAAGTCCGTAACTTTGGAGGTGTCCCACTTGGCGATGCCCTCGTTGGTCTCCAGCGACCGGGCATCGGCGAAGGCGGACCCCATGTCGGTCACGTTCTGGGTCTTCCAATTGCGCATGTCGGTGATGTTGGCTAGGGCGTAGTTGTCCTCGAAGATGCCGTGCATGTTCTGGAAATTCTGAGTCTGCCAGCCCAGGACGCCCGTGAGTCGGCTGAGCTTGCGGTTTCCGGCAAACATCTGCGAGGCGTCCTTGACCTGGGAGACGTCAAGGTGCTCGCCGTCGAAGGAGGTCAGCTCCGTGTAGCCTGCCTCCTCCACGAGTGAGATCTCGCGGAGCCAGAACTCGCCGGAACCCTGGTGGGCCATGGGAACGGGATCAAGGACCAGGTAGTAGGTCCTGGTGGTATCGGGAACAAAGGTGACGGAGGCGTAGGTCCAGTCGGCAAGACCAGAGGTCGGGAAGTAGAGGATGGCCTGGCGGTAGGGAGCGGCCTCGTAGGCATAGCTGTTGCCCTTGGCCCAGTTGACCTCCAGGCCGAAGCTTCCGCCATAGGTGCTGTTCTTCATCCAGGCCGAGAGGGTGTAGGCCTTCCCCGCCTCGAGGGTGAAGCCCGTAGAAGCAGAGTGACCCCAGGTGTTCCGGTTGGTGATGGTGAAGTGGTCGGGACCCTTCGCGCTGATAAAGCTGTCAAGCTCGGTCCACTTGGTCAGGTCGCGCTGGGCGTCGGAGAGAACCTCCCTGTTGGCGAACTGGGAACTGGCAAACCACTGGCTGGAGTCCTCCGGCAGAATCAGTTGGCCCTGGGAGGCGATGGAGAGGACCTGGTGGAGGGGGACGACGTGAATCCAGGGAAGGTCGGCGGCCTTCTCCTTGACCGTGATGGCCTCCTCGTCCTGGGTGCCCAGGGTCAGGGTCCGGTAAGTTGCTGAGGAGGGATTCTGGTCGTAGACCCACCAGGCACGCTCGTCGGAGGCAAAGCGGCCGCCCAGGGCCTTGTCGTCCCAGGTATAGAGCATGGCAGACCCACGGGTGTTCCCGCCCAGCTGATAGGTGGCGGAGAGCTGGGCGCTCCCACCCCACCAGGTGTTGGCAGCAGGCTGGCCCTTAAGGTCGGTGACGGTACGACCGTAGGTCCAGTTGCCGCCTGCGTCCCTCTGGCCCAGGACCCAACGGCCGTCGGTAGCGGCCCGAGTGGCCAGGCTGTCGTCCAGTCCGCTGCCCTCAAGGACCGACTCGTTATCGAGCAGGAGGGTCTGGAGGTTCTTGCAGCCTGACAGCATGCCCACGACCGTGGTAGCCGCCCGCATGTCCCAACCGGTCAGGTCCAGACTGGTCAGCTGGGTCGTAGCGGCCGTCCCCATGGCGAACATGTCGGCAAAGGTCTCGACCTTGCTGGTATCCCAGGTGGAGAAGGCCTCGTTGGACCTCATGGAATAGTCGTTCTGGAAGGCCCCGCTCAGGTCCGTGATGTTGGAGGTGTCCCAGGTGCCCACGTTGGTGAGGGTCGTCAGCTTGGGGTCGTTGGCAAAGATGCCCGCAAGGCTGGTCGTCTTGGTGGCTGGGGTCATGTCGAAGGAGAGGCCCGTGCCGTCCAGAGAAACCAGGTTGGCATAGCCGTCGAACCAGTGGGCCGGGTTCTGGATGATGGGGGCACCGTCGATGGCCACGGCCGTGATGGCCGCCTTGCCCACGCCAGCCGCCGTGGCCGGGCAGGTGGTCAGGTCCCAGGGCAGCTGGGAGCCCGTCTCGGTGATGAGCTTGTTGGAGCCAGTATTTGTGCCGATGGTCAGAAGGCCCGCCTGGGCGCCCGTCCGGGTGTAGGTCCACCAGGCGTTGGTGGGGTTACTGGCGAAGTAGCCGCCAATGTGGTCCGGGTCCCAGGTGTAGGTGAGGGGTCCCACCAGGGTGTTGCCGTCCGTGGGATAGCGACCGATCAGGGCCGAGGTGTTGCCAAACCAGGTGTAGTTGGGCAGGTACCAGCGGCCGGAGTTATCGGGCCGGATCTCCAGGAGGTAGGAGCCCGCCACCACGGACCCGGGGCCCAGGGTGATCTGGGTCAGGTAGTTGGTGCCGTCGGCGAACATGTAGGTCAGATCCAGGCTGGTCCGGCTGGCGCCCTCCCCTGTCGTCCTCATGTCCCAATCGCGGAAGTCCACCTTCTTCAGGTTTCCGTTGCCGCCGAACATGTAGCGCATGGAGGTGACCTTGGAGGTGTCCCAGTTCCGGATGGCCGTGGCGTCGGTCAGGCTGTTGCAGGAGTAGAACATCTCGGCCAGGTTCTGGGCGCTGGTGGTCTTCCAGCCCGAAATCCCGTCCAGGGTCTTAAGGGAGTCCGTGTCGCGGAACATACGATAGAAGTTGACGCCGCTGGACACATCCCAATTGGTCAGGCCGGTTAGGGTCGTAAGGCGGACTGCCGCGTAGAACATCTGCGAGAAGTTCTGAGCCAGGCTGGCGTCCATGGCGCCGCCGTCGAACTCGTTCAGGTAGTAATAGTTGTAGAACCAGTCGCGGGGGTTGAGGACGGCGATCTGATTGCGGAAGACCACCCGGTAGGTGTTGGACTCCATGGCCACGCCATAGTCGCGCCAGGGCAGGCTGTAGGTGTGGGTGGCGTCCCTGAGAAGTGTCTTACCCTGGATGATATTGTCCTGTCCCACGGCATAGCCGCCGTAGGTCTCGCTGACCTGCATGTGGTCGGGGTCGGTGGTGCCCTCGTCCAGGCCGATGGTTAGGGTGTGCGAGTCGGGGTCATAGGTCCACCAGGCCGACTGGTTGGAGCTCAGGTGGCCGCCGGGCTTGCCGCCCTGCCAGTCGTAGATGGCCAGGCCGTTTGCCTCGCCGCTGGCATAGCGTGAGGTCTCGCCGTAGCGCTCGGCCAGGCGGTCGGTCAGATCATACCAGAGGCCGCCGCGCAGCTGCCAGCGTCCCTGGGTGGCCTTGCGGGTGGAGATGCCCACGGCGTTGTTGTCGCTGCCCACGAAGCCGGCATTGTAGAGGATCACGTTCTGGCCCACGGTCAGAGCCTCCAGGCTGGTTAGCCCGGCGAGCATGGTTGCGCGGGAGTGGGTCAGGCCGTCGGCCGTGGCAGGCACCAGGCTGGCAAGCATGTTCCAGGTGCTGATGTCCATGGTCTTGATGCCGGAGTCGCCACGGAACATGTTGGAGAAGTTAGTCACGTGGGAGACATCCCAGCCCGTCAGGTTCACAGTCTGGAGGGCCGTGTCACCCATGAACATGCCAGCCATGGAGGTCGCGCTGAGCGTGCGCCAGTCCTTGAGGTACTCCAAAGACGAAAGGGAGGTGGCCCCGTTGAACATGTTGTCAAAGTTCTGGACCTTGGAGACATCCCATCGGACCAGGAACTCCAGGTCTTCGATCTTGAGGCTGGTGGCGCCCTGGAAGGCCCCGGACATGTCGGTGATCTGGCCCACGGTCCAGTAGCCGATGCCGCCCAGGGTCGTGAGCTTGGAGTCGTTGGCAAAGATGTCCTTGATGGAGGTCACGTTGGGCTTGATCCAGTTCTGCAGGCCCGAAAGGGTGGTCAGGCTGGTGCAGGACTTGAGGAAGGCTTCCAGCGAGGGGGTGGCGTGGGTGATCTCCTGACCCTGGGCGTCGTAGAAGGGCGTGGTCAGGCCGTCTCGGACGATACCGGAGAAGTCGATGCCCGACCCGTCGAAGGACTGGATGTACCGGTAGCCGGCGTACTTGGACCCGTAGGTCCCGCCCGTCAGGGACCCGTCAAACCAGTGCTCGGGGTTGGCGATGCGGACGCCGCCGTTGATGGAGACGGAGGTGATCTTCTGGGCGCCCGTGATGTCCAGGTCCAGCCAGGGCAGCTCGGAATAGCGATTGACGACCACCAGGGCGTTGGGGTTGGTGTCGACGGAAGAGTCGTAGTCCGTCACGCCGATGGCCAGCTGGCCCGTGCCCGTGGGCTTCCCGTCGGCGTCGCGGTCAGCCAGGTAGCGCCAGTAGACGTAGGAGTTGTCCACGGGCTTCCAGGTCCCGTCCACCTGCTCGTGAGTGTAGGTCAGGCGGCCACCGGGAACGATGTTCCAGGTGTAGGTGTAGGCCTTGTCAGCATAGCGGGCGGCTCCCGTCGCGGGATAGAGAAGGGCAAACTTGGAGGAGCTGTCAAACCAGCCGTTGTCCTCACGAATCCACTCGCCGTCGGGCACGTCGTGGGCCGTCAGGCTGTTGGACATGCCCGTGCCCTCCAGGACCGAGTCAGGTCCCAGGCGGACGTTCTTGAGGGAGCAGACGACCTTGCCCTTCTCGGCCGCCGTATTGGTAAGGAGCATGTTGGTGACGTCGTTGTTCCTCTTCATGTTCCAGGCGGAGAGGTCCACGTCCTCCAGGCCTGTGTCGTGGTAGAAGAGGTAAGAGAGGTTGGCACCCGCGCTCACGACCCAGGAGGTGGCAGCCGAGTGGTCCGTCTCCGCGGCGCCGATGGCCTTGGCGTCCTTGAGGGCGGGGTTCTCGGCGAACATGTAGGA
>ONBR01000018.1 GCA_900316105.1 uncultured Olsenella sp.
TGAGGAAGTCCCGCGCGACCCGAGGGGCCAACACCGAGGCGCTCTCGCCGCTCTCCGGCGTCTACCCCAGCATGTCCTCCGGCCAGATTCGCGCCCTTGTGTCCCAGCCTTCCATCACCACCAAGAGCATCGCCGACATGGAGGTTCCGCCCAAGGAGACCAGCCCCGCCGCAAGCGCCCAGGAGGCCTCGCAGGCATCCACGGAGACCGCCCGCTATGTGGCCACCCAGCTGGCATTGGGCGAGACCAGCCTGACCGAGCTGGAATCGCATTCTGAGGAGCCTGCCAGGAAGCACGTCATCCCCGATGCCGCACCCGTCAGGGTGGCAGAGCCAGACCCCAAGGCAGAAGCCAAACCGGCACCACAGCCCGCGCCTGCACCCAAACCCGCTCCCCTGCCCAAGCCCGAGCCAGCTCCAGCCCCCAAGCCCGAGCCAGCGCCGAAGCCCGCCCCTGCCGTCCAGCCCTCCTCCACAACTCCGCGTCCCGCACCCCGTCCCCAGGCGCAGGAGAGTAGAATCGCTAGGGGCTTCCGCCTGATCGGCGAGGGCTTCCGTACGCTTTTCAACGGCCAGAATGAGGACTAGGATTTGTCAGCAAGTAGCACGAATAGCAGCGCCATGCGCCTGACCTTGAAGGTCGAGCGCATGGCCTACGGAGCCGATGCGATCGCCCACGACGTGGACGGTCGCACCGTTTTTGTAAGCGGAGGCGTCCCGGGCGACACCGTCTCCGCCATCGTCACGGAGGACCGTGGCAGCTTCGCTCGCGCCCGCGTGGAGAAGGTCGTCAGTCCCTCCGATCGGCGGGTCAAGGCACCCTGCCCCTATGTGGACCTCTGCGGGGGCTGCCCCTGGGCCCACCTTGACTACCAGGCCCAGCTCGAGGCAAAGCGGGCCAACGTGGTGGACACCCTCACCCGCATCGGGCACTATCCCGCCGAGACGGCAGAGCGCCTGGTACAGCCCTGCGTCGCCCCCTCCGACCCCTGGGGCTACCGCAACAAGGTCGAGCTGGGGGTCAAGCTTGCACACGGACGCACCATCATCGGCATGCATGACATCACGGGAAAGGGTCTCGTGAAGGTGAAGAGCTGCGCCCTCCTCTCGCCTCGCTATGCCAAGCTCACCAAGTCCGTCACCGGGGCGCTCTCCTACATGGCGGGCACCCGCAGCCTGGGCCTGGACCGCGTGGGCATTCGCGCGTCCGTCCGCACGGGCGAGGTCGAGGTGGCCCTCTGGGGCGAGCCCGGCCCCTTCCCCCGCGCCCAGGTGGCCAAGGTCCTGGGGGATGCAGCGAAGCTCAGCTCCATCGTCCGCGTCATGACCAAGGGCCCCCAGAAGGCCCGCAAGATCGCGGGCCTGGAGCGCCTTGCCGGTCACGGCAACTGGTGCGAGCAGGTGGGTCAGGAGCGCATGTGGCTCTATGCCCCCTCCTTCTTTCAGGTCAACACCAAGGGGGCCGAGACCCTGGTCCGCCTGGTCATGGACGGCCTGGAGCCCACGGAGGACGATGTGGCCATGGACCTCTACAGCGGGGCGGGCACCTTTACCCTGCCCCTTGCCAGGGTCTGCAACTGGGTCGACGCCGTCGAGTCCTACGGGCCCGCCGTCCAGAACCTCCGCTACAACCTGCAGCACGCAAACCTGGACAACGCCGACCCCATAGGCGGCGATGCCGACCTGGAGTTCCCCGACTCCGATGCAGACATCATCGTGGTTGACCCTCCCCGGGCCGGCCTTGCCGAAAACGTCGTGCGCAAGCTCTCGGACCAGCCCGCCCGCGCCATAGCATACGTGTCCTGCGACCCCGCCACCCTGGCCCGCGACCTGGACCGCTTCGAGAAGATCGGCGTCTTCTCCCCCGTATCGGTGACGCCCGTGGACCTCTTCCCCCAGACCTTCCACGTGGAGAATGTCACCATTCTCAGACGTTAGGGCACGTCCACAGGTGGAGTGATCGGAAGGTCATGGCGTCGTGGAATTCCTCCGCGGCGCCACATTTTATGGCATAATTACTCAGTTTTTCTCAAAGGATGGCATCTACCCAAAAATGGGTATGATCGCGCTAAGCTCGATGTTCTATGAAGAGATGAGGCACTATGACAAGCGAGCGAGTCAGCTCGACGTCAGACGCCAATACCGTCTTGGACTACACTGATCGCGCCGTTGCACGTAGGCGCAGGAGCCGTATCGTCGGCTTCGTCCTAGCCCTTCTTTCCCTGGCTGTCATCATCTACCTCATTGCCTCGTACGCCGGCATCCGTCACCTCCAGGCAAGCTGCCTGGACAACGAGGTCTCCGTAACGGTCCAGCATCCCGACGGGAACATGGAGTCCTACCCCGACTCCCATCGCTTTGCCTCCCCGAAGCGCGGAGATACCGTCCACGTGACCGTCAACCTCCCCGCGCGAGACCGCATTCCCAACGCCGCCCTCTGCTTCTTCAACTACAATTCCGTCCTCAAGGTCAGCTATCACGGCAGGCCCCTCTACGAGCACGGCAAGGAGGCCCTGCAGGCCGGCAGGGCCTCTGGTCACATCGTAGCCCGCGTCCTCATCCCCAACGAGGCCTGGGGACAGGACATGACGATCGACATGCTGCAATTGGAGGACAACTCCGCCTCGAACATCCACGGCATATACGCCATGTCCTCGACGAACGCCTGGCTCTACCCGCTCCTGATTTCATCCCAACCAGAATTCGTCGCCTCCTACACCTTCTGCCTGGCCTCCATCGTGATGCTCGTGGTCTTTACCGCCTTCTTCTGGACGGGCAGAAGCACCAGGCAGGGAATCTACCTCGCTCTCTTCTGCCTCTGCCTATCCCTATGGGATATGTCCTACACCTCTCTCGTCTACCTGGTGACCGACGACACGACCTTCACCCCCATCATGGAGTACCTCGCCCTCCATCTCATAGCGGTATTCTTCTTTGGCTACCTGCACTACGAGTGTCGCAACCGCAGGCAGAAGTTCGCCTGCAGCGTCCTCATGGGTATCACGGGAGCCATTGCCGTCTTTGCCCTCGCTACCGAAGCCATGGGTATCGTGGGCCTTGGCTTTCTGGGCATGCTCAACGTGACCTACGTCGAACTCGCCGCCATGGCCATAGCGATGGCAAACGTGGCCCTCTCGGGCGGTATGCGTCTAGATGCCTCCCGCAGAGCGCTCCGCCTGGGCACGGGCATCACCGTGGCCCTTTCGATCGTCGAGGCCATGCGAGTCTTCCTCAACCGCTCCGGCATTGCCCTCACCCTAGGGATATCTCCGATATTCATAGAGTCCACCCTTGCCCCGGTGATCATCATCACCTTTGAGAGCTCGCTCTACGTGAGCTACATCATCCGTCTGGTCAAGACCCTACGGACTCGAACCGAGCGCCTGCAACTGGAACGCATCGCCTACACAGACGCCCTCACGGGCATCCCCAACCGCACCAGTCTCGACCAAAACATAGAGGAGCTCAGGTCCTCTGGTGCCAAGCGCTACAGCTTCCTCTTCTTTGACGTGGACCGGCTCAAGACGGTCAACGACGGCCTGGGACACGAGGCGGGCGACCAGATGATTCAGCTGGTGGGAAGGGCCCTTGCCGAGTCCTGTGTCGGCTGCGAGGGCTTCTATGGACGCTACGGTGGCGACGAGTTCGTCGTCTGTGTCTATCGCAAGTATGAGGCCGACCAGATCGTCCACGACTTTGAGAAGATCCTCAGCTCGGCCAACAAGAGTGGCTACCTCTCCCTCACGGTAGAGGTCTCGGTGGGTCGGGCCGACCACGTACCCGGCAGCAGTCTGACCGTGGACGAGGAACTCAGGCGGGCGGACGACAGGATGTATGCCGACAAGGTCCGCCGCGAAGGCAAGGACGCTCGTTAGGGCTCGGCGGGGCTCGGCGGGGCTCGGCGGGGCTCGGCGGGGCTCGGCGGGGCTCGGCGGGCCACCTTTGCGCCCAAAATAAATTAGCTTTCAGTAGCGTCTATTATCGTTTCTGCCTGCTCCCCCAGCACAACGGCTTACGATGGGTTTTACCTGGGATTTTATACCAGATATTGTGTCTGTGGGACAGCCGCGCCCCTAGTGTTAGTATTGGTGAACTTCACTGGTTCTGGCTAGTTTTTCTCTTTTTGCGCCATTCTGACTAGCGTTTGGCCGCGAGTAAGTGTACAAAGAATCCAGTAAAACTTTGGGTAAGGGGCCCAAGGTACAAGTGAGAGGAATTCATCATGAAGGCAACTGTTTCCGAGGATTGCATCGGCTGCGGTATGTGCGAGGGCACCTGCCCCGACGTTTTCGAGATTGGTGACGAGGGCACCGCTACCGTCATCGTCGACGAGGTTCCCGCTGACGCTGAGGACTCCGCTCAGGAGGCTGCTGACGGCTGCCCCGTTTCCGCCATCACCGTCGAGTAGCTTTTAGCCACACGAACGCGGTGTAGGGCGGGCCTCTTCGGAGGTCCGCCTTTTTTGTATGAGACATTGGGGACGGAGCTTATTGTCTCAGAGACAAAGAGCTCCGTCCCCATTGTCTCTGAGACAGAATGCTCCGTCCCCAATGACTCACGAAAGGACTTTCATGAAAGACGAACCCTTCCTCGTCCTGGCCTCGGGGTCTCCCAGACGTCGGGAGCTCCTGGAGCACGTGGGGCTGAGCTTCCTCGTTCGTCCCGCCGACATAGACGAGACTCGCCAGCCCGCAGAGGCCCCTCAGGAGCTCGTTGAGCGCCTGGCAAGGGGAAAGGCGCATGCTTGCGCGGCGACCCTCCGTTCACCCGCCAGCACAGCTCTGAAGCCATCTGGCGAGGACATGGCGAGCCTCTCCCCCACGTCCGAGCCCTCCAGAAGGATCATCGTCCTGGCCGCCGACACCATCGTGTGGACGGACGACGGGGCAGTCCTGGGCAAGCCCGCGGACGAGGCCGATGCCCGTCGAACGCTCCAGGGCCTCTCTGGCCGCATCCACCACGTCTCCACCGGCGTCTGCCTGCTGGAGCTTCCCGCCCCCGAAGGAGCCGCCTCAGCCAGCTCCTCGCCCCTCGCAGAGCGCTCCTTCGTCGAGACGACCGACGTGACCTTCTGCGAGCTTACGCCCTCCCAGATAGCCGCCTACGTGCGAAGCAGGGAACCCATGGACAAGGCAGGCTCCTACGGGATCCAGGGCCTGGGTGTCATGCTGGTCAAGTCCATTCGAGGCGACTACGACAACGTCGTGGGGTTGCCCGTCTCCCGCGTGGTGCGCGAGCTGGCCGAGCTCTGGGACGCCAGCGCGACAAGTGGTAGTAGCATGGCCCTTGTCGAGACCCTACTTTCGGGAGGCAAGCATGATCCAGGAGCAGACCATTAATCAGGAGCAGGCCCAAGCCGAGGCCCAGGCAGACATCCAGAACCAGACCCTCGCCGACATCAGCCAGGTCCCTGGCATCTGTGTAGCAAACGCCCAGAACCTCCAGGCAGGCACCGGCTGCACCGTGATTGTCTGCCCCGAGGGCGCCACGGGTAGCGTGGACGTGCGCGGAGGAGCCCCCGCCTCGCGCGAGACCGACCTTCTGCGACCCGAGGAGACCGTGCAGGTCCTCCACGCAGTCGTCCTCTCGGGTGGGTCGGCATTTGGCCTGGCTGCCTCCTGCGGAGTGGCCAACGAGCTGGAGAGCCGGGGAATCGGCCTGGACGTGGGCGTGGGCAAGGTCCCCATCGTGAGCTCCGCCTGTCTCTTTGATCTGGCCTGCGGCGATGCGGGAGTCCGTCCCGACGCATCCATGGGAGCCGAGGCCACACGCCGTGCCCTTGATGAGCACGGCCCCCTGGAGCAGGGCAACTACGGCGCCGGCACGGGTTGCACGGTCGGCAAGTTCGCCGGTCCCAGCCGTGCCATGAAGTCGGGCCTGGGGAGCTCCGCCCTTCGAAGCGGAGACCTCTACGTGGGCGCAGTCTCGGCCGTCAACGCCTGCGGCAACATCGTGGACCCCGCCAGCGGAAGGCCCCTGGCTGGTATGTTGGACCAGACGGGCACACAGATTCAGAGCGTGGAGGACCTCCTCATCGCTCAGGGTGGTAAGGCGCCCCTCCCCCGCACCAACACGACCATCAGCTGCATAGTCACGAACGCAAGGCTCAGCAAGGCCGAGGCAACGAAGCTGGCTCAGATGTCAGCCGACGCCTACGCCCACGCCATCCGCCCCACCCACACTCCCAACGACGGCGACACGATCTTTGTCATGGCCACGGGCCAGGTGGAGGCACCCCTGATGGACATCCTGGGAGCCATGGCGGTGCGCAGCCTGGAGCAGGCGATAGCAAACACTGCCCTCAAGGCCGAGGGAGCCTATGGGCTCAAGGCCCAGCGCGACCTCTAGTCCCTGCCTGGTATCCATAAGGGAGTACCCCCTATGGATAAGGGAGTACCCCCTATGGATAACGTGCCTGCCCCCTATGGATATGCACACGACTTGGCGTAGATGTCATGTGACGTGCCTGCCATGCAAAAATCCGACACGAGCCGTCTGCTAGAATAAATCTCCATGCAGTTTACGACTTTGCAACAATCCCAGAGAGGAAGTGTGGACATGCTTGATGCACCCGCATCCAGGCCGAACTTCCACCTTGCCAAAAGCGCGGACGAGCTGGGCATGTGCTTTGCGGACGTGGTCATCGTCCTCGCCAGCAACCAACTCTTCGCTCCCTACATGGCAGTCGCCTTCCAGTCCATCATCGAGCACGTGGACCCGGAGCGCCACTACGATGTAGTGGTCTTTACCCGCGACTTCGACGAAAAGACCCGCAAGGCCCTGGTCGACCACCTGGCCAAGGCGAACGTCCCCAATGTCCAGTTGGGCTTCCTGAACCCCGAGCGTGCCCTGGGAGACACGAAGTTCCCCCACCACGGCCACTTCCGCCCCGAGACCTTCTATCGCCTCCTGGCACCATGGCTGCTCCCCACCGTCCAGAAGGCCATCTACCTGGACTCCGACCTCGTGGTCCTGAACGACCTCAAGGAGGTATACGACACGGATGTCAGGGGCTACCTCCTGGCCGCCACGCGTGATGCCGACATGCAGGGCCAGATCTCAGGCTACGACGGCACGGTAAAGGCCTACATGGAGAACGACCTCGAGCTCTCTGACCCTATGCGCTACTTCCAGGCGGGCGTCCTCCTGATGAACCTTGACGCATTCCGCCAGATCTTCTCCATCGAGGACATGCTGGAGCTCTCCACCCGCCGACTCTGGCGCTGGCTTGACCAAGACATCCTCAACATGCTGGCCAACGGCCAGTACGTGGAGCTGCCCATGCGCTGGAACACCCTCATGGACTGGAAGAGCCTTCGCCGCGAGCACATCATCGGCACGGCTCCCGCCGAGACCCAGAAGCAGTACGAGGAGGCCCGCGAGCACCCTGCCATCGTCCACTACGCTGGCCCCGACGACAGGCCCTGGCTCTACCCCGACTGCGACATGGCGAACTACTTCTGGGATTATGCAAGTCGCAGTGTCTTCATCGACGAGATCAGCTCCCGCCTGGAGGAGTGGCAAAACTCCCTGGGAGGAAAAGCAAAGAAGGCTCAGATCGACGCCATCTACCGTTACGTCTTCCGCTTCTTTGACTTCTCCTGCCCTCCCGGCACCCCGCGCCGCACCCGCGTGATAAAGACCTACGTAGCCATCGGCGGCGACATCGCCTAGCGAAGGAGAAAGGCGGCGTCTCGGGGACACTCCCCAAAAATAGCAATTTTGGCATCCAAGGGAATACCCCGAGAAAGCAAAATTCCCTGGCAAAAAGGGCGTCGGAATCCGACGCCCTTTCACATGTCTTTTTTCTGTGGCCTAGTTGAACTTCGCGATCTTCTGCGCGATGTGGTAGGCACCCAGGGTGAACCTCTTTCCCACCGCCGTGGGAATGTTGGTCAGGGCACCGATCACGCCGTGACGGGCATGACGGTACATACGGGGGTCGTAGGCCTTGAGCTCGTCCCAGAGCTTCTGCAACTCGTCCATGGCATCGGGGCGGTCTGACATCCTGGAGAAGACCGAGCAGATGGCCATGATGATGGTGAAGTAGTTGAGCATGTAGGAACGGAGCTTGACGCTGTCGATGTCGTCGTAGACGTGATATGCCCTCATCATCAGGCGGGCGACGCGCCAGTAGTGGTCGATGCGACCCACCAGGACCTTCTCGTTGACTGACTGGTCGTCACGGCCGATGAAATAGCGATAGAGGTCGACGTCCAGGTAGTAGAGGGTCTTGCAGCGTGGCAGGGGCACGTAGGCGTAGATGTTGTCCACATAGAAGGTGTGAGCGGGCATGGGCAGGCCACCGTCCTGCAGAACGTCGGTGCGGTAGCAGAGAGCATGCATGAGCAGGTACTGCCAGAGGTTGAAGTGGCCGATCTGGTCCCAACCGATGATCTTGTTCTTTGGCAGGGCAAAGTTGTAGTCCACGACGTTGCGGGTGTTGTCCGACACGTGCTCGTAGACGTAGTTGGTGACTACCAAGTCCACGCGAAGGTCCAGGTGGATGAACTCGCGCAGCTTCTCGAGCAGGGCCTTGAAGGCGTCGCCGTCCACCCAGTCGTCGGAGTCGACGACCTTGAAGTAGACGCCGTCGGCGTTCTCCAGGCCCTTGAGCAGGGCCATGCCATGACCGCCGTTCTCCTGGTGGACCGCCTTCACGATGGTGGGATAGCGACTCTGCCAGTCCTGGGCCTTCTCCAGGGTGTTGTCCTTGGTGGAGCCATCGTCCACGATGATGATCTGGACGTCCTCCGCATAGTCCGACCCCTCAAGGATCGAAGTCACGCAATGGTCCATGTATTCCGCGGAGTTGTAGCACGGAATGGCAAAGCTTATCGTCTTCTGCATAAAGCGGTGCACCTCTGTAAACCTATAAGTGGTCTGGTCCTAGTTGTGGATGAGCTCGTCGGAAAGCTCGAGTGCCGAAGCCACGACGCCGTCCATGTCGTAGTAGCGGTACTCGGCAAGACGACCGACCACGTGGAAGTTGAGGACGCCGCTCACGCGCTTGCGGTACTTCTTGTAGAGCTCCTGGTTCTGGGGCTCGTTGATCACGTAGTAGGGAGTCTCCCCCACTCCAGGGATATAGGTACGGGAGTACTCGCGCAGGATGGTGGTCTTTCCGGGGACGACCTGGCCGGTCATCTTCTTGAACTCGGTGATGCGGGTAAAGTTCTCGCTCACCGTGTAGTTGACCGTGGTGGCAGGCTGGAAGTCGTCCACGTCCATGGTCTCGAAGACCATGTCAACGGTACGGTAAGGCAGGGCTCCCAGATCATAGCCAAAGAGCTCGTCCAGGGCGCCGGTGTAGACGACCTCGCCGCCATAGGGCTTGTCGCAGACAGAGACGGATGTCTCGCTGACCTTGAGGAGGTCACGCACGTCCACACCCAGGAAGACGTCGATGAGGTCATGGTTCAGCATGTTCTCGAAGAGCTTGGTGTAACCCTCCTTGGGCATGCCCTGGTGGGGTGCCTGGGGGAAGTAGCGCTCGTCGTCGCCCACAAAGACGGGCACGCGACCGGTGACGGCGGGATCGATCTGGTCGGGGGTCTTTCCCCACTGCTTCATGGTGTAGTGAAGGAAGACGTTCTCGTAGACGTAGTCGGCGATCTCCTCCAGGTCAGGGTCGTTCTTTGACCTGAGCTCCATGATGGGGACCTTCTTGTCCTTGCCAAAGGTGGCCACGAGCTTCTGGTAGAGGGCCTCGCCGCGCTCCTCGCCAAAGGCGAGCTTGAGGGAGCGGTGGTTGAAGGGCACGGGCATGAAGGTACCGTGAATGTTGGCCAGGACCTTGTGGGAGTAGTCTGTCCACTCCGTGAAGCGCGACAGGTACTCGTGGACGCGCTCGTTGGTGGTGTGGTAGATATGGGGACCATACTTGTGCACCAGAATGCCGGCCTCGTCCAGGTAGTCGTAGGCGTTGCCACCGATGTGGGGGCGACGCTCGATGATGGCGACCTTGTTGCCGCAAGCCTCGGCCAGACGGCGGGCACAGACGGCACCAGCATAGCCCGCACCCACAACAATCGCATCATACGACTGCGGGTTGAAGTCCTCAGGCAGGCCCTGACGAATACTCATGAACACAACTCCTTTATTTAGCTGCTTTCCAACGAGCGCGTGCGGCAGGAGCACTACCGTGCACGTGGCAAGAAAGAGTCCTTACCCAAACATTGTTCTGATTTTAACACGCGTGGCTATAATCTTGTGTAATGGCTCGCAATGCGAGCGCGCGTTCATCAAAGGCTCAGGGGGTCAGATGAATGCGCATTCATCGTGCCGCGGGTCAGTCACTACCCCATTTTTTGATTGGAGAAGCATGAGCGAGTGGATTGAGGAAGTCAAGCAGAGGGCCAAGGCCGACAAGAAGAAGATCGTCCTGCCCGAGAGCGTTGACCAGCGTGTCATCGACGCTGCAAAGATGATCATCGCCGAAGACATTGCCGACGTCGTGGTCCTGGGCGACCCCGCAACGATCGACGTGCCCGGCGCCACTGTGATCGACCCCCGTCGCGACGAGCACCATGAGGCATATGCTGCAAAGTTTGCCCAGCTCCGTGCCCGTAAGGGTATGACCCTGGTCAAGGCACGCGAGATCATGGATGATCCCACCTACTTCGGCATGATGATGGTCAAGATGGGCGACGCCGACGGCCTGGTCTCCGGCGCATGCCACTCAACCGCAGACACCCTGCGTCCCGCCCTGCAGATTCTCAAGACCGCTCCCGACGCAAAGCTCGTCTCGGCCTTCTTCGTCATCTGCTCCCCCAAGGTCCAGTACGGCGAGAAGGGCACCCTGATCTTCGCCGACGCCGGCCTGAACATCAACCCCTCCGCTCAGGAGCTCTCTGACATCGCCGCCTCCACCGCCGACACCTGGCGCCACTTCATGCACGAGGAGCCCCAGGTCGCCGCCCTGTCCTTCACCACCATGGGCTCCGCCAAGGGCGACGTGCCCGACAAGGTCCAGGCTGCCGTGGAGATCGCCCACAAGGAGCACCCCGAGCTCAAGCTCGACGGCGACCTGCAGGTCGACGCCGCCATCGTCCCCGAGGTCGCTGTCACCAAGGCACCCAACTCCGACGTTGCTGGTCACGCCAACATCTTCCTCTTCCCCGACCTCGAGTCCGGCAACATTGGTTACAAGCTGGTCCAGCGCTTCGGCGACGCAGAGGCCTATGGTCCTCTGCTCCAGGGCATCGCGAAGCCCGTCAACGACCTGTCCCGCGGCTGCGTAGCCGAGGACATCGTGGGCGTTGTTGCCATCACCGCCGTCCAGGCCCAGATTCATGCCGAGAAGGAGGCAGCCGCCCAGGCCTAATGCGCCTCGGACAGCCTAGCTGCATGTGAAGGGGGGCCAGGGGCTTTGAGCTCCTGGCCCCTTTCTTGTCGAGATTGTCTGATTGGGGTTAGCCCCCTTTTTTGCCATACGCCAGGAGGGTACCCCCGACCAGACAGAAGGGACCCCGTTGCCAGGGTCCCTTCGTTTTGCCCTGTCCCTTGGATCAGACTAGGCCGTTGCGGTATAGGTCTTCTTCCTGGACTCGGAAGGCATGGTCCATGCCCTCTGGTTCGTGTGCAAGAGCTTCTCTGCCAGGGGCGAGAGGGGCTTCTCGAAGTACTCCTCGTAGCACCTCTTAATCGCCGGATTCTCGTAGGAGTTGCGCCACTCGGAGACCTTGTCCAGGCCGTAGAGCTTCTGGCCACGCGAACCGGCCATCTCCACTCCGTCGTGGATGGGCTGTCCGCCACCGCCGACACAGCCGCCGGGGCAGGCCATGATCTCCACGAAGTCGTAGTGGGCCTCCCCCGCCATGACCGCCTCGCAGAGGTCGCGGGCGTTGGCCAGGCCGGATGCCACGGCAACGCGCAGGCTGGTGCCGCCCATGGTGAAGGTGGCCTCCTTCCAGCCCTTGAGGCCGCGAACCTCGTCGAACATGTCGTCCTTGGGGGCCTTGCCCGTCACCAGGTAGTGGGCCGTACGCAGGGCCGCCTCCATGACGCCACCCGTGGCACCAAAGATGATTCCGGCTCCGGTACCCTCGCCCAGGGGCTCGTCGAAGGGCGTGTCCTCCATGGAGCGAACGTCCAGGTGGAGCTCCTTGATCAGGCGAACGACCTCACGGGTGGTCAGGACCATGTCCACGTCCTGGTCGCCACAGGCGTCGTTCATGCTGGGATAGGCGCACTCTGCCTTCTTTGCCACGCAGGGCATGATGGAGACGGAGCAGATCTTGTGGGGATCCAGGTTGAGGATGTCGGCATAGTAGCTCTTGACCACGGCGCCGAACATCTGCTGGGGTGACTTGCTCGTGGAGACGTCATCCACCAGCTTGGGGTAATGGGCCTTGACGAAGCGGACCCAGCCCGGGCAGCAGGAGGTGAACATGGGATAGCCACCTGCCTGGGACTTGGGTAGGTGCTCCAGGAGCTCGGTGCCCTCCTCCATGATGGTCAGGTCGGCCGAGAAGTCCGTGTTGATCACGTAGTCCACGCCAGCGGCCTTGAGGGCTGACACCAGGCGCTCCAGGTGGGAATCGTCCTTGGACAGGCCCAGCTGCTCGCCCCAGGCGGTACGGATGGAGGGAGCGATCTGGACGACCGTCGTGACCTCTGGATCGTCGATGGCGTCGAGCAGGCGATCGGTGTCATCGCGCTCGCGAAGGGCACCCGTCGGGCAGTGGGTGATGCACTGGCCGCAGTAGGTGCAATCCATCTCCCTGAGGGGGGCGCCGCCAGCAGTGTTGACCGTACGGTGGATGGAGCGGCTGGTGACGTCCCAGATGCCGGAGGCCTGGACCTTCTCGCACACCTGGATGCAGCGTAGACAGTTGATGCACTTGCTGTTGTCACGAATGAGGGGCAGCGTCTTGTCCCACTCCGCCTGCTCGCAGCGGTTCGTGAAGTCAGTGGCAAAGATGTTCAGGTCGTTGGCCAGGGACTGCAGGGTGCAGTTGCCGGAACGTACGCAGCTGGTGCAGGTGGTGTTGTGGCGCGAGAGCAGAAGCTCCACGTTGGCCTTGCGGCACAGGCGCACCTTGGGGCTGTTGGTGTGAACGACCATGCCCTCCAGCACGTAGTTGTTGCAGGCGGCGACCAGCTGGTCGATGCCCTCGACCTCCACGACGCAGACGCGGCAGGAGCCGACCTCGTTGAGCTCCTTCAGATAGCAGAGGGTGGGGATGTTGATGCCCACGGAACGTGCGGCATCCAGGATGGTGGTGTGGTCCTCCACGCTCACGGCACGGCCGTCTATGGTCAGATTTACCATTGGAAGATCCTCCCGCCTCTGAAGGCGCCGCCACCGAAGTGGTCGCAACGCAGGCACCTACTGGCCTCCTGCAGCGCCTCCTCCTTCGTAAGTCCGTTCTCGATGAGGTCGAAGTCGCCCTTGCGGTCCTCGGCCTCGCGCATGGTGAGCTCGCAACGTGCGCAAGAGGTCATGCCCTTGAACTGCACGGGCGGGAGCTCCACCTCGAGCTTGACCTGGTGGTTGTAGCCCAGGTAGTTGTCGATGTTGCCCGCAGCAACCTTGCCGGCGTTGATGGCGCGGATGACCGTGGCGGGACCGGACTGGCAGTCGCCGCCCGAGAACACGCCGTCCACGCCAGGAACCGCGGAGTCCGCGTCAACGGCGATCTTTCCACGATTGACGGGTACGCCCTCCTTGGCAAAGGGCTCGGACTCGATGGCCTGTCCGATGGCCACGACCACGCGCTCGCAAGGAATGACCTCCTCGGGAGCGTCAGCCGCACGCGGGGCGAAGCGGCCACGGTCGAGACCACCGATGATCTGGCGCTGGACCCTGAGGCCGGTGACGATACCGTCCTCCACCTCGATGGCCAGGGGCGCATGGAGCTCCAGAAGCTCGCAGCCCTCGGCCTTGGCTCCGGCAATCTCCTCGTCCTGGGCCGTCATGTCCGCGACACGGCGACGATAGACGATGGTGACCTTCTTTGCACCCAGGCGGATGGCGGAGCGGGCCACGTCCATGGCCACGTTGCCGCCGCCGATGATGCAGACGCGCTCCTGCGAGAAGTCGGGACGGATGCCGTCGCCCAGGAGGCGAAGCATCTCCACGGCAGAGAGGACACCCGTGGCATCCTCGCCAGGCAGGCCAAGCTTGCGGTCCATGTGGGCACCGATGGCCAGATAGACCGCGTCATAGTCCTCGCGAAGCTTCTTGAGGTCGTCGACCTTGGTATCCAGCTTCACGTCTATGCCACAGTCGAGAATCCACTGGATCTCCTTGTCCAGGCGCTCGTGAGGCAGACGATAGTTGGGGATGCCATAGCGCAGCATGCCGCCCAGCTGGTGACGAGCCTCGTATATGGTCACGTCGTGACCCATGATGGCCAGGTAGTAGGCGCAGGAGAGGCCGGCGGGACCACCGCCGACGATGGCAATCTTCTTGCCCGTCTTTTCCGCAATCCAGGGACGGTAGTCCTTCTCCATGTGGTCCACGGCATAGCGCTTGAGACCACGAATGTTCATGGGATCGTCCACCATGCCGCGGCGGCAGTTCATCTCGCAGGGGTGCTCACACACGTAGCCGCACACCAGGGGCAGCGGGTTGTCCTTGCGGATGAGCTTGACGGCGTCGGTGTTGCGGCCGGCCTCGACGAGCGAGATGTAGCCAGGGATGTCCACGTGGGCAGGGCAGCCCGAGACGCAGGGAATGGCCTCGGTCTGCTTGAAGCCGCAGGCGTGGTGCTTGAGGTGGTACACGAAGTCCTCCCTGAAGCCACGAACGGCTTTGAGCGCCATGTCACCTGCCTCGTAACCGATGGCGCAGTCGCTGGACAGGTAGATTGCCTCAGCGGTCTTTTCGATAAGGTCCACGGCATGCTCGTCTGCCGTGCCATCCAATACGCGCTCCATGAGCTCGCCCAGGACGGGCAGGCCCACCCTGCAGGGCGTGCACTTGCCGCAGCTCTGCGTGCAGCACATGCGCACGAAGGCGGCAGAGAACTCAACCGGGCACGTTTCGAGCGAGCTCACAGAAAGTCGCTTTTCGATGGCTTCGTGCAGCTCATCCATGATGATCTGCTCACGACCTCTTTCCATGACATGAAGTCTTGCCATTGATCCCCCTCCCATTCACTTGAACAGTCGGCACGGGACGGCCCCCACCGCCAAACGTGCCGTGTGAACGATATTAGGCGAACGTCCAGGCTGCTTATCCAGACAAACCATCCTGCGAAAAAATCTGTTCCAACTATCAAACTCGTGGTTTGGCAAGCAAGACAATTTGTGAGATTGCCTGATAGACGCCTTCCACCCTGCCGTTCGCCGACGGTGGACGGGACTATGTAGGCATTGTGCAGACAAACAAGAAGGCGGAGTGTCACGAGGACACTCCGCCTTCTCAAAGCGATATTTGGACTGTATGACAAATCGCCACTTCAGGGGGGTAGCCCCCTAGGTGGCACTTTGCCACGTGGAGGGGCTAGCCCCAAGTGGCAAGAGGCCCTAGCCCAGGATGGCGTCGGGCTTGGGGCCGGCGGCACGCACCTCGTCGGCCATGTCGGGATACTTCTCCGTGGCGTTGTCCACGAACATCTGCGCCAGGGCATGGGCGGTCTTGTCGTAGGCCTCCTTGTTTGCCCAGGTGTCACGGGGATTCAGGACCAGGGGGTCCACGCCCTCGATGGACTGGGGAACGTCCACGTTAAAGACGGGGTCGTGGACGAACTCGGACTCCTCGATACTGCCGCTCAGGGCGGCGCTGACCATCAGACGGGTCGAGCCCAGGTCCATACGCCTGCCCGTGCCATAGGGACCGCCCGTCCAACCGGTGTTGATCAGGTAGACGCGAGTACCGGCACGATCGATCTTCTGGCCGAACATGTCGGAGTAGACCAGGGGCGACAGGGGCATGAAGGGCTCGCCAAAGAGGGTGGAGAAGGTGGGCGTGGGCTCGTCGACACCACGCTCGGTACCCGCCACCTTGCTGGTGAATCCGGACAGGAAGTGGTACATGGCACCCTCGCGGGTCAGGCGGGAGATGGGCGGTAGGACGCCAAAGGAGTCGCAGGTCAGGAAGATGACCACGTTGGGGTAGCGGCCCTGGCCCATGACCTGGGCGTTATCGATGTACTTGATGGGATAGGCAGCGCGGGTATTCTCGGTGAGGGAGCCATCGAAGTAGTCGGCCTTGCGCGTCACCGGGTTGATCACCACGTTTTCGCAGATGCTGCCAAAGCGGATGGCGTTAAAGATCTCGGGCTCGGTGGTCGCGGAGATGCGGATTGCCTTTGCATAGCAGCCGCCCTCAAAGTTGAAGACGCTGTTCTTGCCCCAGCCGTGCTCGTCGTCGCCGATGAGCATACGCTGGGGGTCAGCGGAAAGGGTGGTCTTTCCCGTGCCAGACAGACCAAAGAAGACCGCCGTCTCGCCCGTGTTGGGGTCCATGTTTGCGGAGCAGTGCATGGGCAGGACGCCCTCCTCCGTGGGCATGAGGTAGTTCATCACGGAGAAGATCGACTTCTTGATCTCACCGGAGTAGCGGGTGCCGGCAATCAGAATCTCGTGGTCCTGGAAGTTGATGAGGATGACGGCCTCGGAGTGGGTGCCGTACTCCTTGGGGTTGAGCTTGAGGCCGGGAGCGACCAGGACGCTGAAGTCCTGGATGCCATAGTTATCCATCTGGCGCTTGGAGGGACGCACCAGAAGCTGGCGGGCAAAGAGGGCCTGGCTGGCGCGCTCGCAGACCACCAGGAACTTGCGGCACCAGCGGCGGTCTGCGCCGGCGATGGCATGGACGATGAAGAGGTCACGGACGGAGAGGTAGTTGACTACGGCGGTCTTTACCTTCGCGTAGGCCTCGGGAGAGAAGGGCGTGTTCACGGAGCCCCAGGCAATCTTGTCATGAACGTCTGGCGTATCGACGATATAGCGGTCCTTGGGAGAGCGGCCAGTGTAGCGGCCGGTATTGACGGCAAGGGCTCCCGTGGAGGTAAGGTGACCCTCGTTGGCGTTCAGCGCCTTCTCCACCAGGACTGCGGGCGAGGCGTCCACCAGAATGGCGCCCTTATAGCTACGCATACCACAAGCGGCAAGCTGATCCTGAATCATATGTCCCCCAAATGATAGAAACCGAATAGAAATAGCTCAGCGGACTTAGCTTATCGGACTATGTCTTGGTTCCCGCGAAAAGCTGAAAACTTGTAACAATCGGGAGCAGGGCAGTCGGCCTATCCATAGGGGGTACTCCCTATGGATAGGCCGCACCCCCAAAAAGAGGATGCGGCCCTCGTACTGGCGATATGCCCTGCAAGACTACTTGCTCAGGAGCTCCTCGACATCCAGGGCGATCATGAGCTCCTCGTTGGTGGGAACCACGAGGACCTTGACCTTGGAGTCGTCGGCAGAGATGACGCGGGGGTCATCGGAGCGGATGGCGTTCTTCGCGGGATCGAGCTTGACGCCCAGCCAATCCAGCTCGTTGGCGATGCTCTGGCGGGTGGTGGCGGAGTTCTCGCCGATACCAGCGGAGAAGGCCATGGTGTCAAAGCCGTGCATGGACTGGGCCATCTCGGCGATGAGCTGGCCGCAACGGTAGGAGAACATCTCCAGGGCCATCTTGCAGTTCTCGTCGCCCTGCTCAGCGTGCTCCTCGACGTCACGGGTGTCGGAGGAGAGACCAGAGAGGGCCAGGATGCCGGACTGCTTGTTCATCATGTCGTCGACCTCGTCGATGGTGTAGCCACCCTCGCGCACGAGGTAGGGCACGGTGGCGGGGTCGATGGTGCCGCAGCGAGTACCCATGATCAGGCCGTCCAGAGGAGTGAGGCCCATGGTGGTGTCATGCTCGTGGCCATCCTCGATGGCGGACAGGGAGGCACCGGAGCCCAGGTGGCAGGAGACCAGCTTGTGGACATCGCCGTTCAAAAACTCGTTGGTGGTCCTCCAGATGTAGCGGTGGCTGGTGCCATGTGCGCCGTACTTGCGGATGTGAAGCTTGTCCACGACGTCGCGGGGCAGGGCGTAGCGCCAGGCCTTCTCGGGGATGTTGTAGTGGAAGGCGGAGTCGGCGACGATCACGTTGCCGATGGAGGGGAACATGTCGCGGCAGATCTCGATGACGTCAGCCTCGGCGTAGTTGTGCAGGGGAGCCAGGGGTGCGACCTCGCGGACCCAGCCCAGGGTCTCGTCGGTAACGACCTTGGACTCGGGGAAGTACCAGCCGCCCTGAACGACGCGGTGGCCGATGCCCTCAATCTTGCTCTGGTCGAAGCCGGCCTGGTCGAGGATCTCAAAGACGTGCTTGATGGCCGTCTTGTGATCAGGCAGCGCTACCTCGAGCTTCTGCTTCTCTCCGTCATTCTCGGAATGGCCGATGAAAGCGCCATCGATGCCGATGCGCTCGCAGTTACCCTTTGCGAAGACCTCCCTGGTCTTGGTATCCAGCAGCTGGTACTTGAGCGAAGAGCTGCCTGCGTTGATGACGAGAACCCTCATGTCTCCCCTTTCGGAAGTTGCTAGTGCGAACGTTTGCTTGGGAGCAAACGTTTATATGATAGCCCTTTTGTGTAAGCCCATGGTTCCGTCACCGTTCACGTACAAAATGGGACGCTTCCTCTTTGGAAAGCGTCCCACGGCTAGCACGATTTTGGGCCTGTCCCCTACTTTGCGAAGCCCTCGCCCATGTCCGGGGAGAGCTTGCGGCCGCCCAGGACGTGCACGTGGAAGTGCTTGACCGTCTGGCCGCCGTCCTCGCCCACGTTGGTCACGCAGCGCAGGCCGCTCTCGGTAATGCCCTCGGACTTGGCGATCTCCTTCACGGCATGGGCGATGGCAGCCAGAACCTCGGCGGGTACGTCGTCCATGATGCTGTCGTAGTGCTGCTTGGGGACGATCAGTACGTGGGTCGGGGCAAGCGGCGACATGTCCCTGAAGGCACAGACCAGGTCGTCCTCGTAGACGTAGTTGGACTCAATCTCGTGGTTTGCGATCTTGCAGAAGATGCAGTCATCCTTTACTGTCATTGTCTTCTTCCTTTCATGCTTGGTGGCCACCAGGACCCGGCTGCCACAATGATGATACTACTCGTCGATGAAGTTCGTGGAAGGTGCCGCCGTAGTGTCCACCGCAGGCGCAGAGGAGTCGGCGTCGCCCATGAGGACCTTGACCTTCTGCTCGGCATTTGCCAGGCGCTCGCGCAGGCTCTTTAGAAGCTCGACGCCACGCGTGTAGTAGCTCAGGGAGTCCTCCAGCTCCAGGTCTCCCCCTTCCAGGGCACGCACGACCTGCTCGAGCTCGATGGACGCCTCCTTGAAGGTCATGTCCTCGATCTTTCGGTCAAAAGAAATTCCTGCCATCGGTCCTCCTCTGTCCAGCGCCCCAGGCGCATCGATACCAATTCAAAATCGTCCGGCCCAGAAAGTCCTGGACGCGTCCCAATCGAAGTGCACGTCCTAGCCTTCCGCGGGCTCGACCGCATCGACGGTGGCCCTCACGGAGCCCCTGCCCAGGGTGACGCCTATCTGGTCGCCAGTCTGAAGCTTGGAGGCATTACCTACCACATGGCCCTCCTGGTCCCTCACGATGGAGTAGCCACGCGAGAGAACCTTGAGCGGCGAGAGAGCCTCCAAGGTACCGGCGGACCTAGCCAGTCCGTCCTCGTAGCGCCTGAACATGCGAGAGGGAAGGTCGGCCAGGCGTCTGCCGCTTTCCTCGACCGTACGGGCGTGCTGGGCCATCAGCCTGGGAAGGGAGCCATGCAGGCGTTCCTCCGAAAGCTCCAGGGCCTCAGCCCGCTCCTGGAACTGGGCCAAGGGACTCGTCAGGCAGCGCCTCGAGGCCAGGGCGTCCACCTGGGCCCGCCTGCCCTCGAAGCTCCTCATGATGGACTGGGCCATCAGACGCTCGTCCACGTCCAGGGCAGCCGTGCCCTCATTGACCATCTTGTCCAGGGTGTTGCGCAGGCGCATCTCGCGCTGGTCGATGACGTTGACCAGCTCCTCCAGGGGCAGGGCCACCGACTCGGCAGCCGTGGAGGGCGTGGACTGGCGGCGGTCGGCCACCATGTCGCAGATGCTCACGTCGGGCTCATGGCCGATTCCCGTGACCACGGGTACGGGACAGGCAGCTACGGCACGGGCAAGGGCCTCGTCGTTGAAACACATGAGGTCCTCGAAGGAACCGCCTCCGCGGACCAGGAGGATCACGTCGGGCCGAGCCGCCGCAGCCACGTGCAAGGCGCGGATGATGGTAGCCGGCGCATCGGACCCCTGGACCGAGCAGCCAGCCTCCAGGACCTCCACCAGGGGATTCCTGCGGGCGAGGGTGCGCTTCACGTCCTCGATGACGCTACCCGAGAGCGAGGTGACCACGGCCACCCGGGTACAGAAGCGCGGAATCTGACGCTTGCGGGACTCATCCATGAGCCCCTCTGCCTGAAGCCTGCGGGCCAGCTGGGCCACCTGCTGGCGGAGGGCGCCCTCCCCCTCCAGGGAGATGTCGGATGCCTTGAAGGAGAGGCTGCCGCGCGTGGCATAGACGTCGAATTTGCCCCGCATCTGGATGCGAAGGCCGTCCTTGAGCCTAAAGCCGCACTTTGCGTAGGTGCCACGCCAGACGATGACGGACATGGAGGACTGCTCGTCCTTGAGCTCGAAGTAACAATGGCCCGACCGGGCGTTGGGCCCGCGGAAGCCGCTGACCTCCCCCACTACCAAGAGGTTGGGAATGCGGGCCACTGTGCCCTGCGCCAGCGAGACCGCCTCGCTGACGCTGATGGCCTCCGCGTCCGTGTCTTCGGTCCTAGAAGTACGTGCTGTCATAGTCCTCCCAAGTGTCCTTCCGCCACGGCCTCCGTCACTGCCAACTGCCGCCCCCGCACGCCATCGGCAGGCGAAGGGCCAGCAGGCACGGTGCTAGTTCCTGTTGCTCCTGGAGAGCAGATAGACCAGCTGAAGGATCGAGACCAGGGCCGCAGCCACGTAGGTCAGGGCCGCAGCAGTCAGGACCTGACGGGCGCCACGCTCGTCGACGAGGGTGCCCGTGGACTTCAGGTACTCCACCGCTCGATGCGATGCGTTGATCTCGACCGGCAGGGTGACCAGCTGGAAGATGACCGAGAAGGAAAAGAGGACGATGGCCAGCTGGAAGAGGCCGGCCATGTTGAGGAAGATGCCCAGAAGCAGAATAACCGCCCAGAGCTGCTGGGCCAGATTCACCACCGGGACGAGGGCGGTGCGCACGCGGATGGGGAAATAGCCCGTTGCCGTCTGCACCGCATGGCCAGCCTCATGGCAGGCGACGGCCACAGAGGCTACCGAGCCACCCGTGCGGTTTTCCTCCGAAAGGTGGAGACGGTTGTCTCGGGGATCATAGTAGTCCGTCAGATGGCCGGCAACCGAGGTGATGCCCACGGCAGAGGCCCCCTCGCTATCCATCATGCGGCGAGCCACCTGGGCGCCCGTGCTACCCATGCTGGCAGGCACCTTTGACCACTTTTTGTAGGCCGACTTGATATAGGCCTGGGTGGCAAGGCCCAGGACGAGAGAGATCACGATGATGGCAAGGTAGGCAAGGTCAGCTCCGTAGCCATACCCGTAGCCGTAACCCATGTACATGTGCTACCTCCTAGCAAAAGGTCAGACGATAAAGCCTTGGCTTGCTTGTACCCATCTGGCCAACCGCAGTGACAAAAAACTGGTCCCGTCTACAGGAGCTCTATGTGGCCGTCCTTGACCGTCAGGCCCACCTGACCGTCAAGAAGACCCTCCAGCTCCCTGCCGACGAGCTCATAGCGCCAGGAGGACTTGCGCAACCTGCAGTCCTTGTCGCCATCCACAAAGTCCAGCAAGTCGTCCTTGGTGGCGACGAGCTGGGCCGCCACCTCGTTCTTGTCCGCAATCACGCGAAGCATGGCAAACATCAGGTCCAGGACCCCCTCCATCTCCTGGGAGGGTCGGCTGTGGCGCGTCTTGTGGGGCATGTCGTCGGGAGGACAGTCGACGCCGCGTTTGATGGCTTCGATGGCCATGCTGGCCTCTTGCCCCGATATGCTCTCGGCGCCGCGAATCTTACGCAGGCGCTCCACCGTCCTGGGAGTCCTCCTACAAGCTTCCACGATCACCTCGTCGGAAACGACCCACTTGCGCGGAATGTCGTGGTCTGCCGCAATGCGCTCGCGCCAGGCGCAGAGCTCGCGCGCCACCGCCAGCTGCTTGCGCGTGAGCGAGCCCGCGCGCTTGAGGTGAAGGTAGGCGAGGTCGGGTTCGCGGGAGAAGTGCACAGGATCCGATACCTCCTCCATCTCGGGGATGACCCAGCCCAGGCGGCCCCGCTTGGTCAGGTCGTCCATCATCTCCTGGTAGATGCCAGGCAGGTAGTTGACGTCGTCCTCGGCATACTTGAGCTGCTCGGGATCCAGGGGGCGACGGGACCAGTCGGTCAGGGACTCGGCCTTGGGCAGGTGGACGCCCGTATAGGCCTCCACCAGAGCGCCATAGCCGATCTGCTGGCGCAAACCCAGGAAGGCTGCCGCCACCTGCGTGTCAAAGACCGGGGCGACATCGCAGCCCAAGGTAGACTTGATGACCTCCAGGTCCTGCGAGCAGGCATGGAAGACCTTCGTGACGCTTTCGTCCACCAGGAGGTCCACCAGAGGACTCAGGTCCTTGATGAGGATGGGGTCAATGCAGGCACTTTCGGGCCCATAGCTCACCTGGATCAGGCAGAGCTGGGGATAGTAGGTGTGCTCCCGGATGAACTCGGTGTCCACCGCGATGATGCGCGACTTCCCAGCGCGCTCACAAAAGCTGGCCAGTTCGGTTGCATCGGATATGTACACGAAAACTCGATTCTTCTTGCTGGCATAGACAGAGGCACCATCCAAAACGTGGCTATTCCGCCGATTGTGCGGCTCGTGTGCCAAGACGTGCCCAGATGGGTACTATCGTACTACGCAAGAATGATAGCAAGAGAGTTGGTAGCAGTGCGAAGCCTCATAGTACACAATGACAAATCGGGATTCGGCTCGGACGGTATCTTTGAGTTCGAGCGCTTCTTGGTCAGGACCGGCGAAGAGTGCGTCCTGCGTATGCTACCCGAGAAGGGCAGCTTCGAGGAAGCCGTGCGCGACGCAGAGGACTTCGACCTGGTCGTAATTTCTGGTGGAGACGGTACGGTCTCCAGCGTCCTCTACGCCCTGAAGGGGCGCGACGTACCCGTCTGCGTCTTTCCCACGGGCACGGCGAACCTCTTCTTTGCAAATCTGGGCAACGCCATGGAGCCTCGCGCCCTGGCTCATGCCTGTCACCAGGGCGTCACCGTCTCCACCGACCTGGGCCACATGAGCTGGACCAACCAGGCAGACGCGCACCGAGACTGCGGCTTTGCCCTCATGGCGGGTATGGGCTTTGACGCCCAGCTCATGAAGGCGGCCCTCCCCAACAAGCGCAACATGGGCGAGGCGGCCTACTTTGCTGCGGCCCTGGCCAACCTCCACCCAGACGTGACGACCTTCTCCATCGAGTGTGACGGGAGGACCTTCGACCGCAGGGGCATCTCCTGCATCGTCGCAAACAACGCCATGATGCAGGGTGACATCCAGATCGTCTCGGGCAGCCGCATGGATGATGGCGTCCTGGACCTGATCGTGCTGGAAACCACCGAGGCGGCAGGGCTCCTTGAGCCCATCTTCATCGGCCTTTTGGACAAGTCGGGAAAGAACCTGGGCCGCCCCCACCTGGAGCACTTCACAGGCAGGCATATCAGCGTTCATTCGGCCATTCCCATGCCCCTTCAGATTGATGGCGAGGTCACCAACGACACAACCAGCGGCTTTGACGTGGAGGTCCTGCCTGGGGCAAACCGCCTGATCGTGGACAAGACCAGCCCCTACGCCCCAAAGAGCTAGTCAGCTCCAGGATTGGGCGGCTCACCGCCACATGTCCCCCTCTCCAATAGAAAGAAGCATTCAGATCCATGTATTCCTTTGACAGCCACATCCGCTACAGCGAGTGCGACGCCAACGGCAACCTCTCCATCCTGGGGCTGGTCAACTACCTGCAGGATTGCTCGACCTTCCACTCCGAGACCCTGGGCATAGGCCTGGAGCACTCGCGGGCAAACCACTACGCCTGGCTCCTCTCGGCCTGGCAGATCCAGATCGAGCGCCGCCCCCGCTTCACTGACCCCATCACCGTGAGCACCTGGTGCCCCGCCCTCAACCGCACCATGGCGGAGCGAAACTTCTCCATCACGGCGCCTGACGGGACCCCCTACGTGAAGGCCGACTCCATCTGGTTCGTCTACGATCCTGAGGCTCAGGGCCCCATCCGCGTCCCCCAGAGCCAGCAGGTCTACCTCACGGACGACCCCCGCATCGACCTGCCAAAGACCAAGCGCCGCATCCACGTGGAGGGGCCCTTTGTGGAGGCCAAGCCCGTGACGGTCACCGAGCAGCACCTGGACACCAACTTCCACATGAACAACGCCTACTACATCCAGATTGCCTTGGATGCCCTCCACCAGGTCGAGGGTATCGAAACCCTCCCCCACCGCATCCTGGTCCAGTACAAGACCATGGCGCTTTTGGGTGACACGATGACCCCACACGTTCACCATGACCCCAAGGACGACGATGCCCGCGTGGTCGACCTGGTGAACGGCTCGGGCGAGGCCAATGCCGTCGTTCGCTTCGAGGGATTGGCGGGACCCGAGGCAGACCGATGAGCCTCGGCGCGAGCGGGGCTTCGGGCGCCTCGGCCAAGCTCAAGACGGTCTCCGTCGTCGCGGCCATCATCTGTGACCCCGCCACGCAGAGAATTTACTGCGCCCAGCGTGGATATGGCGACTACAAGGACGGTTGGGAGTTTCCCGGCGGCAAGGTCGAGCCAGGCGAGTCAAAGCCCCAGGCCCTCGTACGAGAGATCCAGGAGGAGCTGGACTGCCAGGTCTGTCAGCTGGAACCCCTCCTGACGGTGGAGCACGACTACCCAGGCTTCCACCTGTCCATGGCCTGCTTCACCTGCAGACTCGCGGATGGACAGGAGCCGACGACCCTGGAGCACGAGAACAGCGCCTGGCTCTCCAGAGACGAGCTCTGGCGGGTGGACTGGCTCGCCGCGGACAGACAGGTGGTCAGCGCCCTAGAAGCCTCATGGGACCGACTCTTTGTCTGAAGTCCCTCCCTTGGCAGTCGGATGGAAAGAGCGGATAATGTGGCCAGGGCGCCCATTGCACCCGACACCACAGACAAGACGAAAGGACCTCGCATGGACAACTTCTCTTCGGGCCAGATGCCCCAGGGTTCGTCTCAGCAGCCTTCCTACCAGCAGTACCCCTATGGACAGCCCGGGCAGCAGCCCAACCTGGGAGGCATCGTTCCCTCCACACCCATAATGGAGACCGCATCCGCCACCACCTCGCCCGACAACAGCTCGGGCAACGCCGTCTACGTGGTGGCCATTGCCGTCCTCATCGCCATGATTGCCCTGGCGAACTCCCTGGGCGGCCTCATCGAGCAGGCGGTCTACGAGGCAGCTCAGGGCGAACTCTACGGCTACACCCAGCCCCTCGACCCCTACGGGAGCGACAGCACCATCGACTATCCCCTGGGCAACTCTCCCAGGAGCTACGACCTCTAGGAGTCAGGGCGTCCATCGCACGCGCCGGCAGCACCCGTACCATCGCACCACCAGCAAGGAGGGCCCAGCCCATGAGCAAGGCCGACGACATCTTCATCCGCATGTGCACCGACATCATCGAGCACGGCACCACCACCGAGGGACAGAAGGTCCGCCCCCACTGGGAGGACGGGAGCCCCGCCTACACCATCAAGCAATTCGGCGTGTGCAACCGCTACGACCTGCGCGAGGAGTTCCCTGCCATCACCCTGCGTCGCACCGCCCTCAAGTCCGCCATGGACGAGGTCCTCTGGATCTACCAGAGGAAGTCCAACAACATCCACGACCTCCACAGCCACATCTGGGACGAGTGGGCAGACGAGGCGGGCTCCATCGGCAAGGCCTATGGCTACCAGATCGCCCAGAAGTCCCACTATCCCGAGGGTGACATGGACCAGATGGACCGTGTCCTCTATGATCTGGAGCACAACCCCTACAGCCGGCGCATCATGACCAATACCTACACCTTCGCCGACCTGTCCCAGATGAACCTCTATCCCTGCGCCTACAACGTGATCTACAACGTCACCCAGACGCCTGGAGAGGACCGCCCGACCCTCAACATGATGCTGGTCCAGCGCAGCCAGGACATCCTGGCGGCAAACAATTGGAACGTCTGCCAGTATGCCATCCTCCTCATGATGGTCGCCCAGGCAGAGGGCATGATTGCGGGCGAGTTGGTCCACTGCATCACCGACGCCCACATCTATGACCGCCATGTGGACGTGGTCAAGGAGCTCATCTCCCGTCCCACCTACCCCGCGCCAAAGGTATCGCTGAACCCCGACGTGCACGACTTCTACGACTTCACGACCGACGACCTCATCGTGGAGGACTACCAGCATGGTCCTCAGGTAAAGGACATCCCCATCGCCGTGTAAGCAAAGGTCTGATCGGGGGTAGCCCCCCTTAGCGCGAACCCTGCACTAGGGGGGGCTACCCCCAATCGGCCAAGCATCGGAAAGGACCCCCATGAACGCCATCGTCGCCGTCTGTGACGATTGGGCCATCGGAAAGAATGGCCAGCTCCTCGTCCGCAACAAGGCAGACATGCACCGTTTCGTCGAGCTGACGACAGGCGGCACCGTGATCATGGGCAGAAAGACCTTCGAGTCCTTCCCGGGTGGCCCCCTCAAGGGCCGTCGCAACATCATCGTTACTCGCCAGGCCAGCTATCAGCCAACAAAGTCCGAGGGCCTGCCCGAAGGCACCTCGGTGGAGGTCGTCTGCTCCCCCGAGGCAGCAGTCGAGGCCTCCTCTGGCGACGAAGGAGTCTGGCTCATCGGCGGCGATTCCCTCTACAAGGCCCTTCTTCCCCAGGTGGATGTGGTCTTCGTCACTCTCAACCACACCGTGGTCGAAGGGGCGGACGCCTTCTTCCCCAGACTGGACGAAGACCCCTCCTGGAAGGTCACGGAACGCCTGGACGGGGGCACCACCAAGGCAGGCATTCCCTTTGAGTTCGTCACCTACACTCGCGCCTAAAAGAAAGCGCCGCTTGGGGGCTATCCCCCGAAGCGGCGCTTTGCCACCCAGGGGATAGTCCCCCAGCTGGCACCGTACATCGGATTACAGGTTGGAGAGATTCGCTCCGCCGAATGCAGCCGAAACCAGCTCATCCTCGCTGGAGTCGTCGACGCTCCACTCGTTGTCCTTCTTGGTCAGGCTGAGCGTGAGCTCCGTGTCCTTGGTGTCAGTGGATTTGTCCAGATCTTCGTAAAGCTTTTTGAAGAGATCCTTATAAAGGGCCTCCCTACCGCCATTGGAGTAAATCTCGGCAATCTCCTCTTGGGACTTCGAGTTCATGTAGCTGGTTTCCAGATTTGCCATGATCTCATCAAGCTTCACGTTGGTCACCGTGACCTTGGCGGTAGCGGTATCTCCATTCACCGTGATGTCACCAATCTTGTAGTCAAAGTGCTTGAAGAGGTGACCCATCATCTCGTAGGGGTCAAGGCCGTACTCCGCCAGCTCCTTGAAGTTGGCGTCATTCTCCAGCTCGTCACCAAGGTATTCCTTGAGGTTCTCCTCGGTGGGGTTCTTCAGTGCCTCAAGCTCGTCGGTCAGTCCCTTCTGGATGACCTCCTTGTCGTTGCTGCAGCCCGTCAAGCCCAAGGGCAGGATGACGGCTAGGGCGAACGCGAGGATGCCGAACAGAATCCCCTTGATGATGCGCTTGCTCATGAAATCGCCTCTTCCTAGTGAAAAGCGTCCGATGGTACTTCTCCACGCTATCAGAAGGAAGTCATCAACGTGCTAACAGAGTGTTAGCAACCTGAAAGAAAGGGGTCCCCAATCGGCTACCCGGCCTTGACCAGGTTGACGCCCTCGGCATGGCAGCGATTCTCGAAGGCCGGCGAGATTCCCTCGTCGGTCACCACCGTGGACACGGCGTCCAGGGAGCAGATGGAGAAGGTCGAGGTCCGTCCCACCTTGCTGGAGTCCATGAGGACGATGGTCTCGCCGGAGTTGCGAACCAACAGCCGCTTGAATGCGGCCTCGTCGTCGGAGCCGCAGCAGAAGCCGAAGTTGTCGTTGTAGGTGGTCACACCCAGGAAGAACTGGTCGAAGGAGAGCTTGCCCACCATCTCCATGGCCGTGCCGCCCACCATGTCCAGGCTGTAGCGGTTGAAGGTGCCGCCGATCACGTGAACGCGAGCCTTCTCCAGACGAGCCAGGGCGCTGACGACCGAGATGGAGTTGGTGAAGACGATCATGCGCATGTCGTCCAGGCAGGAGGCGAGGTCGGTGGTAGTGGAGCCCGAGTCAAGGTAGATGGTGGTATCGGGCCTCACGAGCTTGGCCGCCTCCCGGGCAATCCGGTCCTTCTGGTCCACCCGCCGGGTTCGGCGGGATGCCATGAGTCCGTCGGTACCCACGGCAAAGCCCAGGGATTTGGCCCCGCCATGGACGCGGACGATCAGGTGCTGGTCGTCCAGGTAGCGCAGGTCGGTCCGGAGGGTCATCTCGCTTACATCCGGGAAGGCCTCCTTGAGCTGGACGAAGCTCACATTGCCCTCCTCGTTGATCATCCGCTCGATGGCTCCGCGACGCTCGTCCATGTTCTGTGCCACTGTCCGCACTCCTTTCAAAAGGAAAGTCCTCGGTCGCTATCATACAACCGAGGACTTAATTAACAATCGATATTGTCGGATGTGACAAGGGTGCCAGGCACTACTGTCACATTTTGGGACACAGACGCCAGGCACTATTGTCACAACGCCATTGTCACACGGGCTAGTCGATGGACTCCCAGTTGGCCAGGAGGTACTTCTCAGCCTCGGCGCACCAGAGCCCCTTGTGGGCGTCCACGATGTCGGCCAGGGCGCCGTAGCGGGCGTCCTCCCCCGCCTTGGAACGAAGGTCCTCGAGGGCGATCAGGGGCATGTCGATGTGGGTGTAGATGAGCTTCTTGCCACCCGGGATCTTGGGGAGGTTAAGGGTGGTCTCGGGCGCGGCGTAGAGGCCGCCCACGTGGGTGACCATGACGGCAGGATCCAGCCTGTGCTCCTCGGTCATGCGGAGGGACTCCAGCTCGTCGGCCGTGTTGCCGCCCGTGGTGCCCATGAAGTGGGTGGACCCGTAGTGGACCTCATAGAAGTTGACGGGAGCCTGGAACTGCTTGTCGGTGGGGCCGGCAAAGAAGTTCAGGCAGCCGTCGCGGCCCAGGATCAGGCTGGACTGGGTGACCACCGCAGCCACGGGGGCGTAGCAGAAGACATCGTCGTAGCCGGTGCCGCCCGTGATCTCGCGCAGGGTCGCCACAGGGTCATCCACCTTGCCGGTGTTGACGAAGTGGAGGTCGATCCCGCACTCCTCCTTGACCTCTGCGGGCGGGAAGAGCTCGGCCGCGCGGTCCAGACGCTCCTGGTTGATGTCGGCCACGGTGACCAGGGCGGGTCTGCGGTCGCAGTGGAGGGCGTAGGTCAGGCCACCCAGGCCCATGGGGCCGGCGGCGGCGTTGAGACAGAGCTTGCCGCCCTCGCGAATGCCCATCTGGTGAGTGTAGACGCCCATCTGGGTGTGGTAGGCGGCGTGGAAGGCGCCAATGTTGCAGGACATGGGCTCGGCCAGGGAGGCCTCGAAGTAGGCATCGCCGTCGTAGGGCAGGAAGCAGTCCTGGGTAAAGATCTCCTGGGGCAGGATGCAGTAGGTGGTGTCGCCACCGCAGAACTCATAGGAGTAGCCAGGCGAGTCCATGGAGCCCTTGTAGTTGATGGCGGGCTGGATGGTGAACTTCTGGCCGGGATGGTACTTGTCGGCGTACTTGGCGCCCACCTCCACGATGTCGCCCGCGAACTCGTGGCCGCAGATGGCGGGGTGGTCGGCCACGTCCGCGTGAACCCGCTTGTGGTCCGTGCCCAGGATGGCCATCTTGTAGGTAGACATGCAGATTGAGTCCGAGACCACCTTGACCAGCATCTCGTCATCCTTGATGGGGGGCAGGTCGAACTCGTCGATCCGGATGTCCCTGGCCCCGTGCAGACGCGCTGCGATAGCCCTCATGCTTTCCTCCTTGCCCTGGCGCCCCTTGGTGCCCGCTTTCCTTGCTGATGTAATAATAAAACACTTAAAGTTTTAATTCAACAGTTGCGGAATCGGTATCGCATCTCCACTTTTCCTTCAACAAACCGTTCATCTGTCGATTTCTACCGTTCATCCATCGTTTATCGTTTCAGGTTCATTTTGATTTGACTATCGTTCCAAAAATTGTATCTTTTATCTCAACACTTTGAGGCAGTTGATGCTTGAGCGGCAACAACGCACAAGGACGAGGGACAGAGGGTCCCTCACGGGGAGGGGCACGCAGCCCTTCATATACAGAGAGGAGACAGCAAATGGCAAAGGCAAGAGAGGGGGTCTCGAAGTTCGGCAAGTTCCTTTCGGGAATGGTCATGCCAAACATCGGTGCCTTCATCGCATGGGGCTTCATCACGGCCCTCTTCATCGAGAAGGGCTGGATGCCCAACGCGGACCTGGCGAAGATCGTCAGCCCCATGCTCCAGTACCTGATTCCCATCCTGATCGCCGGACAGGGCGGCTACGCCTTTGACGGCAACCGCGGTAGGGTCATTGGCTCCATCGCCGTCTTCGGCGCCATCATGGGCACCGACTACACCATGCTCATGGGCGCCATGCTCATGGGTCCCCTGGCCGGCTGGGTTCTCAAGAAGTGGGACGAGTGGGCCAAGTCCTGGAAGCCTGCCGGCCTTGAGATGCTGGTCGACAACTTCTCCCTGGGCATCATCGGCCTGCTTTTGGCCATCCTGGGCTTCTACGCCATCGGGCCCTTCATGGGTCTGATCCTGGTCATCCTCCAGGGCGGCGTCCAGGTCCTCGTTGACAACGGCCTCATGCCCCTCCTGGCCTTCTTCATCGAGCCTGCCAAGGTTCTCTTCCTCAACAACGCCATCGGCAACGGCATCTTCGTGCCCATCGGCACCGAGCAGGTCAAGGCAGCCGGCCAGTCCATCATGTTCATGCTGGAGGCCAACCCCGGTCCTGGCGTCGGCATGCTCCTGGCCTACGCCCTCTTCTGCAAGGACAAGACCACCAAGCAGTCCGCCCCCGGTGCCATCATCATCCAGTTCATCGGCGGCATCCACGAGATCTACTTCCCCTACATCCTCATGAACCCCAAGGTCATCATCGGCCCCATGCTGGGTAACTTCGTGGCCATCCTCTTCTCCGGCATCTTCGGCCTGGGCCTGGTGGCTCCCGCCTCCCCCGGCTCCATCATCGCCTTCGCTTCCATGGCGCCCAAGAGCCAGCTGATCCTGGTCCTGCTTGACGTCGTGATCGCCGCAGCCGTCTCCTTCGTGGTGTCCGCTCCCCTGGTTCGCGACGCCTCCATGGGCGACGACTCCGACTCCGACGGCACCACCGCCACCGTGACCAAGGTCAAGGGTGTCGTCTCCAAGATCGTCTTTGCCTGCGACGCCGGCATGGGCTCCTCCGCCATGGGCGCCACCCGCTTCCACAACCGGATTAAGCTGGACCGCCCCGACATCGTGGTCGAGCACGCCTCCGTGGACGAGGTCCCCGCCGACGCCGACGTGGTCGTGGTCCAGGCCTCCCTGGCCGACCGTGCCCGCAAGTCTGCCCCGGGCGCCGACTTCGTGGTCATCAAGAACTTCCTCCAGGACCCCGGTCTGGACTCCCTCTACCAGCAGCTCGTGGCCACCTCTGCCGCCGCAGGCGTGGGCTCCACCGATGCTCCCTCCGTGGCCCAGCAGGCCGAGGAGCCGGCAGGCAAGCGGGTCGTGGCCATCGACAAGGCCGGCATCCAGCTGGGGCTTCCCAGCGTGAGCCGAGAGGAGGCCATCAAGGCCGCCGGCAAGGCCCTCATGGATCACGGCTCCGTTGATGCCTCCTACGTTGATGCCATGCTTGAGCGCGACCGCGAGCAGAGCGTCTACATGGGCCTGGGCGTGGCCATCCCCCACGGGACCAACGCCGCCAAGGGCTCCATCAAGAAGACCTGCGTCGTGCTCCTCCAGTACCCCCAGGGCGTCCAATGGGGCGACGAGAAGGCCTACCTGGTCTTTGGCATCGCAGGCGCCAACGGCGAGCACCTCCAAGTCCTGGCCAACGTGGCCCGCGCCCTCGAGGACGAGGAGGTCGTCCAGAAGATGAGGACCACCACCGACAAGGACTGGCTCCTCAAGGTCCTGGGCTAGGTCCTTCGATAGCAGCACGGCTTGGCCTTGCCGAGCCTGATAACAGCGGAAGGCGCGGGGACTCAGGTCTCCGCGCCTTCCTTGTATAGGCCGCCTGCGCCAGTGAGCCAGATGGGGTCAGGCCACTTTTGGCTCATCGCGCAGGTCAGTGCCTTACACGCCAGCTCAGCTGCCCAGGTAGGAGATGATGGTCTGGGTGATCATCATCAGGGGCAGACGGGAGTAGTTGACGTCTCCCAGGTAGGAGATTATCTCCTCGGTGTGGCCAAAGAGCATGACCGAGGCGTACTTCTCCAGGTCGCTCCCCCGCCGGCAGCAGCAACCGATCACGGGAATCCCGGCATCGTGGGCCAGTCGCGCCACCTTGGGAAGGGTCCGGTCCCGGCACTGGACGCTCAGGATGATCACGAGATCCCCCTCCCGGGCCATGCTGCCCACCTTGAGCATCCAGTTGTGGTCAGTGACCAGGGCCACGTTGTAGCCCAGGTACTGGAGGTAGACCATGAACTCCTGGGCAATGTAGATGGTCTCGCCTCGGGCGAACATGAGGACCCGACGGGCCGCCTTGATGGCGTTGGCAGCGCGGAGGATGTCGGGCAGGTTGAAGTCGTCCAGGGTCTGGGAGCTGATCAGGCTCAGCTTCTGGATGGCATCGGACATGTGACCCTCGCCCGACTGGTGGCCCTGGGATTCACGCGACCGCCGGACGCGGTCGGCCCGCAGGGCCACACGAAGCTCGGCGATAGATCCCAGGCCCACCTTCTGGATGGCGCGCGAGACCGTGGATGTGGAGGTTGCCGTCTCGCGGGCCAGGACCGAGATCGAGGCATCCAAGACCTGGTCTTGGTGGTGGCTCAGGTAGTCGATCACGGTACGTTCCGAGGGGGTCAGCCGCTCGTAGCCTTCCCTGTCGATGTCAAGCGCCATGGGAGCGCCTCCTGTCTGTCGTCTCTTCACTTGCCAGTAGATGGGCACTGACACGCCGTGCCCTTGTCGCGCCGGCAAGCCAACCAGGCCCGCACGGGCGCCGTCCTTCTTTGTTCATTCTATTCTTGTTGATTCAACATTTTGGGAAAATTCCCAAAAGTCTTCCCAGATTCCCACACCTTGGGAAACTTTACGTCTAAACAGGGGGATTTACCTGCCCATTCCCCCTAATATTCTTGTCAGCACGAAAGAGAAGACAGGCACAATCCACCAGTAAGTCTTCGTTTCAACAGTCACCAAACGCAAGCAGCAAGAGACATCGGTTACCAACAGAAAGGACATCATCATGAAGGCAGTGCATTTCGGAGCGGGCGCCATCGGCAGGGGCTTCATCGGCGAGCTGCTTCACCAGTCCGGCTACCACGTGACCTTCGTTGACGTGAGCGAGGCCATCGTCAACCAGATCAACGCCCAGGGCTCCTACGACCTCTACGACCTGGACACCCACGAGCAGATCGTGATCGACGACATCGACGCCATCAACTCCATCCAGGACCCCGCAGCAGCCGCAGCTGCCGTCGCTCAGGCCGACATCGTGACCACCGCCGTCATGGTTGCCAACCTCAAGCACATCGCCCCCGTCATGCTGGAGGGCCTCAAGCAGCGTTTCGCCAAGGGCGCAAAGAGGATCAACATCCTGGCCTGCGAGAACGCCCTGGGCAACTCCACCATCCTGCGTGAGGAGCTCGCCAAGCTGAACGCCGACTTTGCCCCCCACCTGGACGAGGTCGCAGCCTTCCCCTGCACCGCCGTCGACCGAGTGGTCCTGCCCGAGCGCGATGCCGAGGGCCACGAGGTCATCCGGATCTCGGGCACCTTCGAGCTGGACGTGGAGCTCCCCCGCACCGTCGACCCCTCCCACCAGGAGATCAAGGGTGCCAGCTACGTCGATGACCTGCAGAAGTTCATCGAGCGCAAGCTCTTCCTCCTGAACGGCGGCCATGCCTGGACCGGCTACATCGGTCTTCTCCATGGCCACACCACCATTCAGGAGGTCCTGCGCGACCAGGAGCTCCTGCCCTATGTGCGCGAGACCATGGGCGAGAGCGCAGCCCTCCTGGAGGTCCGCTACGGCTTTGCCCGCGCCGACCTGGATGCCTACATCGACTTCATCATCAAGCGCTGGCTGACGCCCGGCATGTCCGACCCCATCTTCCGCGTCTGCCGCAACCCCATCCAGAAGCTGGGCCCCAAGGAGCGCCTGACCTCCCCCACCCTGGGTTGCGAGGACCTGGCCCTGCCCTTCCACCGCCACGCCCAGGGCATCGCCGCCGGCCTCCTCTTCGACAACCCCGAGGACGCCCAGTCGGTCGAGCTCAAGACCTTCATCGCCCAGAACGGCGTAGTGGCAGCCGTGGAGAAGTACGTGGGCGTCGCCTCTGGCACCGAGCTCTTCAAGGAGGTCGTGGCCTGCTACCAGCAGTTCGCCGCGGGCGACTACAGCCTGTAATGAAACAGATTGGGACAGGCCACTTTTGACTCACGCCCATCGCGTATTGCAGATGCGCCCTCCGATTGGGGGGCGCATTGCTATGCATACGTGCATCTAGCCCTGCCGACTTACGGCCCCTGCCTCTGAGAAGCCAAATATGGCACCAGAAACCGCGCCCGCGGGCCAGGGAACGGAACCTGTTATGCATTCCCCAGGACGGATACTCGCGGGGAGCCTATATTAGTCCGCACTCGAGCCCTAGCGACAAAATCGTCAACTGGGCAAATATCGAAGATTCCCGTTCGAGTGCGGACTAAATCGGGCATCCGCAAGTAGCATGCATAAATTCGACACGGAACCGCATAAATTTCCTAGAATTTGGCCAGTTTCTCTTCCAGAAAGAGCACTTGGGCCATGGGGTCACCCGCCGTGCAAGCCAGGTCCTGCCAGGGTATCGCACTCGGCGCATCCATCTCACCCGGCGCGTCTGCACCACACTCCGCGGCTGCCCTAACCGGCGCGTCTGTCCCCACCAGCCTGAAACTCACGCGCGTGCCAAAGCCCCCCTCCAGGGTCCGAGCAGCCAAGTCGAAGGAGGGGTCGCCGCGAAGGCCTGGATAGCGGACCTCATCCACCCTGGGATGGCAGCGCAGGTAGGAGGCCACGACCTGGGCTGCGTCCGAGGCCTGGCGCCATTCCTGGTTCTGTTTGGCAAGAAGCCCCTCCGTCTGGGCATCAGGCTCCTCGCCTACGGCCAGCACACCCCGCAACAAGGCTGCGCCTTGGCCCTCCCCCCTCAGCACGTCGACGGCAACGCGCAGCAGAACCCTGCCATCGCCCAGGGGCTCCATCGAGGCATCTGCCCCCAGCCGGATGGCAGGGCAGGCGCCCGGACTGTCAGCAAGGTCAGCCAGGAGGAGCTGGCCCGCAGCGTGGGCCTTAGCGGACGCAGCCTCCAGGTCCCGGCAGACCACGGGCCGTCCGCCCAGGGGTGCAATGAGACAAAACTGGCCTGTCCCCTTTTGGCTCGTCCCCAGGTCTTTTTGGCCCATCCGCCTCAATAAAGAGAGGGCCGCGCCCCCGGAAAGGACGCGGCTCACCACCTTGCGCTTTCTGGCTTTTCTTTCTGCGCGCGTCGACACGCTAGCCGCGCCTCTCGGCAATCTCGGCCGTGATGTCGGCGATGAAGTCGTCGAGCTCGCGCTGGACGGTCTCGTTCGTGCGGTCGCGGACGGAGATGTTTCCTGCCTCGGCCTCCTTCTCGCCCAGGATCAGCATGTAGGGCACGCGGTCGATGGAGCGGGCCTCGCGAATCTTGTAGCCGATCTTCTCGTCGCGCTCGTCCACCTTCACGCGGACGCCAGCGTCGCGGAGCTTCTGGCCAACGGCCTTTGCGTAGTCACGGGTCTTCTCGGACACGGGAAGGACCTTGACCTGGCAGGGGGCCAGCCAGGTGGGGAACTTGCCCTCGTACTGCTCGATCAGCATGCCGATGAAGCGCTCGAAGGAGCCAAAGCCGGCACGGTGAATCATGATCGGGCGCTGCTTGGAGCCGTCCTTGTCGGTGTACTCCAGCTCGAAGCGCTCGGGCAGCTGGAAATCCAGCTGGATGGTGCCGCACTGCCACTCGCGGCCCAGGCAGTCCTCCAGGTGGAAGTCGATCTTGGGGCCGTAGAAGGCGCCGTCGCCGGGGTTGAGCACGTAGTCCACGTGCATGGCCTCCAGCGCGTCCTTGAGGCCCTGCTCGGCGAGGGCCCAGTCCTCGTCAGAGCCCATGGAGTTCTCGGGTCGGGTGGAAAGCTCGACGCGATAGGGGAAGCCGAACTGGTGGTAGTAGGCGGTGATCAGGTGAGCGACGTCAGTAACCTGCTCGGTGATCTGGTCGCGACGGATGAAGAGGTGGGCGTCATCCTGAGTGAAGGCGCGCACGCGGAAGAGGCCGTGCAGGGCGCCCTTGAGCTCATGCCTGTGGTCCTTGCCCGCCTCGGCGAGCTTCAGGGGCAGGTCACGGTAGGAGCGGGGACGGGACTTGTAGATCAGGCAGGCACCAGGGCAGTTCATCGGCTTGATGGCGAATTCCTCGTCGTCGATGGACGTGGTGTACATGTTCTCCTTGTAGTGGCCCCAGTGGCCGGAGGTCTCCCAGAGCTTGCGGGACAGGATGATGGGGGTGTCCACCTGTTCGTAGCCGTACTTGGCCTGCATCTCGATCCAGTACTGCTTCAGGGCGTTGTAGACCTTCATGCCATTGGGCAGCCAGAAGGGGAAGCCAGGGCCGAAGTCGGAGAACATGAAGAGCTCCATCTCCTTGCCGATCTTGCGGTGGTCGCGCTTGGCGGCCTCCTCAAGGAGCTTGAAGTGGGCATCCATCTCGGTCTTGTTGCGGAAGGCGACGCCATTGATGCGGGTCAGCATCTTGTTGTCCTTGTCGCCCTTCCAGTAGGCGCCAGACACACCCGTGAGCTTGAAGGCCTTGAGGGCCTTGGTGTACATGAGGTGCGGGCCCACGCACATGTCCACGTACTCGCCCTGCTGATAGAAGGTGATGTGGGCGTCCTCGGGCAGGTCGGCGATGTGCTCGACCTTGTAGTCCTGACCGCGCTCGGCCATGAAGGCCACGGCCTCCTCACGGGGCTTCTCATACACGGTGAACTTGAGGTTCTCCTTGCAGATCTTCTTCATCTCGTCTTCGATGGCGGGGAAATCGTCCTCGGAGATCTTCTTGTCACCCAGGTCGACGTCGTAGTAGAAGCCGTTGTCCGTCGCGGGGCCGTAGGCGAACTTGGCACCGGGGTACAGGCGCGCGATGGCCTGAGCCATGATATGGGCAGCGGAGTGGCGGATGACGTGGAGCTCCTCGTCCTCGGGGATCTCGTCGACGTGGCCGTCGTTAAAAAGAACCTTCATCTAAGAAGCGTGCGGGCACGGCCCGTAGCGGGACACTCCCGCGAAACAGCAACTCCCACATAATACGACAGGCTTTCGGTCGCGAGCGGGCAAATCAAGCACTAGGATACAGTCAACATCAAAAGGCTCGGCCGTTACCTTTCAGGAGGACCCATGTCGAAAAACATCCTTGTCGTCATCCCCACCACCGCGGCGCAGCGCGAGGAGTTTCAGGCCATCATGCCCGATGCCCGCTTCGTCTTTTCTGAGCAGCGGGACCTGCCGCCCGAGGACCCGAGGGACTTCGACATCATCCTTGGCAACATGCCGCCCGCGAGCATCCAGGCCTCCCCTCGCCTGGCGTGGATGCAGACCAGCTCCGCGGGGTCGGACGACTACACGCGCCCCGGCGTACTCGCCCCGACGACCCTGCTCACCTGTTCGACGGGCGCCTACGGGCAGGCGGTATCCGAGCACCTCTTCGCCTCGGTGCTGGCTATCCAGAAGAAGATTGAGCTCTACCACGACGACCAGCGCGCCCATGTCTGGAGCGATGAGGGTGCCGTGACCTCCCTGCGCGGGGCGACCGTCCTTGTGCTCGGCGCAGGTAACATCGGTTCCTCCTTCGCCCGTCTCTGCCGCGCCTTCGGCTCTCACGTCATCGGCATGAGAAGACACGCGCTCCAGCCGGACGAACCCTTCGACGAGATCGTGCCGCTCGACCAGGTACGCGAGGTACTCCCCCAGGCGGATGTCGTGGTCTCCTTCCTGCCCAGCACGCCGCAGACCCGCAACCTCGCCGATGCCGCCTTCTTCGCAGCCATGAAGCCGGGCGCCATCTTTGCCAACGGCGGCCGCGGCGACCTGGTGGACGAGGACGCCCTCGTGGCGGCGCTCGAGAGCGGTCACCTCGCCGGAGCAGCCCTCGACGTCACACGCACGGAGCCTCTGCCGGCCAATAGCCCGCTCTGGGACATCCCCAACCTGCTCATCACACCGCATATCGCGGGCTACTACCACCTGCAGGCGACGCTCGACAACGTCGTCGCCCTCGCCCAGGCCAACCTGCGCCGCTACGCTGCAGGCGAACCCCTGGCCAATGTCGTGGCGCACTAGCGCACTAGAGTCCAAAGCACAGGGCAAGCAATAGGGACTCCCCTCAGTGGAGGAGAGTCCCAAAACGACGCGATAGAAGGATGTCGCCTCTCCCCTATTCGGATTTGCGCCGGTATAGGCCGATTGCCGAAAGAGCGGCACCCATGCCAGCAAGGACACCCGCAAGCCCGGAAGGCGTAGCGTCGCCCGTCTGGGGCAAAGCCTCGTCCGCGCTCGCCTTGCCCGAGTGGGAAGCGGGCTTAGCCGTCGGTTCGCCAGCATTGGGCACAGGTTCGACAGACGGCACGGGCTCGACAGGCGGCACAGGCTCGACAGATTCGGCAGCCGGAGCAAAGTAGTTGGTCATCCGCATATTCTCACCGCGGAGCGGGAGGAAGAGCCGTGCCCTGGTCTTGAATGCGGACATCGCCCGGTTCGTATCGACCCCATGGACCCGCAGCTGGGCATCCTGCGAATTGATGGTGCCGTTGCCATAGGAGACCACACAGTGGAACCAGGTCCCGTCGTCCTCGGCCGTGAGCTGCGAGGCCTTGATACGAAGGGTGACCGTCACGGTCTTTTCACCCGTGTCCGTTGTGCCCTCCTGGTACGCAATAGTGCCCTTGCGACCGCTGGGCCATTCGATCTCGGCGTACTTGTTGTCCGCGGTAGAGTAGCCGATGCTCTTCCATGAGGAGTTCCATTTCTTCGGGTCCTCGTCGCTGCGGTCGACGAAGAGGTACTTCCACTCGAAGCTAGGTCGCACATCTCCCTTGTAGTTGGCTGTAACGGTATAGGTGACGTCCTCTGTGGCCTTCCCATCCTTGTCCAGGGTCACTGTCTGCTTGGAGGGGGTGATGCCGCTGACGTAGAAGGACTCGCCTGCCCCCATCGTCCTCATCTCGGTGACCGGGCTGTAGATGCCGGCAAGTTCTTTGTCGTGATCCTTGGTGATATTGCCGTTCGCGTCGGTATTGGCAAGGCGAATCACAAACCGGTAAGGCGCGTTGGCGGTTAGCCCCTTGTACGTCAGGCTGTTCGTGAGCGTTTTCTTGCCGTTGGCGTCCGTAGTGTAATAGGGTACGGCAACAGGGTCTGTATAGTTCGTCACGTCGCCGTTCTCAGATACCCGGTAGACGATGTACTGGACGTTGGGATACTTCTGCGGCGAAAGCTTGTCTATGCCATCAGCCGGATCCCAGGTGAGCACGACGGACGTGTCGTTGACCTGCTGGACTGCGAGATTGTCCACCATAGGCAGATCGGGCTTCTGTACGTCCGTCGCGACGAAGCCAACAAGCCAGACGCCCTGCGGATCGTTGTTGTCGTTGACATAGCGGGTCAGACTCTTCGTTCCGTCGGACTCGATTTCGAACTTGCCAGGATAATACTTGGAAACGAGCTGCCAGGTGAAGCCATAGCCTGTCGCATCGTCTGGCAGGTTGTCGACGGACCCTCCAAAGGTCGTGCCGTTGCTGGTCGTGGTCATGGTCGTGTAGCCGCCCTCGAAGCCAAAGACGGCGCCTGCGCCGGCCTCGAGTATCTTTAGGAAGCCGACCTCGGCACCAATCCTGATATTGAGGGCGCCGCCGACCTCATAGGAGCTCGTGCTCTCGTTCTCGATGGTGATGTCCTGATCGGTGGTCGCGCCTTTCGAGTTTGTAACCCTAATCGTCTTCTCACTGCGCTTGACCGTATCGGGATCTGGGGTGTCGGGGTCCACTGCAAAGCCGAGGTTGGCTTCCGTGTAGGTGAGGGGGTCGCCCGACGTGCTCCTGATGAGCTCGCTCACCTTGGGCAGGCTGTAATGCATCTGAGCGCCGGGATGGTCCTTTTCCCAGCGAGCCCTGATCGCCTCGACGATGGAATCGTACTTCTCCGCGCTGATGATGGAATAGGATGGCGTGCCTGTCTGGGGAAGGATGACGTCCTTCCACTTGTTTTCCACGGGATCGTAGGCCTGGTAATAGTAGTAGGTCATGGGGATGGCATAGAGGACCACCTTGTCGCCCTCGCCCGCATGGGACTCAAAGGTGATGCCGAATTCGATGGAGTTGGCGGATTCGTGCTCGTAGCCCGCCTTGGCTACGAGCTCGGCCTCGCCTTGGAGCTTGACGATGCAGCCGACGGACCCTTCGATATAGCCGCCCGCCTCACCGCTGATGGTGTAGCCGCTTCCCTCCGTCGTCTTGCGGGACGTGCCGAACTCGGTGCCGCCCAGGACCAGGTAGTGCTCGGACTCCTCCAGGTCGCGGTAGTAGGGCGCGTCCTGGAGGACACCCGCCAGCGTGGGTTCCGTGACGAAACGGGCGGCGTCCACATAGCGCATCTTGATCGCGTCATTGTCGATGTCGGGCAGGGCCAGGCTGATCCAGGAGTTGTAGTTCTCCGTACGGCGATTGCCCTCGCAGATCACGCCCTCCTCGCCGCTGATGTGATCGGTTTTATCGAGCGTGTACTTGCCCTGATTGTCCTTTGAATTCTTGCCATCCTTCGACTCCCCAATGGGAACGCGCTTGCGGCTGTAGAGGGAGAGATCGTACCAATAGTAGTCGTCGTTCTTGCGCAGGTCCTCATCGCGGTGGATGCCCACCACGGCAAGGAAGGACTCACCATAGGTGTAGTCGTCGGGAAGGCTGGACATGAGGCCGGCGACCACGTCGCCAATCCAGATCTGCTCCTTGTTCTTGTTGTTGCCGCTGTGGTTGTCCTGCGCGTCACAGAGGCTGATGCTACCGATGAGCTTTTGGCTGATCTCGATCTTGCTGGTCTTGGTCTTGTCCTCTTTGGTGTACTCGGAGAAAGTGGCCTCATAGATGTCGCCGCCAACCAGGATCTCGTCGTTCTCGATGGTGCCCTGCTGGC
>ONBR01000019.1 GCA_900316105.1 uncultured Olsenella sp.
CGGCCGGCAGCTCCAGGGGCGAATCCCACGGCCTCCAGGGGCATATCCCACGGCCGACAACTCTAGAGGCAAATCCCACGGCTATTACGGACGCTGCTAGCAATTTGCGCAGCCCATCGCCCTTGCCCGCAGCCCATCGCCCGCAGCCTGCAGCCCGCGGCCCCAGCCCGCCTAGTCGAAATCTGCGTCGGTGAGGACCCGGCCCTCGGGAGCAAGGCCCGCCGCCTCCAGGCCGGCGACGTCTATGACATCGGCAAAGTCCCATGGGGCATCGCTGGCCACAAGGACGTAGTTGCTGACCTTCAGGGGGTCTTCCTCTCCGCAAGAAAGGAGCCAAACATGGGCGAATACCTGCGAAAAGGTTCGAAACACGTCGTGGATGTCCGTGGCGTCCTCTCCCTCGATGGGTCCGATGACGTTGGCCACGTAGGCGCCACCTGGTTTGAGCCTGCGATGCACGAGACGCGCGGACTCCAGGGTCATCAGTCCCGCAACGAGGTCGGTCGCCTGGAAGCAGTCATTGGCGATGAGCTCGTAAGTGACTTCGGGGTCATCTGGGGCACCCAGCTCTAGGAAGTCGCGTCCGTCGCAGATGAAGGTGCGCAACTGGCTACCGTCCTGATTCCGCCCGAGCATCTCTTCCACGCGGTCCAGGAAGAACCACTCGTGTGCGATGTCGCAGATCACGGGGTCGATCTCGACCACGTCGACACGGACGTCCTTGAAGTGGCAGAGCAGGTACTTGGGATAGGAAAATGCCCCGCCGCCCAGCATCAGCACCGTTCGCGGGCATCTCCGTGCGACGACCTCGTTGAAGACATGGTGGTAGGGAAAGACCAGCTCAGACCATGCGTCCAAGAACATGGCACTCTGCCAGCTACGATCTACCTCCAACACGCGGACTCGCCGACCGATGCGGTCGACGGTGTCGATGACCTCGACGTCGCCAAAGAGCGTGTCGAGATAATGGGCAACACGCCTGCGCTTCCGCGAACCTCGCGGCACAAGGGAAGAATGATGGCCTTCCGCGTCGCCGCCATTTGCCTGTGAGAGATAAGTGGATGCCAAGTGCCGAGCCTCGCGATTCCTTGCGACGAAAGAGTGGGATTTTGAGCGCATGGAGCGTTATGTTTGCCTTGTATTGTAGGGGAGGAAGCTGGGGCTATGTCAGTAGATGGTCTCGCGCCAGCCTGCGTCGCATAGACTGCGCCTTTGCGGAGTTTACGGTGAACGAAGCATCCGGATAGTTTGGCGCCACCTGCACGCGAGGAGTACCTCCGCTCCGGCAACGTCCGCGACGGTTTCTCCCGTAAGCGCTGAGCAGGAGACTCAATAGTGCGCAAGAGACAAGCTCACAACAGGCATAGAGAAATGGGTTTTGCCTAATAAAAATGTCTGGGCGCCCCAAACGGGGCGCCCACAAATATCGCGCGAAGCGCGCGCAAACTTCCCTCCCTGCAGAAAGTGCCGAGCAGGGTCAAGTCTGACGGAAGGGCCCCGCCACCTTTCTCTAGGCGCAGTTCTCGCGAAGCGAGCTGTTTGAGCACCAGAGAAAGGTGGCGGGGCCCTCAAAGGAAGCTTTGACCCTGCTTACTTTGCCTTGGCTCCGCCCGGAATCTCGCCACCGCAGTGAGGACAACGCGTTGCGCCCTCCTTGACCTCCTCGAGGCAGTGGGGGCAGGTGGGAGCAGTGGCCTCCTCTTCCTCCTTCTCCTTGTGCATGAGCGCGTCGGCTGCGGACTGGAGCTTGGAGATGCTCTTGACCAGGCAGAAGACGATGAGGGCGATGATCAGGAAGTTGATTACGGACGAGATGAAGCTCGAGAACGAGATCGTGTTGGAGCCCACCGTGATGTCCATGCCCGTGGAGACCTCGGTGCCGCCGCCCGACAGGATGGCGATCAGAGGCTGGATGATATCTGTGGTCAGGGACGTGACGATGGCCGTGAAGGCGCCGCCGATGATGACGCCGACTGCCATATCCATCACGTTGCCGCGCATGATAAAGGCCTTGAACTCTTCCATGAACTTCTTCATAGTGCTGTCCCCCTGTTTCTACGCTGGAAGTACCCAACTAGGCATGGTAGCAAAGTCCCCGCGAACGGATGGGACAAATACCCCAGGGGTAAATTAGGGGTAAATGTCCCAAAATCACTTGGGGTATTTGTCACCTTTATGCGTATGTGCGTTGTCGGATTTCCGTTAAGTAAATGTCCCCAAATCACCTGGGGTATTTGGCACGCTAACGGGGACGGGTCAGGTCGTCCGTATCCAGACAGATGGTGAAGGGCCCGTCGTTCACCAAGGACACGCTCATGTCCGCGCCAAAGATCCCGCGGCCCACGTGGGTCACGTCCTTCTCGGCCAAATCGCAGAAGTACTCGTAGAGGCGGTTTGCCAGCTCGGGCGCTGCCGCCCCGGTAAAGCTGGGCCTGCGTCCCTTCCTGCAGTCGACATAGAGGGTAAACTGGCTGACCACCAGGAGCTCGCCTGCGGTGTCCAGTAGGGAGAGGTTCGTCTTTCCCTGCTGGTCCTGACAGATGCGGAGGTGCTTGACCTTGTCCCAGAGGACCTGTGCCGCCTTCTCGTCGTCTGTTGGTCCCACGCCCAAAAGGATCAGGTAGCCCCTACCGCAGCTTCCCACTGTCGAGCCTTCGACCTCCACCTGGGCTGATTCCACGCGTTGGATGACCGCCCTCATGCGCTTGCTTCCCTTCCGGTCGCCTGGCCTGTCGATCCGGCCAGGCCAGTCAGACCGACCCAGCGGGCCATCACCAGGCTCCTGCCTTACAGGCCGTAGATAGCCGAGAACTTCTTTACCAGGTAGTCGGTGTAGTAGCTCACGTCAAAGGGCTCGCCGCAGGCGTCCAGGATGAGGTCAGGCGTATCCTTTGAGCGGCCGAAGCGCCAGATGTGCTGGCTCAGCCACTGGCGGATGGGCTCCAGGTCGCCGCTGGCCAGGACGCCGTCCCAGTCCATGCCCTCCTTGATCATCTGAGCGCGCAGCTGGGCACCGATGGCGCCGCCGTAGGCGTAGGTGGGGAAGTAGCCAAAGAGCCCGTCGGCCCAGTGAGTGTCCTGGAGGGCGCCGTGTGCGTCGTCGGGTACGTTTACGCCCAGGTACTCCTTGTACTTCTGGTTCCAGATGCGGGGGACCTCCTTGGAGGTGCACTGGCCGTCAAAGAGCAACTGCTCGATCTCGTAGCGAATCAGGATGTGCAGGGGGTAGGTGAGCTCGTCTGCCTCGGTGCGGATGAGCGAGCCCTCGGCGCGGTTTGTCGCCAGGTAGAACTGGTTGGGCGTGACGCGGCCCAGCTGTCCGCGGAAGTGGCTGGCCATGACCTTGAGGAGGGGTCCGGCAAAGGCGCGGGAGCGGCCCACGTAGTTCTCGAAGAAGCGAGACTGTCCCTCGTGCATGGCCGATGAGGTGCCACCCTTGAGCGAGGTGTAGTTGTAGGTGGGGTCGACACCGCACTCGTAGAGGGCATGACCGCCCTCGTGAAGCATGGTGTAGACGTTCGAGGTCACGTCGTTCTCGTAGACGTGGCAGGCGATGACCCCGTAGTTGGTGGTGAGGGCGTCCGAGAAGGGATGCTCGGTGGTCACGAGCAGCATGCGGTTGGGCTTGAGGCCCTCGAGCTTCATGATGTCGTTGGCCAGCTCCATCTGGCGACGCTCGTCGAACCTGCCCTCGATGACCGCGCGCGAGGGCTGCTGGCCCTTCTTGCGGATGTCGGCAAAGAGGGGCACGACCGTGTCCTTTACCTGGGCAAAGAACCTGTCGTAGAAGGACCTGCTGGTCCCGTACTCAAAGTTGTCCAGCCAGGTGTCGTAGGGGTCGGCGTTGGGCTTGCGCGCCAGGGCGATCTTTCTAGCGGAGGCGACGACCTTGTCCAGGAAGGGGGCAAAGTAGTACCAGTCGCTGCTGACCTTTGCCCTGCGCCAGACGTCGTCGGCCTGGGTGACCAGGCGAGAGAAGTTCGACTGGAGCTCCATGGGGACGCCCACGTACTTGGCGCGGTCGCGCTTGAGGATCTTTACCTGGGCGGCCTGGCGGACGGAGAGGATGTGGCCCAGGCCGGACAGGCGGTCCAGGAGCTCGCCCGTCTCGGGCGAGGCCAGAAGGGCCTGGTCCTCTTCCTCCAGGATTGCCATGGCCTCGGCGCGGTCGTTCGTGGCGGCCGAGGGGTCGATGGAGGGTCCGTAGCAAGAGATGCCCGTGCGTGCGTAGCGGTGGGCATAGAGGTGACGCTCGAGATCGTTCAGGGCGTCGATGTCAGCCTTTGGGTTGGTAATGGCGGCACGGGCGGGCTTGCGGGGCATGCCGCTGGGGCTGCTGGCCCTCACGTCGATGACGCCGGTGTCGTCGGGGGAGAGGACCGCGTGGCGGGGTGCCGAGTGAGCGGCTGGGGCAAGCTGCTGCACGGGGGCGGATGTGGGTGTGGATGCGGGCTGGGGCGCAGGTGCCGACGTGGACTGGGCTGCTGTGGAGGCAGCTGGCCTTGCGGCTGCCGTGGCCGCCTGCTGCGGGGCTACCGTTGCGGCGTTGGTGTCCGCCGGCTGCTGGGCCTGGGGCTTGGCCTGGCCCTGGGCCGGCGCCGTGGGAGCGCTGCCGCGCGGCGTTGCGACCCTCTTTCCCTTTGCCGAGGACTGGTCCTTGGGCGAGCCGCTTGTGTTTGCTTTTCTGGAGAACGACGAAGACTTGAGTTTGCCCTTCATGTGCTTCTTCCTCTGTCCTATGCGAGTCCCGCGAGGGGACGCTGTCATGTGTTTTTTGACCGTCGCCACATGATGCGGCTACGGGTCGTATCGGGGCGTCTGGCGGATGAGAGCAGCCGACGCTCTCCTACAAGATGATACTTATTCTGGACGAGAAGTTTCTCGCGTCGAACGACGTTTGACGAGAATCAGCAGGGGAGAGGGCAGTCATGGAAATCGATAAGCGTTGCGTGCTGGGCGTCGATGTGGGAGGCACCTCTATCAAGGCATCCCTGATGAGCCTCGAGGGAGACATCCTGGGCATGGCCACCATTCCCACGGGAGCCATCGTGGACCAGGAGGCCTTCGACCACATCACGCGCAGGCTCGTGGAGCTCGTGAAGGGTCAGGAGCGCAGGATTGCGCAGGTAGTTGCCCTTGGTTTGGACGTGCCGGGACCTGTGGACGACCATGGTCACGTGGGCTTCTTCCCCAACATAAAGATGGACGCGGACGGCCTCCTGAAGGCTTTGGTGGAGACGTTCCCCCAGGCCGCGATAGCTTTCGTCAACGACGCGAACGCGGCTGCCCTGGGCGAGATGTGGAAGGGCAGTGCGCGTGACGTGAGGAGCTTCGTGATGGTTACCCTGGGCACGGGCGTCGGCGGCGGTGTGGTCGTGGATGGAAGGCTCGTGGCGGGGGCCTTTGGCTCGGGCGGAGAGTTGGGTCACATGACCGTGAGACCCGAGGGCGAGGAGCGCACCTGCGGCTGCGGCCGCCATGGCTGCCTGGAACAGTATGCCTCGGCGACGGGCCTGGTGTGGATGTACCGCCAGGAGTGCAAGAGACGCGGCGTCACGGGGGTGGAGCTCAAGCACGACACGGATACGCTCACGCTTTTCGAGGCCTACCAGGATGGGGACGAGTGCGCGAAGTTTGCAGTGGCGCAGATGTGCGAGTATTTGGGCTTTGCCCTGGCACAGGTCTCGACCGTGCTTGACCCGGAGGAGTTCCTGATTGGCGGCGGAGTGGCGGGGGCCTTCGACCTCTTCCGCGACGAGCTCGTGGCTGCCTATCAGAGGAACTGCCTGCCCAACTGCAAGGAGACGAAGATCCTGGCCTGCAGCCTGGGCAACGCCGCCGGCAGCTACGGTGCGGCCTTTGCCGGCCTGCAGAAGGCGGGACTTGTCTAGGACGGCAGGCTCCGACGGACCGTCCGTCCCCCTTTCACCCATCTGCGCTATCCTGAAAGTCGTTGTCTGCCGCCGGCCGCGGCGGCAGCATCTGCAAAACCTCTAATGTCAGGAGCTCAGCCCATGGATTCGCGGATTACGATGGACTTCCCACTGGAATCTCGCACCTTCTGCATCAAGTCGGACCATATCGTGCTGCCAGGTGGCGTCACCATGGCAGGCTACCTGCCCGTCGAGGACGGCCTGGTGGGCTACGTGAGCGACTCTGCTCCCGAAGGACTGACCCTCCTGGACCGGACCGACTGCTGGGTCGCCCCTGGCTACGTGGACACCCACATCCATGGCTTCGTTGGTCGTGACGTCATGGACTGCGACCCCGCGGGTATCGACGAGGCAAGCCTTGCCCTGGTCAAGCATGGCACCACCAGCTGGGTTCCCACTACGCTCACCCAGCCTGCCTACCAGATTCTGGACGCATGCTCCAGCGTCTACGAGGCTGTCCAAGGTCGTCCCGACGACTTCATGGGCGCCCGCGTCGAGGGCATCTTCCTGGAGGGGCCCTTCTTCACGGCAGGTCACGCCGGTGCCCAGAACCCCGCGAATATGATCGACCCCGACGTCGAGCTCTTCCGTTCTTGGCAGCAGGCCTGCCATGGCCTCATCTGCAAGAGCGCCATCGCCCCGGAGCGTGACGGCTCCCAGGAATACTGCCGTGAGCTTCACGAGATGGGCGTGGCCGTCGCCCTCGGCCACTCCTCAGCCAGCTACGAGGAGGGCCTGCGCGCCGTCGCCTCTGGTGCGACCGTCTTTGTCCACACCTACAACGGCATGGACGATCTGGGCCATCGTGACCCCGGCCTGGTTGGCTGTGCCATGGACACCCAAGGCACCTACTCCGAGCTAATCTGCGACGGCTTCCACGTGGCACCAGCCGCGGTCCGTGCCCTCATTCGCGCGAAGGGCTGGCAACACATGGCCCTGATCTCCGACTGCCTGCGCTGCGGCGGCATGCCCGATGGCAACTATACCCTGGGCGACCTTCCCATTCGCCTGGTGGGAGGCATTGCCCGCCTGATCATGGACGATGGCTCCCTGGGCAACATCGCGGGTTCCTCGGCCACCCTGGCGGGAGAGGTGCAAAAGCTTGCCTCCTGGGGAGTCGTTACTCCCGACCAGGCCATTCGCATGGCCACGGAGGTTCCCGCGGCATCCTGCGACATCGACGACGTGTGCGGACTCCTCTTGCCAGGTCGAGCGGCAGACCTCAACGTCCTGGCTCCCGACCTGTCCGTGCGCGAGACCTACCTGGGTGGCGTTCGCGTGTAGCTTCGCAATCATGTGACAGAATGGCAGTGATAGACCGTTCTGGCGACACCCAAGCGATAGGAAGCTCTACATGATAAAGCTCGTCCTCACCGACCTCGACGACACCCTGATTCCCTATGGTGCGCCCCATGCGAGCGAGCGTGCCATTGCGGCCATCCATGCCATGCACGACGCGGGCGTGGTCTTTGGTCCCATGTCGGGCCGAAAGCCCTCGGCCATGGACTGGATGTTCTGCCAGGACGAGCTGTGCTACAAGACGGGTGCCTTTGCAAACGGGCAGCTCATTCGCCTGGAGGGTGAGGTCGTCCACACCCAGAAGCTCCATCGCGAGGACCTTCAGCAGGTGGCCGACGTGGTGGACGGCCTTCAGACCGATGCCTGGCTTTCGGTCTATGACATCTTTGCCTCGGACGGCGACCACGACATCACCTTTGTGACCCGGCGCCAGGACGCGTGGCGCCAGCACGAGGGCGAGCACCCCAGCCCCTCCCATGACGTCGTCGATCACGTCGAGCGCGACTCCTATCTGAAGGCCAACGTCCAGTGCCTGGTCGAGCGGCCCCAGATGGTCCGCATCCGCGACATCCTCCGCAAGGAGGTGCCCCAGCTGGGCTTCGTCTTTCCCAGCCTCATAGCCCCCTTTATCGACATCAGCCCCGCTGGCTGGAACAAGGGCTCGGCCGTCCGCTTCCTGGCAGACCGCATGGGTATCGGTATCGACGAGGTCGTGGTCTTTGGTGACTCGGAGAACGACCTGCCCATGATCGAGGCCGTTCCCAACTCCGTGGCCATGGCCAATGCAGACGAGGCTGTGTCCTCTGCGGCCCGTTGGCATATCGGCTACGCAAAGGATGATGCGGTCGCTGCGGCCTTCGAGGACATCGCCCAGGCCAGCAGCAGGGGAGAGATGCCCTCGTTCATGCACGACTAGCTGCTGGGGCTGGCGGCCGTCGGGGCCGTCTGCCGCTTCTGCCAGCTGTGAGCCTGGCCCCGAGCGGTCAATAAAGACAGCCAAGGGTACTACTCTTTAAGGAATTTATAAATTGCTACCTTTACGACTGTCTTTAGCAATACAATGTTCCACGTTACAACGTTCGTCAAAGGCAAGGTATCTTCTGTGAGGGACATCCAAGACACCAATGGTACGCTCTCTTACCGCAGGGAGCAGCGCTGCAAGTCCATCATCTCCGCCACGCGTCAGCTCTACATCGAGAAGGGCGTGCGTCGCACCAGCGTGAGGGACATCACCGAGCGTGCAAAGTGCGCCCGTAGCCTCTTCTACCACTACTACAGTGGCAAGGACGAACTCAACAAGGACATGGTCTCGGACTATGTCGACTCTTTCATTGCCGCCATCAGCCTGTGGTGCGACCACTATGACTCCCAACGCCCCAAGGAGTGCATCGAGGAGTTCGTCAGCATGATGGTCAAGGACTTCAAGTCGGATGACCCCCTGAGGATCGAGCTCTTCAAGCCCGAGAACGCAAAGCTCCTCGACCAGTTCAAGGTCGCCTCTGTCGATACCTTTGCCCGCTTTATGGTGGAGTATGGTGCCAACAAGGGCATCGTTTCCCGCTTCAGCCACGAATACGAGGCCATCCGCATGACCTTCATGGGCCTGGTGGAGATGATTACCTTCGACGAGGGGATTTCGGAGGATGTCTTGGCCGAGACCTACGAGCAGCTCATCGCCTAGCTTTGCGTGACATATCGTTCGTGGCACCTTTCACGAATTCGGGAACCGACCCGGCCCACCTTGTGCAAGCTTTGTGAGCCGGGTCGGTCTTCTTGTCTGCATCCTCCCCATGGGTTACGATTCTGAACTCGAAATCTGATTTCAATTTGCTTGGTGCAAGAGCACCAGGGGAGGCGACATGACAAAGGGTCCCTACAACACGAAGCAGCGGCAGGCGGTTCGTGCCTTCCTGGACGCGCATGCGGATCGCTACCTCAGCGTGGACGACGTCTTTGGAACCATGCGCCAGGAGGGCTCCGGCATCGGTCGCACCACGGCCTACAGGACCCTGGAGTCCCTGGTCAAGGAGGGCACTGTCGCAAAGGTCGTGGCACCTGGCGGCGGGGAGTCCCGCTATAGGATGATCGATCCGGCCCATCCCGATGAGGGCCAGCTGGTATGTCTGGACTGCGGAAGGGTCCTGCCCCTGGACTGCGACATGCTGGTCAGCTTTGGCTCCCACGTGCTCAGGGAGCATGGCTTTGCCATCAGCTTTTCGCGAACGGTCCTCTATGGACATTGCGCCGACTGTATGGACACCGCCGAGCGCCAGGCGGCGGAATCTGCCCTGAACGAGGCGGCTTCCCACCACAAGGGCTCCTGCACCTGTGGCCAGAGGGGAGAGGAAGTCTCATGCTGACGAGGCGGGCCTTTCTTGGCCTGGGCATGGGCTCGGTCAGTCTCCTTCTGGCGGGTTGCGGCGACCGGACGGAAAGCGAGCTCTCCCACGGCGACCCCACGGGCGTCCAGGTCATCACCAGCATCTACCCCCTCTACGACTTTGCCTGCAAGCTGGGGGAGGGTCGAGTCCGTGTGACCTGCCTGGTGCCCTCGGGCAGCGAGCCCCACGACTGGGAGCCCTCGACCTCGGATGTCCGCCACATCGCCGACTCGAGCCTCTTTGTCTACAACGGGGCAGGTATGGAGCAGTGGGCCGAGGACGTCCTGCGCGGCCTGGAGGGGAGCAAGCTCCAAAGCGTCGAGGCCAGCGAGGGCCTGGACCTGATTCGACTGAGCGACGAGGCCCAGGAAGAGGAGCGCGTAGAGCACGAGTCGCACAGCGTCTCCGACCTGGACCCCCACTGCTGGCTCTCGCCCCTCAGGGCAAAGGCCGAGATGGACAATATCCGCCTGGGCCTGGAGCAGGTGGACCCGGATGGGGCCGAGGTCTATGAGGCGAACTTCGATCGCTGGGCGGCTGAGTTCGATGCCCTGGACCAGGAGTTCCGAGAAGGCCTGGCGGACGTCAGCCAGCGTCAGCTGGTCGTGAGCCACGAGGCCTTTGGCTACATCTGCGCGGACTACGGCCTTGAGCAGGTGCCTATCGAGGGCATTGAGGCGGATGCCGAGCCCGACGCCCAGACCATGGCCCAGATCGTGGACTTCATCAAGGACACGGGCATTCGGACGATCTTCTCCGAGGAGCTGGTGAGTCCAAAGGTGGCCCAGTCCATAGCCGATGCAACGGGTGCCCGCATAGAGGAGCTGAACCCCCTGGAGGGACTTTCCCAGGAGGAGTCGGACGCGGGCGACGACTACTTCAGCGTCATGCGTCAGAACCTGCAGAAACTCAAGGAGGCACTTTCCTGATGGCAGATACCAAACAGCCCGTGTCCCTGCGGGACGTGAGCTTTTCCTATAGGGGGACCCAGGTCTTGAAGGGGCTCAACCTGGACGTGAACGAGGGCGAGATCTGCGCCCTGGTGGGTGACAACGGCGCGGGCAAGTCCACCATCGCCCGCCTGGCCATGGGTGAGCTCTCGCCCGACGAGGGCAGGGTCCGGCTCTTTGGTGAGGGCCCCACCTACTTCCATGACTGGAGCCTGGTGGGTTATGTGCCGCAGCTTCCCAGCGAGGCCGTCTCGCGCTTTCCCGCGACGGTTCTGGAGCTGGTGAGCGCCAGTCTCTACCAGGGGAGTCGCGGCCTGCCCAGGAAGGAGCTGCGCCGACGTGCCTTGGACGCCCTGGCCAGCGTGGAGATGGAGGGCTATGCAAAGAGGCTCATCCGCGAGCTTTCGGGTGGGCAGCTCCAGCGCGTGCGTCTGGCCTGTGCCCTGGTGGGTGGCCCCAGGCTCCTGGTTCTGGATGAGCCCACGAATGGCCTGGACGCCGAGAGTCGCGAGGGCCTATACGGTCTGGTGGCGGAGGCCCATGCCGAGCGTGGTATCGCCGTTCTTCTGGTGACGCACGACTACACGCCCCTGCACACCATGCCCTGCCGGGTGATGGAGATTGCGGATGGCGTAGCGCGTGATGTGACGCGTCCACGGGCGGGGGAGAAGGGCCAGGACGGTCCCGAGGTGACTCCTACCGTCGGTCAGGAAGCTCCCGAGGTGACGGCTCAGGCGGCGGCTGTCGAGCCCATGGCGGACGCCGATACGAACGAGGAAGAGAAGGAGGAGGCGTAAGACATGCTTCAGTACGTCTTCATGCAGAGGAGCCTGCTCGTGGGCCTCATGCTGGGAATCGTGATTCCCCTGGTGGGCGTCACGGTGGTGCTCAAGCGCCTGTCCATGATTGGTGACGCCCTGTCCCACACGTCTCTGGCCGGCGTGGCTGGTGGACTTATCGGCGGCATCAGCCCCGTTGCGGGTGCCGTCGTGGCATGCCTGGCGGGAGCCCTCTGCATCGAGGGAATTCGCCGACGCTTCCGCGACCAGTCCGAGCTGGCGGTGGCCATCGTGATGGCAACTGGCATCGGCCTGGCCGGCGTCCTTTCGGGATTCGTCCCCAACGCTTCCAGCTTCAACAGCTTCATGTTCGGCAGCATCCTCACGGTGAGCCGGGAGGAGACCGTCACGATCGTCGTGGTCTCGGCCATCGCCGTGGCCTTTTGCCTGCTGGCTCGCAGGGAGCTCTTTCTGATGTCCTTCGACGAGAGACACGCGCGTACCGTGGGGGTGCCCGTCGGCCTGGCAAACGTCGCCTTCGTGATTGTGGTTGCCCTGGTCGTTGCCGTGGCCGCTCGTACGGTGGGATCCCTGATCGTCTCGTCCATGATGGTCGTCCCCGTGGCATGCGCCCTGCAGCTGGCGCGCAGCTGGAAGCAGACCTGCATTCTGGCCAGCGGCATCGGCCTGCTCACAACCCTGGGCGGCCTGGTCATTTCCTTCTACGTGGGACTCAAGCCTGGCGGCACCATCGTGCTCCTGGCCGTGGTGGTCCTGCTACTGATCTTTGCGGCCAAGGCCGTCGCTGCCCGCGTCGCAAAGTAGTGATCTAAATGGTCCGAATGGGGGCAGCCCCCGATTGGTTACGGACGACCAATCGGGGGCTGCCCCCATTTGGAAACTCCCTTTTAGACCCTTTGGGAAAGCATGCGGCCAAAGAAGGCGCGGGCGTTGGAGTAGCAGATCCTTTCCGCCAGCTCCTCGCCAAAGCGCTGGACAAGCTTCTGTCGGAAGTCCGGCAGGGTCTGGGCGCCATTCAGCCAGCTGGGCACGTCCGAGCCGTCAAAGTCGGAGCCCAGGGCCAGGACGTCCTGGCCACCCAAGTCCAGGAAGTGCTCGATGTGGGCTGCCAGCTCGTCGAAGGTCACATCTTCCTCCGGCCTGACCGTGTAATGTCCCGGTGCGATGCGGTCGGTGATGAAGGCGCGGTAGTAGTTGATGCCCACCAGGCCGCCACGCTCGCAGATGGCGCGGAACTGGTCATCCGTGAGGTTGCGCTGGTGGGGGCAGACGGCGCGGGAGTTGGAGTGCGTCGCCACAAAGGGCTTTTGCGCGACTTCCAGGAGGTCAGCGAAGCCCTCGTCGTTGAGGTGGCTCACGTCCACCACGATGCCCAGGTCCTCCATGTGGTGGACCGCCTGACGGCCGAATGCCGAAAGTCCATCGGTGGTGTCGTGGCCCGAGCCGATGGAGTTGGGGCCGTTCCAGGTCAGAGTGACCATGCGGACGCCGTCGGCGTACATGCGGTCCAGGTAGCCCAGGTCATGGCCGACCGGGCTTGCGCCCTCCACGGCAAGAAGGGCCGCCACCCTGCCCGAGGCGATGGCGGCATCGATCTGGTCGCCATTCCTTACCTGGGCAAAGCTTGCCTCCTGGACCTGCATCTGTCGGGAGAAGTAATCCTGCGTGTGCTCGTAGAACTGGCGGGGCGTTAGGCCCAGGGGCTTCAGGTCGTCGGGCACCCAGACGGCATAGCACTGGCACCAGCCGTCTGGCGCGGCTTCCTGCATGCGGTCGCCTGACAGGTGGAGGTTGTTGTGCTGCAGATCGCCCTCGGCGAATTGGTCAAAGAACTCCAGGGGTGATGGCTCCTGCTTCATGGCCAGGGAGTCCACGGTGTCGCAGTGTAGGTCAAAAAATCGCATGCCGGTCTTCTTTCTTCAGTGTGACAATTACCCCAGGAGTAATTGTCACACTGAAGGGACCGACATGCAGAAAAAGGTAAAACTCATCTTGACCGACATCGACGGCACCATCCTGCCCTATGGGCAGAAGCAGGTGAGCGAGCGCTGTATAGCTGCCTTTCACGCCGCCATGGACGCGGGCGTGCACGTGGGCCCTGCCAGCGGCCGCGGCCAGAGGCAGATCGCCCCGCTCCTTCGCGGGGACGAGACTTGCTGTGCCACTGCCCTGGCCTCAAACGGCATGGAGGTCTACCTGGACGGACAGAGGATCCGCGCCGAGGTCCACACGTCAGAGACCCTGGGCAAGCTGGCCAAGATCCTGCGCGACATCCCGGGAACGGGGCTCGTCGCCTTCCAGGGCGCCACTCCCTACCTGGTGGAAGGTTCCATGGAGGTCCTGGCTCGCTGCTTTCCCTCGTACGCAAAGAAGGCCCAGGTGGCGGATGAGATACCCGACTGGGAGGTCGTGAAGGCGAACGTCTTCATGGAGGGCGACGTTGTCCGGATGCAGGACTTCGCCGACCGTCTTCACCAGGCCATGCCCCAGCTGGACTTCGACGTGCCCCAGCCCAGCTGGCTCAACATGATGACCCACGGCTGGAACAAGGGCTCGGCGGTGGATGCACTCTGCGACGCCCTGGGAATTGGCCTGGACCAGGTGGCGGTCTTTGGTGACGGAGGCAACGACGTTCCCATGCTGAGCCACGTGCCCCTGTCCTTCGCGGTCGCTGGCGCAGCCGACGCCGCGAAGGCCGCGGCCCACTACCAGATTGGTCCCTGCGAGGAGGATGCCGTGGCAAAGAAGATCGAGGAGCTCTTGGGCTAAGTGGGACGATATCCCCTGGGGGAAAGGGTCCCACTCGTCGACGGAATGGCTGCTATGCGATACTTGTCGTAGCAGAGCGTTATGCTGTAGCTATGGCGGGAGCAGCATGCTCCAGATTGGGGGAAGGTATGGCTGAACGCGCTTTGCATGGTGTCAATCTTTCTGGTTGGCTCACGCTCAAAACGTGGGTCACGCCCTCGATCTTTGCCGACTCCGGAGCCCTGGACGAGGACTCCCTGGTGGCCGCCATCGGCGCCAAGCAGTACCGCGAGCTCGTCATCGAGCATCGGCGCAACTTCCTCTCGCAGGACGACTTCAGGCAGATTGCTGCCCGCGGCTTCAATGCCGTCCGCCTGCCCGTGCCCTGGTACGTCTTTGGCGACGCGGGACTTGACGTCGGCCCCTTCGTTCCCTGCCTGGAGTTCGTGGACCAGGCCTTCAACTGGGCTGAGGACATCGACCTAAAGATCGTCCTTTCCCTGGCCATCGTTCCTGGGGTCAATCCTCCGCAGATTCCCCTGGTGCGCAACCACGACGACTTCGCCCACTACCGCGACGACATGCTGGTGGTCCTGGGCGCCCTGGCAAAGCGCTACTCCCTTCGCATGGCCTTCGCGGGCATCGAGGTGGCCGAGGACGTGGTGCCTCAGCTGCGCCGCGGCTTCACCCTGACCGACGGCGTGCCCATGCACGTTATGCGCAACTACTATCGCGACGCCTACGAGACGGTACGGACCTACGCGCCGGACGCGACGGTCATCTTGCCTGACGCGGACCAGCACGGGTCATGGGGCCGCTTCATGGCACCCAAGCACTACAAGAACGTCTGGCTGGACTGTCACCTGTATCACTACACCGACCAGGTCCTCAACGCTGGACCCACCGGTGTCCGCCAGCTCACCAACTCCTCGGTCGACGCCCTCAAGGCCTGCAGAAAGAGCGGCCTTCCCACCATGGTGGGCAAGTGGTCGGCGGCCCTGCCCTTCTCGGACTCGGCTACCACGCCGGAGGGCCGCATCGCCCTGGAGCGCGTCTTTGTCTCCGAGCAGCTGGCCATCTTCAAGGAGTGTCCGGCCTGGTTCTTTAACACCTGGAAGACCGAGGGGCACCTGACGGGCTGGGACGCACGCGTGGCACTGTCGTCCTTCGAGAGGGCGATGCTGGCATGAGCCATCCGGAGGCTGGCATGCCGGGAAAGAACGCCGCGATTCCAGGCGGTCGCAGTGCTGACGGGCACGGGTCTGGCGGGCATGGTTCCGGCGAGCGCAGGCCTGGCACGGGCAAGCTCTCCGTCGTGGGCACGCCCATCGGCAACCTGGAGGACGCCTCTCCGCGCGTCCTGCGCGTCTTGGGCGAGGCCGACCTGCTCCTCTGCGAAGACACCCGCGTCACCGGCAAGCTCCTGGCGCACTTTGGGATTCGCGTTCCCCTGGGGCGCGCGGACGAGAACACCCTGGCCTCGCGCATCGAGCCCACGTTGGACGCCATCGCATCGGGCCAGCGGGTGGCATTTGTCTCCGATGCGGGCATGCCGGGCGTCTCGGACCCCGGCCAGCGCCTGGTGGATGCTGCCCTGGACGCGGACCTGCCGGTGGAGGTAATTCCCGGTCCATCCGCGGTGACCTGTGCCCTAGTGGCCTCGGGCCTGCCCATGGACCATTTCTTCTTTGAGGGCTTCCTTCCGCGAAAGAGGGGCGCACAGTTGTCGCGCCTGCAGGAGTTGGCACTGGTGCCTGGTGCCCTGGTCCTCTACGAGTCGCCGCGTCGTGTGGCTGCCACGTTGGCAAACGTCGCCGAGGTCTTTCCCGGACGCAGGGTCGCTTTGGTGCGCGAGCTCACCAAGCTTCACGAGGAGACGGTGCGCGACCTGGCGCCCGAGCTGGCCCGGCGGATTGCCGAGCGAGGGGACCTGCGCGGCGAGTGCGTGGTCGTGATCGCCGGCCCCGATGCCGAAGAGCTGTCCCGCGGTGCCGCGGCGGCTCGCCAGGAGGAGCTTCCTCTGGAGGAGGCCATCGCCCAGGGCCTGGCAGCAGGGGAGCCAAAGAGCGCCCTGGCAAAGCGGCTTTCGAAGGCATACGGCCTGCCGCGCGCCCAGGTGTACGACCAGATCGTCGCCACTCGGGGGTAGCCTCCAAGTAGCAAAATGCCATGCAGGGGGCTACCCCGAGGTAACCCCGCGTAAATCACCGCGAGTTTTTGAACACCCCCAAGTAGCAAAATGCCATGCAGGGGGTTACCCCCAAGTGGCGCTGCGGCTGTGGCTGCGCTAGAATGAATCTCTGTGTACAGAAATCCAGTGAGGCGTCGTCGTGGCGCCTCTGGCCATCCATTCCGTCATCAGGAGCACAAAAACATGGCAGACCGCAGCAAACCTTCCTTCTTTATCACCACCCCCATCTACTACGTCAACGCCAAGCCCCACCTGGGCACCGCCTACACCACGGTCCTCTGCGACGTGCAGGCGCGTTACCGCAGGCTCAAGGGCTACAACGTCAAGTTCCTGACTGGCATGGACGAGCATGGCGAGAAGGTCGAGGAGGCCGCCCGCCAGCACGGCATGGAGCCCCAGGAGTGGTGCGACAGCCAGGCCCCCTTCTTCAAGCGCCTCTGGGAGGAGCTGGAGATTTCCAACGACGACTTCATCCGCACCACCGAGCCCCGCCAGGTCAGGTCCGTCCAGTACCTCTGGGACCGCATGCAGGAGTCCGGCTACCTCTACAAGGGTTCCTACGACGGCTGGTACTGCGTCCCCGAGGAGACCTACTTCACCGAGACCCAGGTGACCAAGGCCGACGAGGAGCGCCACACCGAGGGCCAGCACCTCTGCCCCGACTGCGGCCGTCCCCTGGAGCGCGTCCAGGAGGAGTCCTACTTCTTCAAGCTCTCCGCCTTCCAGGACCGGCTCCTCAAGCTCTATCACGAGCATCCCGACTTCGTCCAGCCTGACTTCCGCATGAACGAGGTCCGCTCCTTCGTCGAGGGTGGCCTGCAGGACCTCTCCGTGTCCCGCACCTCCTTCGACTGGGGCATCAAGGTCCCCTTCGACGACAAGCACGTGACCTACGTCTGGTTTGACGCCCTCCAGAACTACCTGACAGCGGTGGGCTACGGGGTGGACACCCCTGAGGCCCAGGCTGAGCTTGCCTTCCGCTGGCCCGCCCAGTACCACGTGGTGGGCAAGGACATCATCCGCTTCCACTGCGTCATCTGGCCCGCCATGCTCATGGCCATCGGCGAGGCCCTGCCCGAGCACGTCTTTGCCCATGGCTTCCTGATGGTTCGCAACGAGGAGACCGGCAAGGGCGAAAAGATGTCCAAGTCCCGCGGCAACGCCATCGCCCCCCAGGACGTCGTCGAGCTCCTGGGTGTCGAGGGCTACCGCTACTACTTCATGACCGACGTCACGCCCGGCGAGGACGGCGCCATCTCCTTCAGCCGCATGGAGCAGGTCTACAACGCCGACCTTGCCAACAGCTGGGGCAACCTGGTCTCTCGTGCGCTCAACATGTCGGCCAAGTACTTTGACGGAAAGACCCCCGAGGACGATCCCGAGTGGGTCAGCCGTCAGAACCCCCTGAGCCAGATCGCCCAGGGCATCGCCCAGCGCTACTCCGAGCACATGGACAAGATCGAGTACGTCCAGGCCAAGGACGTGGTGATGGAGCTCGTTCACGCCGCCAACCACTACGTGGAGGACTCCGCCCCCTGGACCGTGGCAAAGGACCCCGCCCGTGCCGGCGAGCTTGCCGATATCATCCGCAACCTCCTGGAGGCCATCCGCATCTCCGCCCACCTGCTCACGCCCTTCATGCCCCAGACCTCTGCCGAGGTCCTGCGTCGCATGGGCGCCGAGGCCGAGGTGGACTGCGAGGACCTGGACGCAGCCTGCGTCTGGGGCCAGCTGGCCGGTGGCGTGGAGGTCACCAAGGGCGACGCCCTCTTCCCTCGTCTGGCAAAGAAGTAAGAGGCCCGTCTGGCGGCTGTGCCGCTGACGGCTTGTATGCGTCGCTCGTGGGTGGATGTCTGCGAGCGGCGCGCATATCTATTGGTGCGACCATTGGAGCACAGTGTCTGATCAACCCCACTCACGATTGGCCAACGCGCGCGAGACCAAGGCGGTTCTCGAGCGCTTTGGCCTTTTCACCAAGCATCGCCTAGGCCAGAACTTCCTGGTGAGCGATGAGGTCATCGGCCATATCTGCGAGCTCGCAGAGCTTGGCCCTGAGGATGTCGTCCTGGAGGTGGGACCGGGCATCGGCACCCTGACCGTGGCCCTCTTGCCCCGTACCCAGGCGGTCGTCTCCATCGAGGCGGACCGGACCCTGCCGCCCGTCCTGGTCGAAACCTGCGCCCAGGATTCCGACAAGTTCACCCTCCTGATGGGCGATGCGCTCAAGGTCATCCCCGATGGGGTGGGGGAGCTGGCGGCTCCGCTGAACGCTCCGACAAAGTTCGTCTCCAATCTGCCCTATCAGGTGGCAGCGACCCTGATCCTGAAGGTCCTCCAGGAGCTGCCCAGCGTGGAGCGGCTCGTCGTGATGGTCCAGGCCGAGGTGGCAGACCGCATCTGTGCCCAGTGCGGAAACAAGACCTACGGTGCCTACACGGCAAAGCTCGCCCTCTATGGCGCGGTGACCGGCCGCTTCGAGGTTGGCCCCGGAAACTTCATGCCGCCCCCGCACGTGGATTCCGCCGTCGTCCGCATCGACCACAGGCCTGCGGTGGATCCCGATGATGGGGAGACTTTGTCTGACAGTCAGCTGGCCTGGACCTGCCAGGTGGTGGACGCGGCCTTTGCCCAGCGTAGAAAGACTATCCGCAACTCCATGTCCGCTTCGGGCTTCGACAAGGGCGTTCTGGACGTGGCCTTTGCTGCGGCCGGCATCGCCGCTACGGCGCGCGCCGAGAAGCTCTCGCCTGAGGACTTCGTGCGTCTGGCAAAGGCCCTGGATGCGGCAACGACTCCCATGGATATGGATGGGGAGGGTCGATAGCGTGGCCGGCGTGGCAGCGGGCCAGGGCGAGCCGGACCTGGATGCGCTGGGCATCTTGCGCGAGGGCGAGCTTTTTCGGACAAAGAAGGGCAAGGCCGTGTCCCTGCCGCGCGCCCTGGCGCCCGTCGCAGACACGCATGGACACCTGACTGACTTCGACGGGATTGATCCTGCCGTGGCACTCTGCCGTGCGGCCCTGGCGGGAGTGCACTTCCTGGTGGTGCCCGTCGATATCGTGGATGACTTTGGGCCGGACAAGCCCTGGAAGGATGCGGCGGGTCTCTTGACCTGGCTGGACGCTCAGGTGGATAGGGCACGAGGGCTCCTGACCGCTTGCTCGGAGATGGGTGTGGTGCCGCCTGCCCTGCCCGAGAGCTTTGCCGCGGCTGGGGTGCCCGACCTCCTGGATAACGTACGCCTGATAGCGGGGGCCCACCCATACGGGTCCACGCAGATAGACGACGAGGCCCTGGGTCGCCTGGACGTGCTTCTGGCCAGCCCCCGCGCCGTGGGCGTGGGCGAGATCGGCCTGGATGTGGGGCCCTACAACGAGCTTCCCCTGGAGGTGCAGGAGCGGGCATTCCGCCAGCAGCTGAGGATTGCCCTGGAGCGGGACCTGCCCGTGGAGCTGCACATCCGCGACGGCGCGAAAGACACCGATGCTCACGACCTGGCGGCACGAGTCCTGGCCGAGGAGGGCCTGCCCCGGAGGGGTTGCGATTTGCACTGCTTTACCCAAGGGCCAGAAGTCATGGCCCCCTTCGTGGAGCTGGGTTGCCACGTGGCCTTTGGCGGGGCGTCCACCTTCAAGAGGTCCGACGACGTGCGTGACGCCGTGGCGGCCTGTCCCCAGGAGCTCCTGCTGAGCGAGACTGACTGCCCCTACATGGCGCCCGTGCCCTTGCGCGGGCAGGAGTGCGAACCTGCCATGGTGACCCTGACGGCGGCGCTCCTGGCTGACGTGCGGAAAGAGACCCTGGGCGTCTCTCGCGAGGAGACCTACCGCGCCCTGTGGAACAACGCTTGCGCACTCTTTGCCGCCTGGGGACGCCACTTGGGGGTGGGGACGCCACTTGGGGCCCCTTTAGTGGCGAGTGCCACGCAAGGGGCTACCCCCCCAAGCGGCAGAATCGTGCTATCGTAACCAGCACAAGTCGACGTCCCTTCTCGCCACGCATGTGGCAAGGAGGGATGTCTGTCTATGTTGGCTGAGTTTTCGCCTGTCGTGCGTGCCGCTAGCGAGGTGGCGGCGGAGGTCTTGTGGCCCACGCGCTGCATTGGCTGCAATTCCCTGGGGGAGCTGATTTGCCCCGATTGCAGGGCAAACCTTCCTTGGATCGAGCAGCGCTGGGCCTGCCCGGACTGTGGGTCGCCCTTCGGCTACCTGGCCTGCGCCCAGTGCCAGCACGATTGGGAGATGCGCGCGACCGTCTGCGCCTTCGGCTTTTCGGGAATCGGCGCGCGCATCGCGACCATCTACAAAGACCATCATGAACGTCGTCTGGCTGGGGTCATCGCTGCGGCCATGGCATGCTCCTTGGACGAGGCCGCGTCCTGGCCGGCCCGTGACGGGCGGCCTCGCTACGATGCCGATGCGACGGACGCTATCTGTTTCGTGCCTGCGACGTCCGCGGCATACGCGCGTCGTGGATTTGACCACATGGGGCTGGTCGCGGGAGAGCTCTCGCACTTTCTGGGGCTGCCGCTCTTGGACTGTCTGGTTCGAGACGATGCTCTTGACCAGCGTGAACTTGGCAAAGAGGACCGTGCTCAGAACTTGGCGGGATCAATGGAGGTCGTCGAGGACGTCCGTGGGCTCAGGCTGCTTTTGGCGGATGACGTCGTCACCACTGGCGCGACTCTGCGAGCTGCGACCCAGACCCTGCTGGAGGCGGGTGCCGCGGAGGTGACTTGCTGCTCATTTGTCCGCGTCTGGTGAGGGGCTGGTGTGGGAGGCCACTGGGACCGGCGGGGTCGCAGGAGGCAGGCTGGCGGCAGGAGGGGCCGTGGTGAGCCGTGGGGGAGGCCATTTCGGACAGAGGTGGTGCCGTTCTTGTCCGGAGTAACCTCCTCGACGCGAGATAGCTGGCTCAGAGGCTAGTCCCGCGGCAGGGGCGCGGGCAGGTCCGGGGGCGATTCCCACGCGGGGCGGGCGGCTCCAGGGGCGATTCCTACGGAGATGGGCGGCTCCGGGGGTCAATCCCACAGGGGCGGGCGGCTCCAGAGTCAAATCCCACGGTCTCCGGGGGCGATTCCCACAGGGGCGGGCGAATCCCACGGCCTCCAGAGACAGATTCCACGGTCTCCAGGGGCGATTCCCACGGTCGGAAGACTCCAGAGGCGAATCCCACAATGGTGGCTTAAGGAATCGCAGGTCAGGAGGGGTGCCAGATTTCTGCCACCGTGGGATTTGCCTCCTCTGTGAGCTGGGCACCCAAAAGAGACGATTCCCACGTGCCTAAGAGGCAAATCCCACGGTCTCCAGGGGCGATTCCCACGGCTAGCTGGTTCTAGAGGTCAATCCCACGCGGGTTGGGCAGCTCAAGAGGCGATTCCCACGGCCTCCGGGGGCGAATCCCACGGAGGACAGCTCCGGGGACGATTCCCACGCACCCAAGAGGCGAATCCCACGGTCTCCGGAGGCGATTCCCACGGTCGGACGGCTCCAGAGGCGAATCCCACAGGGGCGGTTCGAGGAACCGCAGGTCAGGAGTGGTGACAGATTTCTGCCACCGTGGGATTTGCCTCCGCCGTGGGCTGGGACCACAAAAGGGGCAAATCCCACGGTCTCCAGAGGCGATTCCCACGGTCTCCGGGGGCGATTCCCACGGAGATCCGCTCCAGGGGCCAATCCCACACGCAAAAGAGGCGAATCCCACGCGCCCAAGAGGAAAATCCCACGGCCTCTGGGGGCGATTCCCACGGCTAGCTGGTTCTAGAGGTCAATCCCACGCGGGTCGGACAGCTCCAGAGGCGAATCCCACGCACTCCGGGGGCAATTCCCACGCGCTCCGGGGTCAAATCCTCCGCCCCGCCCCACGCCTGCCGCCCCGCCCCACGCCTGCCGCCCCGCCCCACGCCCGCCGCCCCGCCCTGTTCGCCCGTGCCGGCCGCCCTGCCCCCGCCCCTGCCGCTCGCTCGCGGGCCGTCGTTCGCCTTGCTAGCGCCGTGACCTGCGGGTTTGGTATACTGGACAAGTTTTACCCAGGTCTGTGGTTGCGGGTGGGCGCCTGACGCCCGCCCTAGTCCATGGCAGACGAGGTCGAAAGGATCCACGTAAGTCGTCCGTGAGCGGGCGGCGAGCATGGCTCGTCCTAGGATTAAGTCGCACCGCCCGTCTTACAACTTTTGGGACATGGGGTCCCTCGGGCGAGAGGACCTACGGTGGGGGGCCGTAGCCCCGAAGCCAGAGTCCCGGTGCGCGAGTGTGGGGTCAAATACCAGGTCAGCTGGGTAAAACGCGATCGGCAAGGGACCAAGGCGCGGCCAGCCTCTTTGGGGCCAGCCGCCGCGGACATCAGATTGAACCGCAGCGCGGTTGCCGCCAGGGCGCGGTTCCCAGCTGCCGCGTCGCACATACCGCACACACCGCACCAGGGGAGAGAACATGCGCACGCCAAAGAAGACCATCATCGCGAGCATCATGACAGCAACGCTGGCCGTGGCCGCCCTGACCGGTTGCGACGCCGTTGGCCAGAAGGTCACCGGCGTCCTAGACCGCATTCCCTTCCTGTCTGACTCCTCGACGGCCTCCACGGACTCCAGGGATTCGACCGACGCGAGCTCGATTCTCACCCCAGACAAGCACCAGGCGGTCGACGACTCCGTCCTCATCACTCCCGGAACCCTGACCGTGGGAGTCAACCCCAACGTCTCGGGTGTGCCCCTGAGCTGTGTTGAGGACGGCAAGCTCGTCGGTATGGACATCGACCTGGGCTCCGCCCTGGCAGACGACATGGGCCTGAAGGTCAAGTTCGTGGTCGTCGACGGCACGGCAGAGTCCCTGGGTACCGCCTGCGACGTCGTGATGGACCAGGCCCAGGACCCGAACGGTGCCTACAAGCTGTCAGACGTCTACGGCCAGAGTGCCGTGGCCGTCTTTCACAAGGGCGACATGGGTGTGGCAAAGGTCGAGGACCTCTCGTCCAAGAACGTCGCCGTCCAGACGGGCTCCGTGCCAGAGTCGACCCTGGATCAGACTGGCCTCACGGTGAACAAGAAGGGCTACAGCACCCTCAACGACGCCTTCGCTGACCTGGACAAGGGGGCAGTGGACTTTGTCCTCTGCGACGTATACGCCGGTGCCTACCTGGCCCACGTCTACGACGACATCTACTTTGCCGGCACCCTCAACGCTCCTACGGACGCGGGCGTTGCCTGCGCAAACGACAACTCGGTCCTCTCGTCCGCCGTGGCCGAGTCCCTGGGCAACATCAAGGGCAACGGCGTCTTTGACCTCCTGCGCAGCCGTTGGCTGGGCGACCTGCCCGTCCTGGACGCCACGACCCAGATCCAGAACGTCCCCGCAAAGGCGGAGCCCGCAGCTCCCGCCGAGGGAGACGCAGTCGCCCAGCCTGCCGACGCCGCCCAGCCCGCGGCATAGCACAGCTTCGCGCTCCTTGCAATTTCCCGCGCCCCGTACCGCCCGCCGTGCCACGAAAGGGGCTACCCCCCAGGCCGCGCCCTGTGCCGCGTGACCCCCCAGGCCGCGCCCTGTGCCGCGTGACCCCCCAGGCCGCGCCCTGTGCCGCGTGACCCCCCAGGCCGCGCCCTGTGCCGCGTGCCGTCTCCGTTTGGCGCGCCTGACTTTACGTTTGGGAAACGTCTGACACGTTTCGTGTCTCCCCGTCGAAACGCTGGGGTAGGATTGGATAATCCTGATCGGGATGGCAGTCCCCTCGCGGATGGGGTGGCGACCTCGCCTGCGCGGGCATCAGATCAGGCTCCTAATGGTATCGGGGTTGTCTTTCCTGCGATGCCGTACACCTTTCGGTGAGCGGGAATTCCCCGCGGCAGGGATTTCCCCCTTTGAGGAAGGGGTAGGTAAGCAGTACAGGCTCTCCGATGGAGTTCAAACGCAACGCAAGGAGGTACTGATGGTAGACATTAAGATTTCGGGTCGTAAGGTTTCCATCACCGATGGCATGCGCGATCACGTGAACGAAAAGATTGGCGACGCGCTCAAGGTATTTGACATTAGGCCCATGAGCTGCGACGTTGTGCTGCGTGTAGGCATGAACCGCTCCAACCCGGATCGCAAGACCTGCGAGGTCACGGTCTTTGTCCGCAACAACGTGGTGCGCGTCGAGGCCTCAAGCGACGACATGTACTCCGCCATTGACGACGCAGCGGACAAGGTCACCCGTCAGCTGAGGAAGTACAAGACCCGCGTGGTCGACCGCAGGCACAACACCACTGACACCATCCGCACTGCCGACGCCGGCAAGCCCCTGTCCGAGAAGGACCTGAGCGACCTGATCGAGCCCAAGGACGACGATGACAACCTGCTGGTGCGCGAGAAGTTCATCGAGCTCACGCCCATGACCGAGGAGGAGGCCCTGGTAGAGACCGACCTTCTGGGTCACGACTTCTACGTCTTCGAAAACTCCGTGACGGGTCTCGTCAACGTCATCTATCACCGCCATAATGGTGGCTATGGCATCATCAAGCCCAAGATTGAAACCGAGGACGAAGCCTAGTCAGGAGAGTTCATGTCCAAAGAGCCTAAGGAAAAGGATAAGGGACAGGACGAGGACATAGCTTCAAAGGACGCCCCGGCCGACGTGCAGAACGTCGGCCGGGCGTACATTCAGAAGCGAAACGTCCGCATCATCGTCGATTCCACGGCAGACTACGCACCTGAGGTGGCGCGTCAGCTTGGCGTGGAGGTCATTCCCTTCACCTACATCACGCCCGACGGGGAGCAGGTAGACGACCTGTGGGCCTCGCATGACCCGCACGAGTTCTACGAGACCATGCGCCAGAACCCAGACGTGTACTACACCACCAGCGCCGTCACGCCCGGCCGCTACTACGAGCACTTCGAGAGGGCGGCCCAGGACGGCATGCCCACGATCTACATGGGCCTACCCGCGGGCCTCTCGTCGTCCATCGACTCCGCCCGCCAGGCGGCTGACATGATTCGCGAGAAGTACCCGGACTTCGAGCTCTACATCTTGGACAACTGCTGCGACTCCGCCTGTGGCGAGCTTCTGGCCATCGAGGTCGTGCACCAGGCCTCCCTGGGCATGTCCGCGGAGGAGCTTTATGCCTGGGCCACCGACGCCCGTTACTTCGTCCACGGCTACTTCACCCTGGACAACTTCAACGCCCTGGCGGCAGGCGGCCGCATCCCGCCCGCTGCGGCCAACGTGGGCGGAAAGCTGGACATAAAGCCCGAGCTCTCCTTTGACCTCAACGGCTCGTTGACCCTGCGCGGCATGTGCCGCGGTCGCAAGAAGGCCCTCAAGGCCATCCTGCAGGACTTCAGGGAGAACTACTCCCACGACCGCTCCCTGCCCCTGGCCATCGTCTCCACCGATGCCGAGAAGGACGCTGACTGGCTGGAGAAGGAGGTCCGCAAGGAGAACGGCTGCGAGGACCTGACGATCATCCGCAGCCAGGTTTCGCCCATCCTGGGCAGCCACGTCGGTCCCGGCATGGTGGCCCTGATCTTCTGGGGAACCGACCGCCGCGAGAAGCTCTCACTGACCGATCGCATCACGCGCAAGGTCCGCAAGAAGTCCGCCTCGCACTAGTCCGCGATACCGCATCGTTCGCGCCACTTGGGGGTAACCCCCCAAGTGGCGTTTTTGCCACTTAAGGGGCTACCCCCAAGTGGCGGGACATCGAAAGTATTAAAATCTGTACTTTCGGGCATATTCATAAAGATATATGCAACTACGACGTGTCCGTCGGAGACACTAGGGGGATTCTTCTCATGCCTACCAGGCCCATCCGCAAGGTTTCGTTCATTGGCACCGGCATCATGGGCGCCCCCATCGCGGGTCATCTCATGGACGCGGGCTATGAGCTCACGGTCTACAACCGTACCAAGGACAAGGCCCAAGCCCTCCTGGACAGGGGGGCAAAGTGGGCCCCTGACGTGCAGAGCGCTGCTCTGGGCGCCGACGTGGTCTTTACCATGGTGGGATACCCCCAGGACGTCGAGGAGGTATACCTGGAGCGCGACGGCCTGATCCGCTCCACCGCAAAGGGCGCCTGGATGGTGGACCTCACCACCAGCTCGCCCCAGCTGGCCCGCGACATCCACGATGCCGCCGAGGTGGAGGACAAGCACGCCTTTGACTGCCCCGTCACGGGTGGCCAGCAGGGGGCCGTCGACGGTACCCTGACCCTCATGGTCGGCGCTGACGAGAAGGACGTGGAGCCCCTGAAGCCCCTGTTGGAATCCTTCTCGTCCAAGGTCTACTACCTGGGCGGACCTGGCCGTGGCCAGACCGTCAAGCTCTGCAACCAGGTCTCCCTGGCCTTAGCCATGGTGGGCTATGCCGAGGCCCTGGCCCTGGCAGAGCGCTCCGGCGTGGACCAAGAGACCATGCTGGACGTGGTCTCGCACGGCATGGGCGGCACCACGGCAATGAGCAGGCTTGCCCCTCGCTCCCTGGCGGGAGACTTCAAGCCTGGCTTCATGGCCGAGCACCTGCGCAAGGACCTGGGCCTGGCCCTGCAGGAGGCCGAGGACCTGGGCTTTGCCCTGCCCGCCACCGAGGCGGCAAACAGCCTCTACGACATCCTCTGCACGGTGGGCGGCTCTCGCATGGGCACCCAGGCCATCAGCCTCCTCTACCAGGACGACGAGACGGGCGCCGCCGCAGGTCTGAACTGGTCAAAGATCGACGAGCACGACCACGAGCACGACCACGAACATGACCACGAGCACGATCATCACGACCATGGGCACCACCACGCCCATGAGCACTAGCGCGCCTTAGGGCGTGCACCGCACGAAGGGAACAATCACTACATGTCAGAAAGCACCCAGAGCTCGCTCGCGGTTCTCATCGACTACGAGAACCTCGCGCTGGGCACGGGAAAAAGAAAAAAGAACGGCCGCCAGGAGCAGGGTCCGCGCCCGGACGTGAAGCGAATCCTGGAGCGCCTGGTGGACAAGGGCCGCATCACCGCAAAGCGCGCCTACTGCGACTGGCAGCGTTTCGACGATGCCATCACGCCCCTGCACGAGCTGGGCATCGAGCTCATCGAGATTCCGGACCGTGCCTACACCGGAAAGAACTCCGCCGACATCCGCCTAGCCGTGGATGCCATGGAGATGTGCCTGACCAAGGAGCACATCGACACCTTTGCCATCCTCTCGGGCGACTCGGACTTCTCGCCCCTGGTGGCAAAGCTCAAGGAGTTCGGAAAGACGGTCATCGGCGTGGGCATGAAGCAGTCCACGAGCTCGCTTTTGGCCGAGGTCTGCGACGAGTTCCTCTTTTACGAGGACATCGTCCAGTCTGGTGGCGTGCCCGACTACACGAGCAAGGTGCAGAAGGATAAATACCCCTGCTACCAGCTGCTCTTCGAGACCATAGACGCCCTGCAGGGGGAGAGCGACAGTGCCATCCTGGCCTCGCGCCTCAAGGACACGATGAAGCGCAAGCGGCCGCAGTTCAGCGAGCGCAGCTATGGCTATCGTTCGTTCTCGAACCTGCTTCGGGAGGCTTCAAAGCTAGGATTCATTCAGATTCACCAGGACCCGCGCTCTCGCACGGTCATGGTGGATGGCTTTTGCGAATAAGGAGGATGCATGGCGGTTATCAACATCAAGGACCAGAGTCTGGAGGACCTGACCAGCGAGTTGGACGGCACGAGGCGTAGGCTTCGTCAGGAGGCTGCGACGGAGATCGCCCGCCGTGCAAAGGAGGGGGATCCCAACGACCTCTTTGACTACGCGGGCGATATCATCGACGGCCTGGAGAGGCCCGAGGCCCAGACGCGCTGGGAGCTCTTGGACGCCCTGTCCGAGATGGCAAAGATCGACCCTGGCTGCATCGAGGAGGCCTTCGAGGGTGCGGAGATGTCCCTCTTTGACGAGGACTCCTCCATCGTGCGCCTGGCTGCCTTCAAATTCCTGTCGGTGTGGGGCGCATCCTCGTCCGATCGTTCCGATAGGGTCTGGAAGATCCTGGACGAGGCGGTCCAGTGCTATCACGGCGACCACGAGTACCGCGACATGCTGGAGTGCCTGAGGAGGTTTGCCGAGGGCCAGATCTCGGACCTGGTGGCGGACTCCCTGCGCGACCGCGTGAGCTTTGACGCGCAGAGCGGCCAAGGCTACATCAAGGCCTACTCCAAGGAGATCATCGAGACCCTGGACAAGCGCTAGGCACGCTCGGGCAGGTGCCAGTCCCACGTCCGGACAGGCGCTCGTCCCACACAAAGTGCCCTTGCTGGGGAAATGCCCCGCTCCTGCGTGAGTGCGTCGGCATTTTGGCACATAATAGACAGGCATCGAACTCACGCACCGAAACATGCACTACGGGAGGTTTCCATCGTGGTAGACGAAAAGGACAAGACTAAGGTGACCAAGAAGAAGGCCGCCAAGGCAAAGAAGGTCCACACCGGCATTCCCACGCCCGTGTGGATTCTGATCGTGGTACTGGCCCTGGCCGTCGGCACCGCCTGCGGTTACTTTGTGCTGCACGGCATCGTTGGCAGCTCTCTGGCCGGCACCGTCAACGGCAAGACCACCGTTACCGAGGGCGAGCTGGACACCGCCATGGGCTCCTACACCTACAACGGTCAGACAAAGACGGTCACCGTTCGCCAGGTCATCGAGGCCAGCTCTTCCCTGGATGCCGCAAAGAACAGCGACGGCACCTACAACGTGCCCGCCACCGACGGCGTGATTTCCGTCGCCCGCCAGGAGATCCTGATGAAGATCTGCGACGACAAGGGCATCACCGTCAGCGACGACGACGTGAAGGCCTACGCCGAGCAGTACGCCGGCAGCTCCGACTTTGCCACCATCGCCTCCAACTACGGCATCAGCGAGGATGCCGTGAAGCAGCAGGTCACCGACGCGGCAAAGCTCTCCAAGCTCCGTGACTCCGTGGTCACCACCCAGGTGCCCACCCAGCCCACCGCTCCCTCCGCCCCCGCTGACGGCAACAACGACGCCGAGACCCAGGACTACGCCACCTACATCATCAACCTTGCTGGCGACCAGTGGGACAAGGACGCCAACGCCTGGAAGGACTCCTCCAGCACCTACGCAACGGCCCTGGCCGACTACAAGGTGACTAACGAGGGCGCCTCCTACGCCGCCGCGCAGGCTGCCTACTACGTGGCCTACCAGCAGTACCAGGTGGAGTACCAGAACTACTCCAAGGAGTGGACCGGCTTCGTGAATGGCGAGCTCTCCAAGGCCAACGTGACGCTGAACACCCTGGGCGCATAGTCTCGTCCGCGGGGATAGCGACTGCGTGTGTGGGCCGCCGGGCGTCTTGCTCGGCGGCCTTTCTTGTATTGATGGTGTCTAATCGGGGGTTGTCTGAACGGGGCTAGCCCCCCTTTAGTGCGAGCCCTGTGCTAAAGGGGCAGCCCTGATCAGACAGCCCGACTATCAGGAAGGATTCACCATGAAGGTCATCGTCAGCGAATGCTTGCGAGGCGCCCACTGCCGCTACGACGGGGGAGCCAAGCCCTGTCCCGAGGTCCAGGAGCTCTGCCAGAAGGAGGGCGTCGAGGTCGTGGGCGTCTGCCCCGAGACTGCCTCGGGCCTACCCGTCCCGCGTCCGCCCGCGGAGCAGCGGGAGGGCCGCGTCTTCCTCAAGGACGGCCAGGACGTGACCGAGGACTTCCTCCTGGGTTCACAGCGATCTCTGGAAAAGGTCCAGAAGTCGGGCGCTCTCCGTGCAGCTGCACCCCTCGCCGTTCTGAAGGCAAAGAGCCCCTCTTGTGGCGTTAAGCTAATCTACGACGGTTCTTACACCGGAACACTTACGCCGGGGGACGGGGTCTTTACCCGTCTCCTCCAGAAAGAAGGGGTCACTGTGGTCACAGAGGAAACCATCAAGAGTTGCAAGCCTTCGGTCGAGCATCCCGTAGCCATCGTGCTGGGGTCTGGTCTGGGACACTTGAACTCGCTGGTCAAGCCTGCCCGCCACATCGACTACCACGACATCGACGGCTTCCCGGACGATGCCCGTCCCGTGAACGGCCACACCTTCGAGGCCACCATCGGCACCATCGACGACGTGCCCGTCGTGGTCTATCCCGGTCGCATCCACCTGTATCAGGGCTACAACGCGGGCGAGGTCACCAGTCTGGTCCGCCATGCACATCACCTGGGCTGCAGGGACATCATCTTTGCCTGCGCCACCGGTGCCGTTGCCGGAAACGCTCACGTGGGCCTGGGCATCCTGACTGACCAGATCAACCTCACGGGTCAGAATCCCCTGATCGAGGGCGTGGCAAAGCGCGAGGTGGAGACCCCCTTCGTCGGCATGACCGACGCCTACACGCCCTATTTGAGGACGCTGGCCCTGGGTGTGGCGGACGAGATGGGCATCAAGCTCGAGCAGGGCGTCTATGCCGGCGTCCTGGGCCCGAACTTCGAGACGGCGGCAGAGGTGCACGCCCTGCGCATGCTGGGCGTCTCCTACGTGGGCATGTCCACGGTCAACGAGGTCATTATGGCCCATGCCCTGGGCATGAACGTCCTGGGTCTGACCCTGGCGGCCAACGAGTCGGGCAATCCCGACACCACGCACGACTCCGTCCTGGAGGAGGCTGGCAAGCACGCCGAGGACTTCGAGCGTCTGGTTCGCGGGGTCCTGAGGCTGCTGTAGGCCGCGAGCTGCGGGTCGCGGGCTGCGGCGGGTCGCGGGTTGCGGCGGGTCGCGCGTAATGGTTCGGTAAGGGGGTCGCGACGCTGGTCGCGGCCCCTCTTTTCGTGTGAAAATGGACCTGAAACGAATTGTCTTGCGCCTGGCTGACGCTAGCTGCCAGGCGAATCTCCGTTCTCTTTTGGGGGTTTTGTCGAATGTCGTCTCGTCGTAGTGCCTTTGTCCTTGCCGTGAGTCTGGCCGTAGTCCTTGGAGGTGGAGGGGTCCTGTCCCTGTCTGGTTGCTCCGACCTGGAGGGTCTGGGCATGGGCAGCATAGAGGCACAGCCCGAGGGCGACCAGGGCGGCTCCGGTCAGAACGACCAGCAGCAGGACGTGCCCAAGGGCGAGTCCGAGTGGGACGACCGGGTGATTGGCGACGGACCCGAGGCGGACGGCGCCCTGAAGGCACCCGACAAGAACTCCCAGGAGCAGGGCCAGGCACCAGCGGCTCAGCCAGGCGATGTCTCCGCGGATGACGGGGAGCTGCACCCTCATTGGGACAGCCAGGTTTCCTACGGCTACCAAGAACGCGAGGCGGACAAGTACGAAAAGAAGCACATCGACGCCTACGACCGGACCATGCTGGTAAACTTTGACATCAAGTATCCGCAGCTCACGGGCAACTTGGAGCACCTGGACCAGATCAACCAGACCATCCGTGACACCGCCTTCAAGACGGTGACGGACTCCTACGACAAGCCGACCGACCAGTGGAAGCAGATCGTCGGCTCGGTCCTGGAAGAGCAGGACGGCGACGTCGAGCTGATGAGCAAGGTTACCTACGCCATCACCTACAACACGGACGACTTCATCAGCATCAGCTTCTCGGACGACTTCGAGATGGGCTCGTCGGCGGGGGAGTATATGCAGCTCCGCACCGTGAACATCAATCTGAAGACGGGCGAGGTCTACCAGCTGGACGACGTGCTGACTCTCAACGAGGACATCGCAAAGAGTTTTACAGACAACTTGGTGAAGTTCGACGGCAGTGACGAAAACGGCGACGGGCAGATTTCCGACGACGAGAGCCTGGCGATCAAGATTCTGGGTCGCGACGAGTTCCAGAAGGGTTTCCTGGGGCAGGGCGACAACGCGAACAGGTTCGCGAACTGCTTCTTTGTCGACGGAAATGGCAAGGTCAACGTGGGGTCTTCCATGTGGCTCGGTGGCGATGCGGGCGTCTGGCGCGGTTGGTGGGACGTGACCCTGACGGACGAGCAGCTGGCAGCGGCAAAGAAGGACTCGAGCTTTTGGGGGCTGATCGGGTAGGGCTGCGCACGGCGCGCGCGGCGGGCTGGATGCGGGCTGCGGGCGGCAGGATGCGGGCGGGCCGCCGGTGGCGCGCGGGCTGCGGGA
>ONBR01000027.1 GCA_900316105.1 uncultured Olsenella sp.
AGGGCGACGCCGCCGATGAGGACGGCTGCGGAGAGGAAGGTCCGCATGATCTCGGGCGACTGGTCCTTGGGGATGAGGAAGAGGCCCACAACCGTCAGGACGACACCGGCCAGGCTGAGCGCCCAAGAGCCATGCGCGTTGTTCTTGACCTCGCGATAGTCGCGGTCGTCAGTGAACCTGCCATGTCGTGCCATCCTCTGCCTCCCCAGCTAAGAGATTCGCGTCGTGAAAGACCATTGTCCCACTTTTGCGGGCAATCACCAAAGTGTGACAATGGTGCCTGGCACCATTGTCACACTTTGGGACAGTAGTGCCTGGCACCATTGTCACAGGTAGTCCAGGGAGCCTAGGTCCCCGAAGCGGATGGTCGTCTTTTCCACGGTGATGGTTCCGTCGGGCACGGACACGCGCACCACCTGGCCCACCGTCAGCTCGTAGTGGTCCTCCACGTAGTGGCTGACCCGCACCATGTCGCCTGGCGAGAGGGCGCTCAGCTTGGCCGAGATCTCCTCGCGCTGCTCCTGCGAGAGGTCGCGACGGCTGGTCACGTTTGCCAGGCGCTCTCGCTCGGCCAAGGCCTGGCGGAAGCCCTTCAGGGGCTCGAAGGGAATGAAGATCTTTGCCCGCAGGCGCACGTCCATGCGGGGATGACGCAGGTAGAAGTCATCCTGGCTGGGGCGTCCGCGCCGACCGCCCGGTCCCGGCATCCCGCCGGGCGGCTCCATCCCGCCAGGCGCCAACCCCCTGCCGTCACTCGTCGCCACTTCGATGCCCTCCCAGCTGCGCGTTCCTCTCCCTGGCCGTCGCCTGGGGCAAGAGGTCCATGCCCTTGAGCAGGGCGTTCTTTCCAAACTTGCGCTTGATGTCGTTCACGGTCTGCTGGCGCCGGCGCTCGCGGTCCAGTTTCTCCTGGTCGGCAAAGAGGTTCCCCTGCAGGCCGGCGGCGTTTTCGTCGCGCACGGCGCCAAGCCCCACGGAGAGCCGGTGGATGGGAATGCCCCGCTGGGCCACGCGGTGGTAGAGGGGAACCAGGGCGCCCCAGATCTCGGAGAGGGCACTCGTGGGCGATAGCAGGGTGGCCGAGCCGTTGTCCGCAAACTCTCCCCAGCGCACGTGGGCGGGATGGCCCCGGACCGCCTCGGTTCCAAAGCCCGCCTCGTCGAACATGGCCCGCTTCTGTTCGCGCGAGAGCTTGTAGCCCACCATCAGAAAGACGGACTGGCACACCTGTCCTCGCTCCACCAGCTCCTGGGCCAGGTTGTCGGCCATCTCCTTCGCTATGATGAGCCCGCCCTCGTAGTCCACGTCGCAGCCCAGGACCTGGCCGGAAGAGAGGCTCTTGTCCTGGGACCGGTAGGCCTTGATGTCGGCGATGGTCACGGGCTCGATTCCCCAGGCGTGGTCGATCAAAATCTCCGCGTCCACGCCAAAGACCCTGTAGAGGGGCTCCTTGGGCGCAGCCGCCAGCTGGCCCATGGTGTGGATGCCCATCTGGTCCAGGCGCCTGGCCGTGCCCGCGCCGACCCGCCAGAAATCGGTAATGGGCTGGTAGTTCCAGAGGGTGCGGCGGTAGGACTCCTCGTCCAGCTCGCCAAAGAAGTCCGGACTGTGCTTTGCGGTGATGTCCAGGGCGATCTTTGCCAGGTAGAGGTTGGTGCCCAGGCCACAGGTGGCGGGTATGCCCGTCGTGGCCGTGACGTCGCGGCGGATGCGCTCACCCAGCTCGTGGGCCGTGCAGCCATAGAGGTCCAGGTAGCCCGTGATGTCCAGGAAGGCCTCATCGATGGAGTAGACGTGGATATCCTGGGCGCTCACGTAGCGCAGGTAGACGGCATAGATGTCGGCCGACCGCTCGATGTAGAGCTTCATGCGGGGCGGGGCCATCACGTAGTCGATGCCCTTGGGGATCTCAAAGACGCGGCAGCGGTTGTGTACGCCCATGGCCTTGAGGGCGGGCGACACGGCCAGGCAGATTGTCTTTTCCGTGCGGGTGGGATCTGCCACGACCAGGCGGGTGGTCAGGGGGTCCAGGCCGCGCTCCACGCACTCCACGCTGGCATAGAAGCTCTTTAGGTCGATGACCAGGTAGGCCCGGCGGCGATTCGATTGTGACTGGGCTGGGGCGCGCGAGCTGGGCATGCGGTCACGCTAGCGCATGTAGACGATCTTGTCCTTGAGCTGCTCGGTGGCTTTGTCGCCCAGGATGCGCTGGGTCAGGGTCAGGCCCAGCTCCACGCAGGTGCCCAGACCCTTGGAGGTGATGATGTTGCCGTCGACGACCACGGGATCGTTGAGGACGGTGGCGCCGTGCTCTGCCAGGACGGATTGGAAGTTGGGGTTGGACGTGGCCTTCTTTCCCTCCAGGAGGCCCAGCTCGGCCAGGATGGAGGGGGCAGCGCAGACGGCGGCGATGTCCTTGCCCGCCTGGGTCCAGGCGGTGACGGCGTCGGTCAGCTGCTCGCAGGCGCGGAGGTTCTTTGTCCCCGGCATGCCGCCCGGCAGGAAGAGGAGGTCGTAGTCGTCGAAGGAGAAGTCCTCGTCGGTCAGGGCGCGGTCACAGACCACGGTCACGTCGTGACTGGAGGTGACGGCGATGTTGCCCGTGATGGAGACCTTGTCCACGGGGATGCCCGAGCGGAAGAGCAGGTCACAGACGACCAGAGCCTCGCACTCCTCCAGACCCTCCGCAAAGAACGTTGCCACGCGCTTGTCAGTAGCTGCCTTGAACATGTACTTCCTCCTTCGATGTGACAATAGCGCCAGGCACTACTGTCCCAAAATGTGACAAAAGGGCCAGGCGCTTTTGTCACATTCTAGGGGATATGCGAGAGATGACGCCGCGACTCACACCAGTCATACGTTCTATCTGTCGAATCGAGAACCCACACCCGCGTAGCCGGGCAATGCCCTCGTCCCTCTGCCTGCGTCCGCACTCCGCGAGGCCACTAGGCTCTGCGCCATCCAACGCGAATCGTGCAAACTGCAAAAGCTCGCTCGTAGATGCACCATTTCCAAGCATCGCTACGGAGCCCGTGGGAAGATCCTCTCGCCTCGTCTGCGTGAACTCGCGAAAGTCCTCTGCCCCGTCGAACATCCCACGAACAAGGCTCACGTCGCATATCTGGGGCTCGTCCACGTACTCCCGATAGCTGCTCCACGCCCAGCTGTCGAAGGTCGCCAAACCGGCAGTCTCGGGATTCATGTGAATGTAGCGTACCGTTGCGAGGAGCTGCCCCTCGTCCTTTATCGGCTCGCTGAAATACCTTCCCTGGAATAGGTGGCCAACGCGACCGTATCGATCGTTGAACCAGTTCGCATACATTGTCTCGGCACGGTGCATTGCCGCGGCAACTCGCTCCAGGGGCATCTCCAGCAGGATGTGCACGTGGTTGTCCATAAGACACCAGGCAATGATATGGCCGTCTTCCTGGCGGACGCTGCTGGACAAGGTGGCAACGAACCTCTGGCGGTCCGTGTCGTCCTCGACGATCAGCTGGTGGCCGACGCCACGGATAACGACATGGTATAGGTCGAACTCGCTTGGCACTCGAACGTGTGCTGTCATGGTGGCACCTCCCGTGACGCTAGGGTCCCACCTTTTCATGCGAATGAACCTGTTGTAATTATGCCAATCGCTAAGCGTTGCCTGAAAACTGGCAGCTACCTGCAGGAATGTGACAATAGTGCCTGGCACCATTGTCACATTTTGGGACAGTAGTGCCTGGCACCATTGTCACATCACTCGCTGCGGAGGGCCTCCACCGGGTCGCGACGGGCGGCGATGCTGGACGGGATGATGCCCGCAACCAGGGTCAGCGCCACGCTGATGGCAATGAGGACCAGGGCGTTCTCCGGCGAGAGAGCCATGATGTCTGCCACATGTCGCCAGTCGTAGACGTAGGCGTTCACCGGCGCCTCGACGATGAGGACGGCCAGGATGGCAAAGACACCCGAGACCAGGCCCTCGATGATCGTCTCGGCATTGAAGATGTTGGCCACGTTGAGCTTGGAGGCACCCATGGCGCGCAGGATGCCAATCTCCTTCTTTCGCTCCAGGACGCTGATGTAGGTGATGATGGCAATCATGATCGAGCTCACCACCAGGGAGATGGACACGAAGGCTATGAGCACCATGGAGATGGTGTTGACGATATCGGTCACGCTGGTGAGGAGGGTGCCCACCATATCGGTGTAGCCGATGGTCTTGTCGTCCTGACCGGCGTCCTTCATCTGCTGGTTGTAGTCGTCGATGATGTCCAGGACGGCCTCCTTGTCATCAAAGCTCTTTGGGTAGAGGTCGATCTCGCTGGGGTCGGAGGCGTTTGCGTAGCCGAGTTTCTTGAGGTTGTTGTCGTAGGTGAGCTGGCTGGCGTTGGCGTAGCTGGTCAGGATGGAGGTCAGGTCGTCCTGGGTCAGGTTGAAGCGGATGGAGTTCTGGAAGGCCGACGCATCCACGGAGAAGGAAGACTGCAGGGCAGATGAGAGCTTGCCCATCTGACCTGCCATCTGTGCCTGCACGGCGTTGCCCAGCTGGGCGCCGGCGCGCCTCATGGCCTCCTGAATCTGCTTGGCCATTTCGTCGCTGACTTCCTTGGTGAGCTGACCGGACGCGGCGCTCAGCCTTGCGTCGATGTTCATCTCGTCAAGGCTCTCCTTCATGGCGGTCTGAACGATCTCCTGCAGCTGCTTCTGGCTGACCTGCGTGTTGGCGTCCAGCTGCTCCGCCGCCTTCTTTCCCTCGGGGGTCTTCCTGAATCTGTCGAAGTCCGAGGCACCCACATCGGTAAGGTCAACGCCGCTATCCTTCTTCATGGCCCAGGCAAAGAAGGCCTTTGAGTAAGCACCGCTTGCGGCATTTACCTCGGTCTTGTCAAAGGACTTGTCGTCATCCAGCTTTGTCGTCACCTTTGCCATGACCTTGTCGCTGAGCTCCTGCGAGGTCTTCTCGTCGAAGACCTGGTTCAGGATCTCAGGCGCCTTCTGGGCGATCAGCTTCTGCGCTGCATCGCCGTCGATGCCCTTCATGGCAGACGAGAAGTCCACGCCGGACAGGTCGAAGTCACTCCCCGACCCCGCCATGGCGCTCTGCAGCTTGCTCGTATCAAACTTGAACGCGTTCTTGAGCCCCTGCTCGTCCACCGAAAAGATCGAGTTCATGTCAAAGGCCGAGACTCCGGACTGGAGCTCCTCGAAGGTCTTTCCCGTAAAGACGTCCACGTCCGGATTTGCCAGCTGCTCCTGGACGATGGCGGAGGTGGACGCTTCGTCCATGAGCTTCTGGGTCAAGGCGTGCGTGTAGGCGATGCCCTCGCTCAGCGAAGCCGTCTGCGTGCTGGCGTTGGGCCTGACGACACCCACGACCCTGAGGGTCATGCCCTTGTCCACCGCCTGCCTCATGTAGGCCTCGTCGTCGCTCATGTCCGTCCAGGTGCCCGTGGAGGCGTTGCGCTGGTAGAGGCTTGAGGCGTCCACCACCTTGAAGGTGAGGCCTAGGGCGTCGTCGTAGCTGAGATTGGCCTTTGTGTCGGGGACCTCCACCTTCTTGTCCGTCTCGCTCACGGAGTCCACGATGTCCTTGAGCTCCTGGGGATCCAGGACGCCCAGACAGTAGAGGGTGTAGTCCGAGACCGTGCCGTTGTCGCCCAGGACGAGGACCGCCTCGTCGGCGGCGTGCGGCCAGGAGCCCGCCACCACGTCGTACTGGGAGTCCAGGAGCTCCTGGTCGTCCAGCATCTCGGAGAAGCCCGAGCTGGACCCGGAGCCCGAGAAGCCCATGCTTGCGCCAGCCATCTGCATGCTGGTCTTGTCCGAGGCAAAGGGCGAGCCCAGCTTGGTCACGCCCTGGCTGGTGTCGGTGGCGTAGATCTGGGGAGTGATCCCGTAGCGGTAGGTGATGGTGGACACGTGGTCGTCCACATCGCTCTGGCCGCTCTCCAGGAAGGTCTTGAAGGAGGAGAGGTCATTGGACTTCACCTGGGCAAACATGTCCGCGACCATGGTTGACTCGGGGATGAGGTCCGTGCCCTGGACGGCGGAGGGATCCGCAGCCGCAGCGGTCGTGTCCGCCCAGCCCTGGCCCCCGTCAGAGCCCTCCGTCTCCCCCGTCCCCTCGTCCGCGGAAGCGGCATTCATCATGCCGGCGAAGTCCGCCGAACTCCGGGTGATCTGCAGGGGGTAGCTGGACAGGGCGTCTTCCTCGGTCTTTGCGATGTAGTTGTTCACGCCGTTGGAGAGGGCCAGGATGGCGGCAATGCCGATGATGCCAATGGAGCCGGCAAAGGCCGTCAGGATGGTTCGGCCCTTCTTTGACCAGAGGTTGTTCGCCGACAGGGAAAGCGCCGTGAGGAAGCCCATGGAGGCATGCTTCTTTCCCTTTGCCTTCGACTCCCGCCACTTGCGAGGCAGCCCCCCAAGTTGCATGTCGGCCTGGGCCTGCTCGGCAGGGGTGAGCGGGTTCGTGTCGCCCTCGATGGAACCGTCCCTCAGGCGCACGATGCGGGTGGCGTACTGCTCGGCCAGCTCGGGGTTGTGGGTGACCATGACCACCAGGCGGTCCTCGGCCACGCGCTTCAGGATGTCCATGACCTGGATGCCCGTCTGGGTGTCCAGGGCGCCCGTGGGCTCGTCAGCAAGGACGATGTCAGGGTCGTTCACCAGGGCGCGAGCGATGGCCACGCGCTGCATCTGGCCACCTGAAAGCTGGTTGGGCCTCTTGTGCACATGGTCCTTGAGCCCTACCTCCTCCAGGGCAGCAAGGGCTCGGCGCTTGCGCTCGGCCCGCCCCACGCCCGAGAGGGTCAGAGCCAGCTCGACGTTGGAGAGGACGGACTGGTGGGGAATCAGGTTGTAGCTCTGAAAGATGAAGCCGACGCGGTGGTTGCGATAGGTATCCCAATCCTTGGACTTGTAATCCTTGGTCGAGACGCCGTTGATCACGATGTCACCGGAGTCGGCCCTGTCCAGGCCTCCCAGGATGTTGAGCATGGTGGTCTTTCCGGAGCCAGAGGGACCCAGGACGGCCACGAACTCGTTGTCGCGGAAGCTAACCGAGACCGCATCGAGGGCCACCTGGGTGAAGGTGTCCGTCTTGTATGACTTCGAGACCTCTCGTAGTTGAAGCATAAAACAATCCCCATCTATCAACGTCGCACATACGCGCGCGTGACATAATAATGAGCGGAAATTCAGCTGGGACCTAGGTAGGCCACTCACTCCATTCGTTTGATATGACTACCTTACCCAATGTGTCAAACGACAGGATTCATCGCATGCAACCCACCCATAATGATACGAAACGACAGCACATCCTCACACTTGACGGTCTTCGTGCCCTTGCCATCCTGGCCATCGTCCTCTATCACCTCAAGGCTCCCTGGCTGCCCAGCGGCAACCTGGGCGTCATCATCTTCCTGGTGCTTTCGGGCTACCTCTTTGCCAGCTCCTGCGAAGGTCGGCTAAAGGACGCCAGCCCGAAGGACCTGCCACGCACCTGGTGGCACAGGGTCAAGCGCGTCTGGCCTCCCATGGCCCTGATGATCGTGGTCACGACCCTTCTCTGTCTGGTCTTCAACCACGTCCTCCTGACCAAGCTCAAGCCCGACTTCATCCCCTCTCTGCTCCTGGTCAGCAACCTCGCCTCCATCGTGCGCGGCGAGTCCTACTTTGCCCAGATCGGCGGCCCCTCGCCCTTTACCCACCTTTGGTATCTGGGCCTGGACATGCAGTTCGTGATCGTCTGGTCCGCCCTCGCCTTCCTTCTGGGAAAGCGCCTTCCCCAGAAGGCGAAGCTTCCCGCCACCCTGGCCCTGGCCGCTGCCTCCGCCATCGAGATGGCCCTGCTCTTCCAGCCGGAGGCGGACCCCACCCGCGTCTACTACGGCCTGGACACCAGGCTCTTTGCACCCCTGGCCGGCGCTGTCCTGGCACTCGCCTGGCCGCTCAAGAAGGTCCACCCCCCGCTGGGCAAGCTGCGCGGGCTGGAGGGAAAGAAGCTCGACCTCGCCGGCTACGTGGCGGCGGCAGTCCTCCTGCTGATGATGATCGTCGTCCCCGATACCTCCCCCTTCAACTACCGTGGCGGCATGGCCCTTGGCGCGGTCCTCTCCGCAGTCCTCATCGCCTCGCTCCTTCAGCGCGGTGCCGCAAAGCGCGGGAACAAGCTGGCCGCAGTCCTGTCCTCGGGTCCCATGCAGTGGCTGGGCTCCCGGTCCTTCTCGCTCTACCTCTGGCACTTCCCCGTAATCCAGCTCCTGGACGCCACGAGTTCCTTCTACATGAGCGTCCTTGCCGTGGCGATCTCGGTCGGCCTGGCCGAGCTCAGTTGCCGCTTCGTCGAGAATGGCAAGCTTCCCCATGCCATCGCCGGCTCCTTCCAGTCGCTGAAGACCCTGACGGGACAGGGAGAGGCCGACTCCGCGGACGGGGCAGCCGCTGACTCCGCCGATGCGGACAGGGCCGCCCACGCCAAGGCAGGCACCGCCGTGAAGGCCGATGCCGGCCGCCCCGCCCACGCCGCCCGCCACAGCCGTGGCACGCGTCGTGGCGACGCTCCCCAGCGTCAGGCCCACGTCAAGCTGCCCCAGGCAAAGAAGCCCGCAAAGACCCGCAAGGCAGCTAATCCGCTGGCGCCTGCCTTCCTGACCGTCTGCGCCTTCGTCGTCTGCTTCCTGGCCATAGCCCTTGTCCCCGACGAGAGCCTGGTCCCCCAGGACGCCATCGTCAACACCGGCACTGGTGCTGGCGAGGCCATGCAGGTCGACAAGCAGGCTGACAATTCCCACACCGGCCAGATCGTCCTCGACGCATCCGGCAATCCCGTCAGCAGCCAGCAGGACGGCAGCGTTCCCCAGGGAAAGATCGTCCTCACCGCTCCCGCCTCCGAGGTCAACTCCGGCGTGCGCGACCCCGTGATGATCGGCGACTCCGTCCCCGGCGACGCACAGACCCAGTTCAGCGAGTACTTCCCCAACGGGCTCCTGGACAGCTACGTAGGCCGCACCCCTGCCCAGATGAACAAGGTCCTCAAGGGCTACCTGGACCAGGGCGTCGTGGGCAACGTGGTGATCTTGGAGGCATTCGCGAACAACAACATCTCGGACACCGACCTGGACGCCATGATCGAGTCCTGCGGAGACCGCAGCGTCTTTCTGGTCACCTGCCACTCCGACGGCTCCACCTACACCAACCAGTTCAATGACGCCATCAAGCGCGCGGCAGACCGTCACGACAACGTGAAGGTCATCGACTGGTACGAGTATTCAAAGGACAACATGTCCAAGTGGATATACGACGACGGCATCCACCTGCGCGAAGAGGGCAAGGAGCCCTATATCCAACTGATCGCCAACACCGTGGCCGAGGACTTCGCCAAGAAGGGCGGCACCGTGTCCCAAGGTGCACAGCAGGGCGACGACAACGCAGCAAACGCAAACGACCAGTCGGCCAATTCCAACTAGGAGCCAATATGCCCACCTACTATCAGGCAGAGAACGCGACCATCGTCGGAGACGTGACCCTGGGTCAGGACAGCTCCGCCTGGTACGGCGCCGTAATCCGGGCGGACAGCGCCCCCATCGTCGTGGGTCCCAGGTCGAACGTCCAGGACAATGCCACGATTCACGTGGACCCAGGCTTTCCCGTCCACATCGGCAAGGGCGTGACCATAGGCCACAACGCCGTGGTACACGGCTGCGTCGTAGGTGGCAACACGGTCATTGGCATGGGCGCGATCGTCCTCAACGGCGCAAAGATCGGCCGGGACTGCATCATCGGAGCGGGTGCCCTGGTGACCCAGGGGACGGTCATCCCCGACGGGTCCATCGCCTTTGGCAACCCCGCCAAGGTGCGCAAGCAGATGAGCGAAGAGGCCATGGCCTCCAACCGCTTGAACGCCACCGACTACGTCGAGCACGCCCAGTCGCAGCTACCTGCCCACCAGGTCGACTAGCGCGGGCTGGGACGCCATCGTCAGGTAAGTCCCCTGAGCCCCAGCCCCCGACCTGCAACCCACCCAAGCCCCTCACCAGCGAAAAATCCGCAGGCAAAGGTATGCAAACGAGCCGTGGGCAAAGCCCACGGCTCACCACCTTCCCCCGTTCTCGCCTATCACTCAAAGGCCCGGCAGGCTCTAGAGCGGAGCCTCAACGCAAAGCGGTCCCCTCTTGCCTGTTTCCGAGACATCCGCGAGGCGCTGGCTCGGAAACGAGCAGGAGGGGGCCGCCCATCAGCTAGAATAGTCCGCCCTAGAGCCTCTCCGCCAAGCCCTTGATGAGAAGCTCCGTCTTGTCCCAGCCCAGGCAGGCGTCCGTGATGGACTTGCCATAGACGCCGCCGTCCACGGGCTGGCTGCCATCGATCAGGTAGGACTCCACCATGAAGCCGCGGAAGATGTTGGCGATGTCCTGGCTGCGGCTCACCGAGTCGAGGACCTCGTTGACAATGCGGAGCTGCTCCAGGGGACGCTTGCCCGAATTGTCGTGGTTGCAGTCAATCACGACGCTGGGGTTCTGGTAATCACCAGCCTTGTACTGGTCGGCCAGGCGCTCCAGGTACTCGTAGTGGTAGTTGGGGTAGTTGATTCCGTCCATGCCCTGGTAGCCGCGGAGAAGCGCGTGGGCCAGGGGGTTGCCCGTAGTCTCCACCTCCCAGTTGCGGTAGATGAAGGTCTGCTTTGCCTGGGCGGCGTGGATGGAGTTGAGCATGACCGCCGTAGAGCCACCCGTGGGGTTCTTCATGCCCACGGCACCCTCGACGCCCGAGGCCACCAGGCGGTGTTCCTGGTTTTCCACCGAGCGGGCACCCACGGCCACGTAAGACAGGAGGTCAATCAGATAGCGGTAGTTCCCCGGATAGAGCATCTCGTCCGCCGTGAACATGCCCGTCTCCTTGACCACGCGCAGGTGCATGTGGCGGATGGCCTTGACGCCCTCCAGGAGGTCAGGGGCACCCGTGGGGTCGGGATTGTGAAGGAGGCCCTTGTAGCCAGTGCCCTTGGTGCGGGGCTTGTTGGTGTAGACGCGCGGGATGATGATCACCGGTCTGCCGAGCAGGGGCCGATGATCAGGAGGCGGCGGGGGTCCTCGCCCTTGAGCACGGCCGCCACCTGGGCGTCAAAGTCCTTCTTCTTTTCCGCTAGGTCCTGGGGCAGGGGCATCTCCTCGCGAATCTCCTGGGGGATGGGCAGGCGACGCTTGAAATTCATGGACATAGGAGGACCTTTCCCGAGCAAAGGCGACTATTCGCGGCAGTTCGTGCATTGAGCTTGTGCATTCTACGATAGCCGAAGACACACTCCCAGACTTGCCGAATCTCCTTTTCCAAACGGTAACAAGGACCGGACCACTGCAGGCCCTCCAGATGGAACTCTGCTGACATCCGTCTTCTCCGCGGGGGGCCGACCCAAAACCTGCCATCATAGGCAGGGTACACAGACAAGAGACCAACACCCACCACAGAAGGGAAACGACATGGCCTGCACGACCATCCTCATCGGAAAGAACGCCAGCTACGACGGGTCGACCATCATCGCCCGCAACGAGGACTCCCCCTCCGGCGAGTTCTGCGCAAAGCGCATGGAGCTGGTCCACCCCTCCGACCAGCCCCGCCACTACCGCTCCGTGATCAGCCACGTGGAGATCGATCTGCCCGAGGAGCCCATGCGCTACACCTCCGTCCCCAATGCCGACGACTCCGAGGGCGTCTGGGCGGCCGCCGGCGTCAACGCCCTGGACGTGGCCATGACCGCCACCGAGACCCTGACCTCCAACGAGCGCGTCCTGGGCGCAGATCCCCTGGTGGAGCTCCAGAAGGCACAGGGCAAGGAGGGCGAGGAGGGCTACGTGCCCGAGGTCCCCGGCGGCATCGGCGAGGAGGACATGGTCACCCTGGTCCTCCCCTACATCCGCTCCGCCCGCGAGGGTGTCCAGCGCCTGGGCAGCCTGCTGGACCAGTACGGCACCTACGAGATGAACGGCATCGCCTTCTCGGACGTCAACGAGATCTGGTGGCTGGAGACCGTGGGCGGCCACCACTGGATCGCCCGCCGCGTCCCCGATGACTGCTACGTGACCATGCCCAACCAGCTGGGCATCGACGACTTTGACCTGACGGACGCCATGGGCGACCAGGCCGAGTTCATGTGCTCCGCCGACCTGGCAGAGTGGATGGACGCAAACCACCTTGATCTGACCCTGACCAGCGACCTCTTCGACGACGATGAGGACCAGGAGCTGGCTGACATGGAGCGCATCTTTAACCCGCGCGACGCCTTTGGCTCCCACTCCGATGCCGACCACGTCTACAACACACCCCGCGCCTGGGCCATGCACCGCTTCCTGGCTCCCCACAACGACTGGGACAACCCCGATGTGGGCTGGAACCCCGAGGCCGACGACCTGCCCTGGTGCATGGTGCCCGAGCGCAAGCTGACCATCGAGGACGTGAAGTACGTCCTCTCCCTCCACTACCAGGGCACGGCCTACGACCCCTACGGCAGGCTGGGCACCGAGGCCACTCGCAACATGTACCGCCCCATCGGCATCAACCGCAACTGCCAGCTGGCAGTCCTGCAGCTCCGTCCCCAGGCACCTGAGGGCTCCTGCGCCATCCAGTGGATGGCCTATGGTTCCAACCCCTTCAATGCCCTGGTGCCTCTCTTTGCCAACGTCGACAGGACGCCCGACTACCTGTCCAACACCGACGCAAAGAAGGTCTCCACCGATAGCTTCTACTGGGCAAACCGTCTGATCGGCGCCCTGGCAGACGCCCAGTTCACGGCCAGCCAGCCCACCATCGAGCGCTACCAGATGGCCGTGGGCGCAAAGGGCCACAAGCTCGTAGGCGAGGCTGACGCGGAGGTGTCCCAGCTAGGCTACGCCGAGGCCACCGAAAGGCTCACCGAGGCAAACGACCGCATCGCCACCATGCTCAAGGCCGAGACCGACAAGGCCCTCTTCGACGTGCTGGACATCGCAAGCGCCGGCATGAAGAATGCCTTCTCGCGCAGCGACGGCTAAGGGAGGACGCGCGGACGTGGCCAAGCTCAGCTCACAAGAAGAGAAGAAGGCGCCCAGGCGCCAGTATTCCACGGGCGAGGAGATCGCCAATGCCGTCTCGCATGGCGTTGGCGTCCTTCTGTCCATCGCGGCGCTGGTCCTTCTGATCGTGCGCGCCGTCTCGCACGGGGGCGGGGTTCATCTGCTGGCGGCTCTCCTCATGGGAATAGGGCTGATCTTGGAGTTTCTCTTTTCCACCCTCTACCATGCCCTGGTGCCACAGAAGGCAAAGGCGGTCTTTCGCATATTGGACCACAGTGCCATATACCTGCTGATCGCGGGAAGCTACGCACCATTTGCCCTCATCACCCTCGCCGACCGGGGAGGCCTGGGGCTCACGGTGATCGTGTGGGTCATAGCCGCGGTGGGCATCGTAGCCGAGGCCCTGCTGAGAGAGCGACAGCCGGCCTGGGTCTCTGCCCTCATCTACCTGGCCATGGGCTGGCTGGTGATCTTTCACATCGTGGACATCTACCAGCTCCTGCCAGCGCCGGGCTTTGGTCTGCTGGTGGCAGGCGGCATCTCCTACACCATCGGCGTCGGCTTTTACGTGGCAAAGAAGGTCCCCTACATGCACTTTGTCTGGCACCTCTTTGTCCTGGGAGGCGCAGTCTGCATAACCTTGGCGGCCCTGCTCTACGTCGTGTAGCGTAAGCATCCCACGGGAGCGCTGCCTTGCTCCAGCGCAGCGAGAATGTCTGAGCACGGAGCAAAGCAGCGCTCCCGCCAATTTATCCCCCGTTCCAGGCCGCTCGAGCTAGAAAGAACGCCGAGAGCGGTCCGGTCCTGCCTTTGTCCAGGCGCAGTTTCGCAGCGGTCGCGCGAAGCGCGCCGCGAGAATGTCTGAGCACTGGACAAAGGCAGGACCGGCCCGCCGAAGCGCAGTCTTCTACTAGCTCAGCGCCTTTCCCATGATCCATCCCCAGCGCGGCGTCACCGTGGTGCCGTAGTAGGAAATCCACTGGTCCAGGCCCATCGTGCTGACGCTGCCGATGTTGTGCATCACCGTGCCGCCCCCGATGTAGATACCCACATGTCCAAAGACGCTGCCCGCCTTGGAGTGGGAGTGCGTTGACACGGCGATGATCATGCCAGGCTTGAGGGCGGCCTTGTTGGAGCTCGTGCACCAGGCGTTGTACATGTCATTCGCGTTGCCGCTGGGATAGCCCAGACCCGCGCGAGAGAAGACCTGGCTCACCCACATGGCGCAGTAGCCCGCGCCAGGCGAGGGCGTGGAGTGGCAGGCGTTGATCACTGCCTGCTGGGAGCCCGTCTGGGCCCCTCCCCCGCCGACCGTGCCCGTCACGCCAGACGCAGCGGACCCCTTGCTCGCAGACGAGGAGGTGGCAGATGCAGATGACGAGGCGGCGGCCGCAGCGGCAGCCTCCCTTGCCGCCTTCTCCTGTGCTGCCTTCTCGGCTGCCATCTGCTCCAGCTCCTGGTCGCGCTGGGCCATCAGCTGCTTCACCTGGTCGGAGAGGCCGTTCAGGGTGTCCGTGACCTCCTGCTGCTTGGCTTGCATGTCCGCCAACTGCTGCTTCTGCTGGTCGTTCAGCTTCTCGAGCTCCGCCTTCTCGTCCTCAAGCTGTGCCTTCTGCTGGTCCAGAGCCTCCTTGGCGGACTTCACCTCCTCGATCAACCGGCGATCCTGGTCCGAAATCTTCGAGAGGTAGTAGAGGTTGGAGGTCAGGTCGTTCATGCTCGTGGAGTTCAGCATCACCGAGAGCACGTCGTTGTCGCCGGTCTTGTAGGAGGAAGAGACCCTCTTTGCCAGTCGATCCTGTTTCTCCTCCAGGTCGGTCTGCTTTTGGTCGATCTGCTCCTGGGTGGCGTCAATCTCCCCCTGCTTTGCCTCTATCTGGTCCAGGGTTTGAGCCTGCTTTTGGGCCAATGCCGTGTACTCGGCGGCAATCTGGTCCAGCTGGGCCTGCACCTGATCGAGCCGTGCCTGTGCGTCATCGAGGTCTGACTCGGTCTGAGCCAGGTCCGACGAAGTGTCAGCAAAGACAATTTGGGGAGAGAGGGCGAGCAGGGAGCCTGCCCCCATCAGAATCTTGAGCGCCTGACGGCGCGTGAGGTTTGAGCTTTCCACGAGAAGGTCCTTGTCCGTTTGAGCTGCGTTTGGCGTTTCGTGGTGCGATGGGCCTTGGTGGCAAAAAAGGCTGCTGACCTGCCCAAAGCACGCTGCCCCATAGGGGCTTGAGTCGGAATCAGAATAGCACACTTGCGCCGAGCTGACTTACTATTGCAGGTCACTGGCTGCATATACCGTATAGGATTATCCATATACTGAATATATTCTATAAAAACGCGCACTTTTCAGTTTTTATGAATCGTCGTGCGACTGCGGTGTTTAGTGGCGGATTTTTCCCGGCGTCGCACGACCGGCAATGCCGCGTGAACTATGGTTCTGAAAAGTAGCAAGTCCTCCCAAGGGCAAGCTATACCTTCGAGCAGAGAGGGTGGGGACCATGAAGAACATCTCCGCAAGCGCAAAGAGCGCAAAGCTTCTGCATCCAATCCAGCACAGGGAAGACGAACTTCTTCGCCGCGTGGGAGTGGCCCTGGTCACGGGGGCATTGACGTTGAGCCTGATTCCCAGCCCCGCCCTCGCCGAGTCGCAGTCTGCCGACTCCTCTTCCGCAAGCACATCGCAACAGCAGAAAGACAACTCCTCCACTCCGCCTCAGCCTCCCTCGGGAAGCGACGGCCAGGCGCCATCCGCACCACCCGACGGCGCAGGTGGCGGCCAGGGACAGGGCCAGCCTGGTGAGACTCCCAGTGGAGCCCCCGGCGGTGGCGCAGACACGCAGAGCTTTGACTATTCGGGTAGCTATTCCGGTGTCCTCGTGGCAGACGGGCAAGAGACCAACGCCTCCGACCAGCAGTACTCTGCAACCGAATCAGACCAGAACGCAGCCCTCGTCCAGAACGGCGGAAGCCTGACCGCAAGCAAGGTCACGCTGGAAAAGTCGGGCGACGACCAGAACGGCGACTCCTGCAACTTCTACGGCGTGAACTCCATCCTGCTCAGCGTAGGCGACGGTAGTCTGGCCAAGGTCTCGGACTCCGAGCTCAAGGCCACGAGCGCCGGGTCCAATGCCCTCTTTGCCACTGACGGCGGAACCATCTATGCAAAGGGTGACAGCATCTCCACGACCGCAGACAATAGCCGCGGCTGCGATGCCACCTACGGCGGCAGCATCATCGGCGACAGCCTGACCATCTCCACCCAGGGCAACCATTGCGCGGCCCTGGCAACGGACCGCGGCGGTGGCAACGTGTCCATCACCAACTCCAGCCTGTCCACCGAGGGCTCGGGCTCCCCCCTCATCTACTCCACGGGAGACATCGAGGTTTCAGGCGTCACGGGTACGGCCACGGGCAGCCAGATCGCCGGCATGGAGGGCCTGAACACCATACTGATCAACGACTCCACGCTGGAGAGCACCAACGAGGGCACGACGGGCAGCGACCCCGTGGCCAACGGCGTGATCATCTACCAGTCCACCTCGGGCGACGCCGAGACGACCACTGGCGACGCGGCCTCCTTCCAGGCGGTGAACTCCACCCTAAAGAGTTCGATCGACTCCGGCGCCATGTTCTATGTGACCAACACGACCGCAAACATCCTGCTCAAGCAGACGACCCTAGACTTTGACTCCGACGCGGCAAAGCTCCTGCAGGTGGAGGGCAACGACTCCAACAACTGGGGCTCCGCAGGATCAAACGGAGCGAGCGTGAACTGCACCTGTGCAGGCGAGGACCTGAGCGGCGACATCAGCGTGGACAGCATCTCCAGTCTGACCCTCTACCTGACGGCTGGCACGAGCTGGCAGGGTGCCGCAGTCATCACCAGCAATGACCAGGCAAGCACGACCAGCGAGGCCCCCATCACCGTGAACGTGGACGCCTCCTCCAGCTGGGTCGTCTCCAGTGACTCGACCATCACCAAGCTCAACGTGGCACAGGGCGGCAAGGTCGTGGACACGGACGGCAATACCGTCACGATCAAGGATGCCTCGGGAAAGGTGTTGGTGGAAGGAACGTCCTCTGTCAGCGTCACCGTCACAGACAGCTACTCCAGCGAGGTCGACGACAATGCCGTCCAACTGGCCAGCGACCTGATCGACCGCAGCTCCTTCGACGACGCCATGGGAACCAGCACGGCGTTTGCCTTGGGCGACCAGAGTACGGACAGCTCGAGCGGCAGCTCCTCTCAGAATCAGGCGGAGAGCTCCCAGGAGCAGACCAGCTGGTGGGACCAGATAGTAGCCTTCTTTGGTCGCATCTTCAGCTTTTAGCTGAGCTAGCTTATACTGGTGCGTTGGTATTACAACGCACCAGTATGGCATCGGCAGCACGGCAAGAGGTTCACCATGGACGCTTCAGCAATTCCGACCCTTCGGGCAAGCTCCCTATCCAGGCGCACGCTTCAGGCAAGGCACCAGAGCATAACTGCCTTTGCCCAGCACAAGGATCGCGGTGACGCCCTGGATGCCATGCTCAAGGATGCTCCGGACTGGGTGATCGACCACCTGCCAGTCCTACACAAATGCGAGCTCTTTGCCGACCTGGATGACCGCGAGATCGTGGCCGCCCTCCCATGCCTGGGTGCTACCACAAAGAGATACGACAAGGGCGAGTACCTCCTACGAGCAGGCGACGTGACCCACTACGTGCACGTGGTTCTTGAGGGAAAGATAAAGATCATCCGAGAGGACTGGTGGGGCAACCGCAACATCATCTCCACGGCACGTCCTGGCGAAAGCTTCGCCGAGGCCTATGCCTGCTCGCGCGATGCAGCCCTGCCTATAGCGGCAGTTGCCGCAAAGCCATCGCTGGTACTGTCCCTGGAGGCCTTCGCCATCCTGAGGAGCTGCCGGGCCACCTGCACCTTCCACGCGCGACTGATGGAGAACATGGTGGACTCCCTGGCCCATCGAAACCTGGAGCTCAACTCGAAGCTCTCCCTGCTGGCCCAGCGCAGCACGCGCGAGAAGGTCCTGGCCTACCTGAGCGAGGAGTCCCAGCGTCAGGGATCCAGCAGCTTCACCATCCCCTACAACAGGCAGGAGCTGGCGGACTATCTTTCGGTCAACAGGAGCGCGCTATCCACCGAGCTGGGCAAGCTCCGCGATGAGGGCGTCATCGACTTCGACCGCAGCAGGTTCACCTTGTTGACCGAGGGGTAGGGCTGAAGGGGACGGCAGCTGCGAAGCCGCGGAGGTCGTTTCGGACAGAAAGTCCCGATTTTCCGTCAGAGAACCCCCTCTGCACTCATCCGTCCGAAATGACCTCCGCTGCCGCTCAAGCTGGCAATCCCCCGAAGGCCTTCTCCCAGGCCCCTTTCACAAAGACCCTCGGGCCAGTGGGAATCCGAAGGCCGGGCCGTCCCCTTGTCCAGGCGCAGTTTCGCAGCGCGCGGAGCACGCGAGAATGTCTGAGCACTGGACAAGGGGACGGCCCGACCGCATCCACGTAGATCCTCTTTCCTACTTGCGCAGGATGTCCAGCTTCTCCAGGGAAAAGGGCGCGCGCAGACGGTAGCGCTCCATGGCACGCGAGATCGTGGTCGCGGACTCCCAGGACTCCGTCTCCTCATCCCAGTGCTCCAGCCCCTCGAGCCGCAGCGAGCGGACTGGCCTGCCAGGGCAAACCGCCTCCAGCTCGTCTCCCAGTTCGGCCTTGTTCCTGCAGAGGACCTCCACCAGAAAGCCCTCCCCCTCAGGCTGGCAGGACTCCACGCTGGCCACCATCAGGCGCTCGCGCAGGTAGTCAACGTCTCCCGGGTTCTGGGTGGGGTTCCCGTAAAAGAAGCCATTGGAGAAGGGCCTGTGGCTCGTGGTCTCCAGCTCCCCCATCCAGTCGGCCGCGGGCTCCCCGTCCAGCACGTGCCGGTAGGCGTTGGTAACCATGGCCGTGTAGAAGGCACCTTTCGCGCGACCCTCGAGCTTGATCGAGTCGACGCCCGCCGCGGCCAGGTCGTCCAGATGGTCCAGCATCTCCAGGTCGTTGCTGGAAAGGATGTAGCTGAATCTCTCGTCCTGCTCAACGGGCATCCGGCGTTTGTCGGGCTGCTCCTCCTCCACCAGGGTCCAGTTCCATCTGCAGGGCTGGGTGCAGGCACCGAAGTTTGCCCCGCGCTCCAGGCCCACCAGCTCGGACGAGAGCAGGCAGCGGCCCGAGACCGCCATGCACATGGAACCGTGGGCAAAGACCTCCAGCTCCAGGTCCTTGAAGCCGTCGGCATCCAGCTGCCTGCGCAGGGCGCCGATCTGCGCCACCGTGAGCTCACGCGCCAGGACGACGCGGGTCGCCCCCAGTCGGGCGTACGCCTCTGCCGCTCGGGCGTTCATGACCGAGGCCTGGGTGGACACATGCAGCTCGACGTGCGGGGCGTACTCGTGCAGGAGCGACATTGCCCCCAGGTCCGCCACGATAGCGGCTTCCACGCCGATCTGATCGATGAAGCGCAGGTAGTCGGGCAGGCGGTCCAGGTCATCCTCCACCATGAGGATGTTGAGGGTCAGATGGACGGCAGCCCCTGCGGCGTGTGCCATCTGGACGGCGCGGGCCAGCTCTTCTCGCGAGAAGTTCCGGCTCCGAGCACGCATGCCCCACTCGTGCCCAGCCAGGTAGACCTCGTCGGCACCGTAGTGCAGGGCCATCTCCAACTGTTCCATCCCGCCAGCCGGAGCCAGCAAGCGCATCTTCTTCATCAAAGAAACTCCTCGTTACCTGCGATGTGACAATAGCGCCAGGCGCCTCTGTCCCAAAATGTGACAATAGCGCCTGGCACCCTTGTCACAGCGCCTGGCACCCTTGTCACATAAAAGGAGCCGACCCGAAGGCCGGCTCCCCTACTGTATCAATGTGACGCGTCTGCGCGCAGCGAGAAAAGCCTAGTTCCAGGCCTTGCCCTCGGAGCCAAACTCCTGGATGAGCTCCTTGGTGCGCTCGACGATGGCATCGCGACCAGGCTTCAGGAGCTTGCGGGGATCGTAGCCCTTGCCCTGCTGGTCCTTGCCCTCCTCGATGTACTTGCGCGTAGCGGCAGCGAAAGCCAGCTGGAGGTCGGTGTTGACGTTGATCTTGCAGATGCCCAGGGAGATGGCCTTCTGGATCTGGTCAACGGGGATGCCGGTGCCGCCGTGAAGGACCAGGGGCAGGTCGCCCGTGAGGGCCTTGATCTCGGCCAGACGGTCGAAGGACAGGCCCTGCCAGTCGGCAGGATAGACGCCGTGGATGTTGCCGATGCCGCAGGCCAGGAAGTCGACGCCCAGGTCGGCGATGGCCTTGCACTGCTGGGGGTCAGCCAGCTCGCCGGCGGAGGCGACGCCGTCCTCGACGCCACCGATGCCGCCAACCTCGGCCTCGACGGAGATGCCCTTGGAGTGGGCCAGCTTCACGATCTCCTCGGTGCGCTGCAGGTTGAGGTCGAAGGTCTCCTCGTGGGAGCCGTCGTACATGACGGAGGTGAAGCCGGCGTCGATGCACTGGAAGACCTGCTCGTAGGAGCCGTGGTCCAGGTGCAGGGCGACGGGAACGGTGATGTTCTTTGCCTCGACGAGGTCCTTCACAATGTCAGCGACGACCTTGAAGGAGGTCTGCCACTTGGCAGCGCCACCGGTGCACTGGATGATGAGCGGGGACTGCAGCTCCTCGGCTGCGTCCAGAATGGACGAAGCCCACTCTAGGTTGTTGGTGTTGAACGCGCCGAGGCCGTAGTGGCCCTTCTCTGCGCTCTGGAGCATTGCGGTTGCGTTGACGAGCATAGTTACCTCCATCGGATGTTAAAGAGATACCACACGAGCGAAATCATACCCCTAGCCAGGTCTTATAGCTGCACCTTTTCGGTAAGAAGGTCGTAACGCATTCAATCTGTCGCAAACGGTCGACAATGGCGGGCGCCAGTGTGAACAACATGCAAAAACGATAAAGAAAATGCATCGTCGGAGAGACGGCTCCACAGGAACGTCGTTGCATGCAGCCCCAGCCAGGCTGTCAGCTTCCAAGAAGGACCGCGTGCCATTCGTGGAGTATTCGGCGAGTCGGTAACTTCAACACATCGACGGCACATCAACGGGGTACAACATACGGCACATGAAAGCTGAGGAAGGGAGAAGGTACCTTGGCCGACAAGAGAAGCATTCAACGCCCCGAGGACGCGAAGGAACAGAAGACGGGCCTCTTTGAGAACGTGTCCGTATCCACCATCGCCGCCAGTGGCCTTGCGGCCATCACCTCTTTTTTGCTGCAATCAAAGATCGGCCTCACAGGCTCGATCATCGGCGTCGGCGTGGCCGCCGCCGCATCGGCAGCGGCCTCGCAGATCTACAAGACAATCCTGTCCCGCTCTGCGAACAAGATCAAGGACAACCTCTACGCCGATGATTATGGCCAGGGAATGACCCAACAGGCTCGCCCCCTCTACCCAGAGGCGGAAGCTGACCGCACCATGCTGAGGTCCCGTCCCGTCCCCAGTTGGCAGCCGGAAGACGACCTGGATGGGCAGGCATTCCCCGACCAGGCCTCCCATGTCGATGTGGCTAATCCTGCGGACATGACACAGCCGCGCATCGCCCCTGACAGCATCCGAGGCGCCGTGGCCAGGCGCAAGGCCCAGACCATCAAGCGTCGCGCCATCATCTTTAGCATCGTCATCGCCGTCGTCGCCGTGTTGGTCTACGCGGGCTTCGTGACCCTGGCTACCGCCGGCAAGGGCATCGGCAGCACGACGCCTATTACGCAAACCATCTCAAAGTCCACGTCTAGCTCGCAGACTGACGCCCAGTCCACGAGCGGGCAGGACCAGACGCAGAAGACCGACCAGACCCAGACCGAGGACAGCAAGAAGACCACGAACAAGAAGGACAGCGAGAAGGACAAGGATAGCTCGGGGTCCAAGGCCGAGAGCACCGACTCCGGCGAGTCTGGCTCCAGCTCCAGCGAGTCTGGCTCCAACACGGGCAGCGGCAGCACGAGCTCGGGCTCGAGCAGCTCGAACTCTGGTTCCAGCACGGACAGCGGCACGGGCTCGTCCGGCTCCGGCTCCGGCGCAGGCACGACGGGTTCAGGCTCCAGTAGCTCGAACAGCTCCAGCTCCAACGGTTCGAGCAGCTCAACGGGTTCGAGCTCCAACTCCAACAGCACAAACTCCAGCTCGACCGGCTCCAGCTCATCGAGCGCAAGCAAGTAATGTGACAATGGTGCCAGGCACCTCTGTCCCAAAATGTGACAATGGTGCCAGGCACCTCTGTCCCAAAATGTGACAATAGTGCCTGGCGCTATTGTCACCCGTCCAGTCAGAGCGTGCGCAGGGAGTCTACCAGCGCGGTCTTCTCGGAAGTCTTTGCGTCCTTCATCTTGATGACCTTTGCGGGACAGCCTGCCACCACGGCACCAGCAGGCACGTCCTCGACCACGACGGCACCGGCTGCGACGACGGCACCCTCGCCCACGTGCACGCCCTCCAGGACCACGCAGTTGGCACCGATCATCACGTCGTCGTCGATGGTCACGGGCGTGGCGGAGGCGGGCTCGACGACGCCGGCCAGGACGGTGTTGGCGCCCACGTGGCAATGCTTGCCCACGATGGCTCGGCCACCCAAAACGGCGCCCATGTCAATCATGGTGCCCTCGCCGATTACAGAGCCGATGTTGATCACGGCGCCCATCATGATGACCGCGTTGTCACCAATCTGGACCTTCTCGCGAATGAGGGCGCCAGGTTCGATGCGGGCGTTGACGCCCTTGAGATCCAGCAGGGGCACGCCGGAGTTGCGACGGTCGTTTTCCACGACCAGGTCCTCGATCTGGCCCTTCTTCTGGGCCTTCTTGACCACGGGCTCCAGCTCGGCCCAGTCGCCAAAGACGACGCGGCCCTTCTTTCCGCCAAAGACGTGGGCACCCTTGGGATACTTGACGTGAGCGCCCTCGGCCTCGCGGATATAGAGCTTGACGGGCGTCTTCTTTGGCGCGTTGGCAATGTAGTCTATGATTTCCTGTGCGTCCATGGTTTCCCTTCTCAGCACGTCGTTGGTCTTTGATTCCAGTCAGCCTTTGATGCCGGCACCTAGGCAAACATGAGCTCGTCGAAGCCGTAGAAGCCAGCAGGCTTCTGCACCAGGCGCTTGGCAGCAGCCACGGCGCCATTGACGAAGATCTGCCTGCTAGTGGCGCGATGGGTCAGGCAGACCTCCTCGTCGGGCCCAAAGAAGTGAACCTCGTGGGTGCCCGCCACGGTGCCCCCGCGCAGGCTGTGCATGCCGATCTGCCCCTGGGGCCTGGCGCCCACCATGCCCTCGCGCCCGTAGGTTACGTCATCGGCGCCATCGGGTGCGACGGCATCCAGCAGGAGCTTTGCCGTACCCGAGGGAGCATCTGCCTTCTGGTTGTGGTGGGTCTCCACGATTTCGATGTCAAAGCCCTCCAGGGCACGCGCGGCCTCTGCGGCCAGGCGACGAAGGACCGCCACGCCCAGGGAATAGTTGGCTGACCAGATCACGGGAGCCGCGTCGCCCAGGCCGCGAATCTGCGCCAGCTCTTCCTCGGAGTAGCCCGTGGTGCCGCTGACCAGGGCGGCACCCGTGCGGCGCACGTAGGCCAGGGTATGGCTCAGGCCGGCCTTGTTGGAGAAGTCCAGGGCCAGGTCGGCAGCGGGCGCCTGCTCATCCAGCTCTGCCGCGTTCTCCACGCCATACATGCCCAGGAGCTCAAAGGTCCCGTCGGCCTCCAGGGTCTGGGCGATGAGCTGGCCCATGCGGCCGTTGCCGATGATGATGGCGGTCTTCTTTCCGTTTTCTGCCATATAAGAATCCCTTCCAGGATGTTGTTGATGCGTCTTCTGATAAGAGCAACTCGCTCTGAAGCCCTATACCTGGTCGATGAGGCCGCGGTCTGCCAGGGCGGCATAGAGACGCTCGCGGCTGGCGTCGGCCATGGGCCAGAGGGGCGAGCGGTAGCTCTCGGTGAGCATGCCCATCTTTGCCAGGGCGGCCTTGACGGGGATGGGGTTGACCTCGCAGAAGAGGGAGTGGATCAGCTCCAGGTTGTCCAGCTGGATCTTGAGGGCGCCGGCGGTGTCGCCTGCCTGCCATTTTGCGCACATCTCGTGGACCGTGGCGGGGGCAACGTCGGCCCAGACGGAGATGACGCCGGAGCCGCCCAGGGACAGGATGGGGACCACCATGTCGTCGTTGCCGGAGAACATGCGGAAGTCGTCGCTCACGTAGCGGGCCGCCGTGGTGGCATAGGAGATGGAGCCCGATGCCTCCTTGAGGCCCCAGGCGTTGGGGTGCTTGGACAGGCGGGCCAGGTTGTGCTCGCTGATGGAGCAGCCGGTGCGGCCGGGGATGTTGTAGAGGATGCAGGGGACGTGGACCGCGTCCAGGACCGTCTTGAAGTGGTGGTAGATGCCGTCCTCGTTGGACTTGTTGTAGTAGGGGGTGATCAGGAGGAGACCGTCGACGCCGATCTTTTGCAGGCCGATGGACTTGCGCAGGGACTCGTCGGTGGAGTTGGAGCCTGAGCCGCCAATGACGGGAATGCGGCCAGCCACGCGGTCCACCACGAACTTTGCCACCTCGTAGTCCTCGTTGTCGGTCATCGTGGAGGACTCACCCGTGGTGCCCAGGACCAGGATGCCGTCGGTGCCCTGCTCGATGTGCCAGTCTACGAGCTTGCCAAGGGCGTCGAAGTCGATGGTGCGGTTAGCCTTGAAGGGGGTGACGAGGGCGACGATAGATCCGGAAAGGTTGGTCATGTCCATGGTGCTTCTCCTTTGTCCTTGTATGACGAAAGCGTCTGAGAAAATCCGTGCAATGCCGTGCAAAAGCCGTTGTGTGCGCCCCTACGGACGCTCGGACTTTCGCTTGGGGAGGCGGTCGTAGACGGGCAGGACGTCCAGGGTGGCAAAGTAGTCCGCCGGCGTCTCGGCACGACGGATGAGCCTGACGGACCCGTCCTCCTGCAAGAGGAGCTCGGCCGAGCGCAGGCGGCCGTTGTAGTTGTAACCCATGGAGTGTCCGTGGGCGCCCGTGTCATGGATGAAGAGAAGGTCGCCCACCTGGACCTCGGGCAGGGCGCGGTCGTCGGCCAGGCGGTCGGAGTTCTCGCAGAGCATGCCCACCACGTCGTAGAGGTGGTCGCAGGGCCGGTCCTCCTTGCCCATGACCGTGATGTGGTGGTAGGCGCCATAGAGCATGGGACGCATGAGGTTGGCCGCGCAGGCGTCCACGCCCAGGTAGTGGTGGTAGGTGTCCTTGGTGTGGATGACGCGGGTGACCAGGGCGCCGTAGGGCCCCATCATGAAGCGGCCCAGCTCGGTGGCGATGGCAACATCGCCCATGCCAGCGGGCACCAGAATCTCCTCGTAGGCCTGGCGGACGCCCTCGCCGATCAGGGTGATGTCGTTGTCCTCGTCCTCGGGTTTGTAGGAGATGCCCACGCCGCCCGAGAGGTTGACCAGGCTCACGTCCACACCCACCTCGCGCTCGATACGGACGGCCATGGCAAAGAGGGTCCTGGCCAGGGTGGGATAGTAGTCGTTGGAAAGGGTGTTGGAGGCCAGGAGGGCATGGACGCCTATGTGCTCCACGCCCAGGTCCCTGAGCTGGCGGGCGGCCTCGAGCATCTGGGGCTCGGTCAGGCCGAACTTCGCCCCCTCGGGCGAGCCAAAGATCCCATTGGCAAAGGCAAAGTCGCCGCCAGGGTTGAAGCGAAGGCTCACGGTGTCAGGCAGGTCAACGCCCGCGCGCTCGCAGGCGGACGCCAGGGCAGGGATGTGCGTGATGTCGTCCAGGTTGATCGTGGCACCCAGGCGCAAGGCGTGCTCGAACTCCCCCGCCGGTGTGTCGTTGGAGGAGAACATGATGTCGTCCCCGCTCATGCCCATGGCCTCCACCAGGAGGAGTTCCGTCTCGGAGGAGCAGTCCACGCCGGCGCCGTACTCGCGCAGGATGTCGATGAGGGCGGGATTGGGCGTGGCCTTGACGGCAAAGTACTCCTTGAAGCCAGGATTCCAGGCAAAGGCATCCACCAGGCGCTGGGCGTTGGCACGGATGCCCGCCTCGTCGTAGATGTAGAAGGGAGTGGGATACTGGGCCGCTATGGACTCCAGCACGGATGCGCTCGCAAAGGGACGCTTTGTAGACAAGGTAAATCCTTTCGTCCTTGCCGGGCTGAGCCTGCGGCAGGACGCCGGGATAGCTCAACCACGGATACTTCCGTAGACAGTCCTGGAGGTATTCCCCCCAGACCCACCGCAGGGCCACGCCTGGCGTCTGCGATTCGGCGGATTTGGCCTCCCCGCGGGGTCAATGCCTGCCGGCTCGCCCGAGGATCATCGCTTCCGCGCCTCTATCTGAGGGCAAGTGTAACACGTGGACAAAGTCTTAACTGCCGTGTTACACGATGGACTTCTTTTCCCACTGGCGGGCGGACGAGCGCCTCGCTCGGATAGAATGCGCTTGGAAAAGACGAGAGAGGAGCTGGCCCATGGACAGGCAGGTAAACGAAGAGCTGCTGAGACATTTCCGGCGCGACCTCCACCAGATACCCGAGCTGGACTTTGACCTGCCGCAGACCCTGGTCTACGTGAGGCGCGAGCTGGAGGCGGCAGCCGAGGAGCTGCGAGCAAATGCCCAGGAAAAGGGTGTCAACGCCGAGGTCCGTGTCTTCTCTCCCAGCAGGTCTGCCCTCTGCCTGCACGTGGACCTTGGCACACCGCACACCACGGCCTTCCGCTCCGATATGGACGCCCTTCCCGTGACGGAGAAGACGGGCGTCCCCTATGCCTCGACTCACGAGGGACGGATGCACGCCTGCGGCCACGACGGCCACATGGCCATGGTCCTGGGCCTGGCGTGGTGGCTGGCGGGGCACGTGGACGAGCTCAGGCGGTCGGTCCTTTTGGTCTTTCAGCCTGCGGAGGAGACGACGGGCGGGGCAAAGGTGGTCTGCCAGTCCGGAGTATTCGATGAGCTGGGCGTGGATAGGATCTATGGCTTTCACCTCTGGCCCGACCTGCCCAAGGGACAGGTGGCAGGGCGCGCCGGCGCGCTCCTGGCCGCCTCGAACGAGATTACGGTAAGGGTCCACGGCCGCGCCTCCCACATCGCGAAGGCCTCGGACGGGGCCGATGCCCTGGAGGCCACCTGCGATTACCTGGGCCGCGCCTATGCCTACGCCGATGCGAGACGACGGGAGGAGGCCTTCCTCCTCAAGTTCGGCCACATGCAGGCGGGCCAGGTGCGCAACCAGATTGCTGCGGAGGCAGTGCTGGAGGGGTCGCTGCGCACCTTCTCGGTGGCCATGGGCAAGCGTGCCCGCGCCGAGCTGGCAGAGCTGGCAAGAACGACCGCGGCGGACCACGGATGTACGGCGGATGTCGTCTACTCCGAGGGCTACCCACCCGTGGTCAACGACCAGGGGCTCTTCGAGGCCTCGACGGCATGGCTTCGTGCTGGCGGCATCCAGGTGGACGAGGTGGCCGAGCCGCTCCTGATTTCCGAGGATTTTGCCTGGTACCAGCAGTGGCTGCCCGGTGACTTCATGCTCCTGGGCACGGGGACGGGCATCCCCCTCCACGCAGACCGCTTCGACTTCGACGAGGCCGTCCTCATGCAGGGCCTAGCAGTCTACCGGCGCCTGGCGATCATGGAGTAGCTAGGGAGCCTACTCCGCTGTCACCAAGGACGACGACCGGAGAGCCGTCATTACGTTTTGGTGGATTGGTTTTCGTTGGTCTTTCGTCGTAACGTGTGTAATTATCGTTGTGCTTTCGTCGCATTATCTGAATTTATCGTTGTCCAATCGTTGCGAAAACACAACGGTAGTGCCCCTGGCGGTAGCTACAGTCGCTCGGAGCTCTCCGGCCTACTCGGCGAATCGAAGGACATCACTATCAAAATCCTGAACAGCTTGATTGAGAAAGGCCTGGTCGAACGCAGGGGAACTGGGCGACCCACACGATATCAGAGAAAATAGCAGGATCGTTATCGGGCGTCGTCCAATTCGCATAGGGGAGCTAATCCGCCTATCGCAGGCTGTCCACGAAGGACGCCAGACGGTCGAGGCCCGCACGGAGCTTGTCCTCGCTCGTGGCATAGCTGATGCGGACGTGTCCCTCTCCGCCAAAGAAGACACCCGGCACCAGGGCCACACCAGACTCGGTGATGGCACGCTCGCAGTACTCCTCGCTGGAGAGGCCAAACTCGCTCACATCCGGAAAGGCATAGAAGGCACCCTCGGGCTCCACCACGGAAAGGCCCATCTCGCCCAGGCGCCCCAGGGTCAGGTCCCTGCGCGCCCGGTAGGACTCCCTCATGGCGGAGACGTCCGTGGTCAGGGCCTCCACGGCGGCGTCCTGGGTAAAGGCCACCACGCAGGAGACGGCAAACTGATGGACCTTGGCAATCTGGGCAACGAGTTGGGCATCTGCCGCCAGCCAGCCCAGACGCCATCCAGTCATGGCATAGGGCTTGGAGAAGGAGTTGACCACGATGGTCCTGTCTCGAAGCTCTGGGTGCAGGCGGGCAAAGCCCTGGTAGTCGTCCTGGTAGACCAGCTGGTCGTAGACGTCGTCGCAGATCACGTAGAAGTCATGTTCGGCTGCCAGGCGCGCCACAGCATCCAGGCTCTGCCGGGTCAGGACGCAACCCGTGGGATTGTTGGGCGAGCAAATCACGATGGCCTTGGTCTTCTTGCTGACGCAGGCTGCCAGGGCTTCGGGGTCGATCTGATAGCTGGCAGGCGCCGTGTCCAGGGACACCACGGTTCCCCGGCAGAGCTCCACGATGGAGTCGTACAGGAGGAAGGCCGGCTTTGGGATGATGACCTCGTCGCCAGGGTTCAGGAGGGTCGTCAGAGTGGAGTAGAGAGCCTCGGTCGCCCCGTTGGTCACGATGACCTCGTCGGCGGCATAGGAGAGGCCGCGCTCCCCCATCGTGTGCGCGATGGCCTCGCGCAAGGCGGGATAGCCGTTGTTGGGCGGGTAGTGGGTCTTTCCCGCCTCCAGGCTGGCGGGCACCTGGGCTCGGATGTTCGCGGGGGTCTCCTCGCCCGGCTCCCCCAGGGTAAGCGAGATGCAGCCAGGCGTACGCGCCGCCAGGTTCGAGAAGCGACGGATGCCCGAGGGCTTGAGGGCCTGAGCTGCGGTATTGAGTGAGAGGGGCATGGGACCTCCAAGAAAGGAAAGAGGCCCGACGCATCACGCCGGGCCTCCGAAAGCATGTGACCAAGTCTTGCGCATGGCCAGTATAGGGGACGACCGTTGCCGCACTGTAAATCGCCAAAAGGAGTATCCATAAGGGAGTACCCCTTATAAGGGAGTACCCCTTTTGGCTACAGGCCCAGGAGGCGCAGGACCTCTTTCTTTGTCTCCAGGAACTCGTCGGTCAGGGCGAATTCCGCCGCCGAGACGCCCTCGCCCGGCCGCGGAACTTCGATCAGGCCCGCGACGGTGGAGGGGACGCCCGCCGTGGGATTGCCCTCCAGGACATAGATGCGGTGGGCCATGGTGACGGCCTCGTCCACGTCGTGGGTGATTGCCAGGGTAGCCATACCCAGGTCGTGAGCCATGTCGCAGTACCAGCTGCGCATGTCCACGCGGGTCAGGGCGTCCAGGGCGCTGAAGGGCTCGTCCAAGAGGACCACGTCCTTGCCCATCAGGTGGGTGCGCAGGAAGGCGGCGCGCTGGCGCATGCCACCCGAAAGCTCGCTGGGCCAGCTCTCCTCCGTACCCGCCAGGCCAAAGCGCTCAAAGAGGGGCTCGGCCTTCTTGCGGGCCTCGGCCTTGTCCATCCCGCCGAGAACCAGGGGCAGGCAGACGTTGTCGATGATCCTCTTGCTGGGGATGAGCAGATCCTTCTGGAGCATGTAGGAGACGTTGCCGGGCTGGCCGGTCACGTCCTGGCCCCGCAGGAGGACCTGACCCTTGAGAGGCTGGGTCAGGCCCGAGAGGGCATGGAGGATGGTCGTCTTTCCGCAGCCGGAGCGACCGACCAGGCAGACGACCTCTCCCGAACCGACGGTCAGGCTGATGTCCTGAGCCACGATATGGATGCCGCCATCCCAGGAGAGGGTCAGGTCCCTGGCCTCCAGAAGGGGCTGTGCGCCGCTCGTGCTGCTAGTCTGAGCTTCCACTACTGCTCCAGATAATCCATGGTCCAGCCGGCGTTGACGTCGATCTCATTCTCGACCAGCTTGTTGTCGTTGAGCCACTTGTAGTAACGGGCCCAGCGGTCCCTGTCGATGACACCCCAGGACTTGGCGTCATTGGTGTACTGGCCGGCCAGGTACTCGGCAGACTTGCGCACCAGATTTGCATCCAGCTCGGGAACCTCCTTGCAGAGGATGTCCGCCGCATCGGCAGGGTTGTCGATGGCGTACTGGTAACCCTTCTTTGCGGCGCGCAGGAAGGCCTTTGCCACGTCGGGACTCTGCTTGAGGAAGTCGGAGTTGGCGGCGATGACCGGGGTATAGAAGTCGAAGACGTCGTCCATGGAGATGAAGGAGAAGTAATTCACAGAGTAGTTCTGGACGGCGGCGTTCTGCACGGCCCAACCCTCGTAGACCCAGACGGTATCGAACATGTTTGCCTTCAGGCCGCTGACCTCGTCGTCCACGGTGTAGGGGACCATCTTGATCTTTGAGTAGTCGCCGCCGTCGGCCTCGACGACCTGCTTGATGGTTGCCTGCTCAACGGGCATATCCCAAGTGGCATAGGTATGATTCTCCATGCCCTTGGCGGAGGTGATGTTGTCCTCGGCGCGGCTCATGATGCCCGAGGTGTTGTGCTGGATGATGGCGGCAACGGCTTGCAGGGGCATGCCCTGGTCGGAGGCCAGGACGTTGGCAATGTAGTCCTGGTAGGAAACGCCCATCTGGGCCTGACCGGAGCCGATCATGGACTCGGCGGTATCCTCCGCGGGCTGGACGATCTCGATGTCGATGCCCTCGTCCTTGAAGAAGCCCTTGTTCTTTGCCACGTAGATGCCGGTGTGGTTGGTGTTGGGGGTGTAGTCCAGGCAGAAGGTGATCTTCTGGGCGTCGCCAGAGTCCTTCTTTGCGCCGGCAGTAGAGCCCTGAGCGCCAGAGTTGTCATAGGAGCCGCAGCCAGCCAGAACAGCGGTGGCAGCGATGCCAGCGCCAGCGAGGAAGGAACGACGAGAGAGGTTCTTGATAGACATGGCGGTTATTTCCTTTCTGCCCTCTTCCAGGGCATGCAGATGCGTTGGATTGCGTCGACGACACCCATAAGGGCCAGCGACAACGCAGAGATGAGTACGATTACGGCAAACATCTTGTCGTAGGAGAAGGACTTGCGCACGCGGGTCATGTAGACGCCCAGACCAGAGAAGCCGCCCAGCCACTCGGCCACGACCGCGCCGACGATGGCGTAGGTGGCGGAGATACGCAGACCGCTGAAGAACTGGTCCGCGGCGGCGGGAATCTTTACCTGCCAGAAGATCTGCCAGGGAGTGGCCTTCATGGTGCGCATGAGGTCGATCATGTCGGGATCGACGGACTTGAAGCCCGAGACCAGAGACACGGTGACCGGGAAGAACGTGGTCAGGATAACCAAGACCACCTTGGGCAGGAGCCCGTAACCAAACCAGAGGACCATGATGGGTGCGATGGCCACCGTGGGGATGGTCTGCGAGATGGTGATCAGGGGGTTGAAGGCCAGGTAGAAGCCCTCGAATCGGTCCATGGTCACGGCAAACACGAAACCCAGGGCGCATCCCAGGACCAGACCCAGCGCAGCCTCCGTAAGGGTGGCCACGGAGTGACTAGCCATGAGGGCGGCATCTGTGCCAAAGGCAGCGACCACCTGTGTGGGCGTGGGCAGGAGGAAGTTGGGGACAATACCCAAGACCACCAGGAGCTGCCAGGCCACCAGGATGGCCGCGACAGTCACAAGGGGGATGACCATGCGGCGACGCTTTTGTCTGCTGGCTGCGCGGCGAGAGGCCTCCGTAGCCTCCGTGGCCATGTCGCCCTGGGCTGACATAGTGCTCTGCTCGCTAGGCAACGCTCTGCTCCTTTGCCTGGAACTCGCTGTCGGTCTGGTGGTACTTGCCAATCTTGTGCTCGGTGGTCATCACGTCGCCACCGGGGCGATAGGAGACCTTTATGTAGGAGGCGCTCTCGGCGCAGCCCGCCTGGGCACCGCGCTGGATGCAGCGCTTCACCAGGTCCATGCAGGCGTCGAAGTCTCCCTCGATGGCAGTCTCGAAGGGACCGACGTAGTAGTCCAGACCACTTGCGTCAATCTCCGCGATGACCTCATCCACGATGCGGCAGACTTCGTCGTCGGACCCCGCATTCATGGGCAGATACTGCAGGGCAACAGAACAGTTCATAGGCACTCCTTCCCGCGGGCGCACAAAAAAAGCGCGGGCCCGCCTTCTTCGGGACCCGCGCTCTGTAAAGCGAGACGTGTGCCTTGGTCCCTACGCTGGCATTACCCAGGTCAGGTGTGAGCGGCACCTTGTCCGTGTGCCACCCCGGGTCGAATCCGCACTGGGATTCTTCTCAGCCGACGTGCGTCAGCTCCCCGCAATTCCGTTGCAGTATAGAACATGCTGGGCAAATGGCCAATACAAGTCTGGCTCCATTGCGCTATAGCAAGAGAAGAGCAGACCCTACACCAGATAGCGCTCGCGCCAGCCGCGGCGATACTCCCTGGAGCCCTCCTTGATATCGGGGTAGTCCAGCTCCACGGTGCTCTGACCGTCCGGGGTAAAGGTGATAGTCATGACCGTCCAGCGCTCCTCCTCAGGAAGGGCCAGACGACGCTCGTCCAGAAGGTCGCAGATCTCGTCCAGGATGGTGTTGAGGTCCAGGTTGTGGGCAGGCGCCAAATCATAGCAGTCGGTATAGCTGCCGTCCTCCTCCTGGGCATAGAAGAGCGAGTTGAGGTAGTCCGTCTGGAACTCGCTGTACACGATGACCTTCTGCCAGGAATCCGGCAGGGCTCCACTCACGATCCGAAGGGCCTTCTTCTGAAAATCGTCATTCTGACTAGCCATGCATCCTCCGTTGGCCGAACCCAAGAGGCTGGATATGGCCACACGCAGGCCGAACCACGCCTCGCTTGTTTTTCTTACAGGGAAGTATGTACCCCTTTACAAAATTTGTAGCACACCACGGCTTCATACGCTCGCCCGTTGGGAATCATGTAGGCAATCATGACCAACACCAAGCAGAAAGAAGAAGCCCATGGATTTCCTCACCCTGGCAAAGGAGCGCTACTCCTGCAAGAAGTTCAGCGACCAGAAGGTCCCAGAGGAGGCCCTGCAAAAGATTCTCGAGGCAGGGCGTCTGGCCCCGACGGCAAAGAATCTCCAAGAGCAGAAGGTCTACGTGCTCCAGTCCCCCGAATCCCTGGCAAAGTTCGACGCCGTCAGCCCCTGCCGCTATGGTGCCTCCACCGTCCTCATGGTGACCTACGACAGCAAGAACGTCTTTACCTATCCTGGCGGCAAGCATGACTCCGGAGCCGAGGATGCGACCATCGTCGCCACGCACATGCTCCTCGCCGCAAAGGATCAGGGCGTCGACTCCTGCTGGATCAACTTCCTGGACCCCGAGAAGCTGGCCGAATCCTTTGGCCTTGCCGAAGGCGAGGTCGTCCTGATGGCCCTGGACCTGGGCTATCCTGCCGAGGGTGCAAAGCCTCTGGCCAACCACGACAGTAGGAAGCCCCTCTCCCAGACCGTCGTGCGTCTCTAGGCACTCCGGCCTCTGTGATTTTCAGACATTACCTCCTAGATGCCGATTGTCATTTGGAACCCTGGGCCGTCTGCGGAAGCGGGCGGCTTTTTGCCGAATAGGTATTTGCAACGATTCTGAAGACACTGGCCCCCTTTGCCATCTGGGGAGTTATCTGGAAGGAGCGACCAGTCTGGTGCTCCATGAGGACCTGGAGCGCATGGACCTTCTGGCTCGCATCCTCAATCAGGCTAATCTCTCCCCTTCCCATCACGGATGCATAGAAGAAGCCGTAGCTGCAAGGCAAGTCCGGTTCGTCGAAGGTGGTCTGAACCTCGCAGTCGAGCTCGAATCCCACACGCATGTCTGCCCGGACGAGATCGAGCTTGTGCCCCTTTTGCGCGCCATGCATGTAGAGGACGAGCCTTCCATTCGCAAGCTCGTAACCGTAGTGCAGCGGCACGACGTAGGGATAGCCTCCATCATTGAGCCCCACGTGCACGACCTTCGCCTCGTCCAAGATTTGGGCGATGCGATCTGGGTCGGTGACCTCCCTGTCCCTTCGAAGCATCTAGCCTTCCTTCTCTCTCCTACACCCTTTGGGACATCGATATCAGGAGCGACGGGGGGGTGCGGACGATTTCTTGGAGCGGCTATGCCGCGCCGGTGAGCGCTGCCCTCCTGTACTCCATGGGCGTCCTCCACCCCAGGGAGAGCTTCCTCC